>DASTMQ010000305.1:0-3397 GCA_035714005.1 Hyphomicrobiaceae bacterium
ACGGATGTCCGCAGAACCGCGGGTATCGATAGCAGCGCAAGTGGCCGAGCGAACGTGAAGTCCGCGCGCGCTGAAGCCGAACGCTTGCCCTCGCGCGCGACGTCGCCACCCCGAATGACGCCAAGGCGCAGTTTGACAAGGTCGAGGTCGTCGAGAACGGGTGACGTTATCGACATCGCGCGCAACTCCACCGAGTTTGCATTCCGTAGGCCGGAAACCACCTAAGAAATCCCCAATAGCCCCGGCTAGCCGCCACGGTGTGAGGGCCACACCAGGCACGCAGGTCAAAAGCCGTTGCCGAACTAGCGATCGAGGTGAGGAGCCAGCCAGCGATTGACCCAAAGCGCCGGGGAGCGACTGTGGTCATCTCATTTGCCGTTCGCGTTGCTTGGAGCCCGCGCGCGAACTGCAGATCTCGAGACCCATGATCGCTTGCGCCGCGATAATCTGCCAGGCGAGCGGTCCGGCATCGATAGCGGCGGCGACCGCGAGCCCGACCACAACTTTGGCTATCGCGCCGAAGCAGACAGCAAAACTGTTATCATCCGCCGGCGCTGACGCGCACCCAAGCTGCATTACCGACCCGACACTGGACATGGGTGCCGCGAAGGCAACCGAGGATTGCAACGCTCGACCAATTCGAATGTTCCGGTGGCGGAGCGGCTTGAGGATCGCCCCTGTGCGTTCAGGCTTATCCATCGTGGCGAAGATAGGCACTGCCGCGAGTTGGGCCGCCTGTCCGAGGTTTCGCCCCTCGCGATTCGCCCGGCAACCCCCGGGGTATGGCGCCTAGGGGAAAATTCCCGCGAACAGAACTTTGAGTGGCAGCGGCGAGGTGATCGGCTGACGATCCCCGCAAGAGGCCGAGAAACCCGAAGGAGTGGCGGAGCTGAACGTCGTGGGTGCCGGGCTAGAGCTGCAGCATTGAAGGCGACTTTTGTGCTGCCGCACCCCATTTTCGCTGTTACTTGGCAACATCGGCCCGACCGCGTCAGACCGTATCGGTCAGGTTGCCTTTAGCGCGGCACACTATGGGCCCGGTTCGGCACAGGACTGGCACCTTATGCGTGCGACCACCGCGCCCCATGAAATCATGGATAATGTGCGGCGTGGGTCAAAGCCGTCAGATTAGGTCGCCGCAGGTCGACGTAATGTTCCAGCGCATCGGCTGATCCCAATGCTGCCGCCGCAGCAGCGCGGACGATCGATAAAGCAACGTGCTAGGGCGCTGGCGCCGGCGCGTTACGTCCTGCGCCAAGGCTGCTGGGTGTGCACCCAGAGCTGGTTCATGGCCAGGCCTGACGCTCTCATGGCAAAGTATGGTCGGCAGCATCGCCAGTTAAGAGCAGACGAGGAGCAAGGCGCCATGCAGGTGGGATTCATTGGACTGGGAACCATGGGTGCCGGCATGGCAGCCAATCTTCAGAAGGCCGGCTACCAACTCATCGTGCATGATATACGCCGGAACTTGGCGACGCCGCATCTTACGGCCGGTGCCAGGTGGGCGGACAGCCCCATGTCGCTCGCGGCACAATCGACGGTGATTTTCACGTCGCTGCCCGGCCCGCCGGAGGTCGAAGCCGTGGCGCTCGGACCCAACGGGTTGGTCGAGGGCATGCAGAAGGGGAGCGCCTGGTTCGATCTCACTACCAACTCACCGACGCTGGTGCGCAGAATTCACCAGATCTGCGGGGAGCGGGGCTTGCACCTGCTTGACGCTCCGGTGAGCGGCGGACCCCAGGGCGCCAAGTCGGGGCGGCTTGCCGTCTGGGTGGGCGGCGAGGAGGCAATCTTCAATGCCCACAGACAACTGCTCGGCGCCTTCAGTGACGCGCCCCGCTACATCGGCCCAATCGGCGCCGGCTCGGTGGCCAAGCTCGTGCACAACTGCGCCGGCTACGCGATCCAAACGGCATTGGCGGAGGTCTTCTCCATGGGGGTCAAGGCCGGGGTCGAGCCGCTCGCGCTGTGGGAAGCCGTGCGTACCGGGGCCAGCGGGCGCCAGCGCACCTTCGACCGCCTGCATGACCGGTTTCTGGCGAACAAGTATGATCCTCCAAGCTTTGCCTTGGCGCTTGCGCACAAGGATATGCGGCTTGCCACCGAGCTTGGCCGTGAGCTGGGCGTGCCGATGCGGCTCGCCAACCTCGCGTTCGCTGAGATGACGGAGGCGCTCAACCGAGGCTGGGAGCACCGCGACAGCCGATCACCCATGCTGCTGCAGCTCGAACGGTGTGGCCTCAAGATCGAAATCGATCCTCAGCGGATCGAAGAGGTTCTCAACCGCGATCCGCCGCTCAATCCCTTACCCAAGCGCGGCTAAACCCAAGCGCGGCTAAGCCGACCGACCACCGTTTGGGCGGCCGGCAGCCGCTAACACCGGGATTGGTCGGTAGCCCGCGGCAACGCATTTTATCGGACACAATCCCGGCCCGCTTGTTCGATCTTGTGCGTAAGGGGTTCGACCTGCAATCGCGATAGCCGGCTGCACCGCAGCACGGCGCTGCTGGCGTCGCAATTCGCCTGAGCCTTGCTCAATTGGTGCAGGGTCGTGAGGAGACGTGACAGCTGATAGTGCCGGAACCGCCAGAACAGCTCTCCGACTTGCTCGCGGACAACGGCCATCTCGCCCAACGCCGCCCATATTCCCAGGCGGTGAAGTCGGCCCAAGCGCGCACGGCCGCCGCCTGCGCCTGCGCCTTGCTGGGCCCGGTGCCCTGGCCATCGTGGAAATGATCGGCCATGCAGGTTTTGCCGGCACCTTTCACCCAGGCATGTATGCCCGCCAAGCCCATGCCGTCCTGGGCCGCCACGCTAGCCGGCGCGGCGCTGAGTGCCATCGTGGCCAGGCCGAGACCGACAATAACTCCCCTCATGGATTTTGCCCTTTTGTAGCCCCGTGCCGCTCGGCCCGGCCGTAAGACCGAGCGAGTTCCAGCGGGGACAATTGTAGGGCGCAACGTTGCCCCCGTGGCGCCGAATCTGCGCCGCAGGTAAACAGCCGGTTAAAAAGCTTGAGCTACAAGTTGCGAGCGACCGACCAGCGCGTCGCAGTGCCGCTAGCTCCGGGCCCGAGCACGATGCGCTGCCTTTGAATGATGAAGGGGTCCCCTAGGCCTGCGGCCATTATCGGTGTTCTAACCGTAGCGCGAGGACAGCAAATAAGCCGACGGTTGCGGCAAAAACCAATGTTGCGACAAGGGAACTCGTCAGTGTCGAGATCACGCCGATGCCGATGACAGGCAGAGCATTGCCGCAAAAGACGCAAACGAAGTAGCTGGACATCATGGCAGCGCGACGATCGTGTGGGGCTATTTCGTTAACCACCTGCATACTGCCGCGATAACCGAGACCCGCGGCGACGCCGCAGACAGCCGTTGCAACAAGCAGAACCGTT
>DASTMQ010000306.1:0-20527 GCA_035714005.1 Hyphomicrobiaceae bacterium
AGCCTTCGCCTGGACCCGGCAGCGCCGTTTTTTTGAAGCAGGAAAAGCCGCCACGGCATGCCCCGCCGGGCGGCTTGCGGTGCTCTCATACGGCGATCGGCGATCGGGTGCAACGACTTTCCGCCAAGGCCCTCGCTTCGCCGCGGCCCAAGCGCGGGTTGGCGCGGTCAACGCGCGCAGCACCTCGCAGCCCCCGGGGCCGAGGCCCCAAGCGGCCCAGGGCTGGCCAGAAACGGTCGGGGTACAGGCGTCAAGGACGACGCCAGGGCGGGCGGCGCGGAGGCTTGGGCCGAGGGCCGGTGGCAAGGGCCAAGGTCGGTGGCAACGTCGGTGCCGCGCCGCTCGTTAACGCGGGGCCAACACCATCACCATTTGGCGGCCTTCCATGCGCGGCTCGGATTCGACCTTGGCGTGCGGCTCGGTGTCGGCCTTGACGCGCTGCAGGACCTGCCAGCCGAGTTCCTGGTGCGACAGCTCACGGCCACGAAAGCGCAGCGTGACCTTGACCTTGTCGCCGTCGTCGAAGAAGCGCTTCATAGAGCGCATTTTCACGTCGTAGTCGTGATCGTCGATGCTGGGGCGCATTTTGATCTCTTTGATCTCGACGATCTTTTGCCGTTTGCGCGCCTCGGCGGCTTTTTTCTGCTCTTGATATTTGTACTTGCCGTAATCCAGCACCTTGGTCACAGGCGGGTTGGCGTCGGGCGAAATTTCAACCAAATCGAGCCCCGCCGCCGTGGCTCGCGCGAGCGCATCGGCAATCGGTACTACGCCTACATTATCGCCATTTTCATCGATCAATCGCACTTCGCGGACCCGGATGTCCTCATTCATCCGTGGACCAGCGGGCTCGCGCTCCGGCGCGGCCCTCATTGGGCGTCGTATTGGGCAGTCTCCTTCAATGGTTTGCGATCTTGAGGCCAAGCGCCGCACCCCGCATGGGGCGGGCCAAAGGCTCCCGGCCTGCGGGCTGACATTCGAAAAGAATAAGGCCTAAGTCAAGTATGCGGGGCAGTTTCCCCCCTTGGCTGGCGTCCTAGCGCCAATGTTCGGCGATCCAGGGCGTCGCCCGGACATGCTTGTACAACCGCTTCCAGGAGCTTTTGACTGGCCAATGGCCGTCGCGCGCCTCATCGGGATCGGGTTTGCCCGTAAAGGCCACGACCTTGGTGCCCTGCGGCAGCTTGGGGACCAGAAAGAAGTTGAGGGGCCAGCGCGGCAACAGCGAGTGCTTGAAACTGAGGCACCACTCCGGCGGCCAGAACACCATGTCCTTGGCCTCCCCCGAGATATACTTTTGTGAGTTCCGATAACGGGCCAGAAAGCGCTCACCGTCGCGGTTGAAGGCGTCGAAAATATAGGTCATGCGCCCCACGGGAAACCGGTAGACCGAGGTATTGCCGACCCGCAAATCGGGTTCGGACCAGTTCCTTGCCACGCAGTAGCGACCGGGCTCGAAATCGAAAAACTCATCGAGTGAAGCGGTGATGACCACGTCGAGGTCGAGGAATAGCACGTCGCCGGCGAGGTCGAGCAGGGGGGCCTGCCACAGCGAAATCTTGCGCCAGCCCAACCACTGGACGCGCTCGGGAATATTGATCGGCGGCAGCGGCGCGATATCGACCCCGGGGTCGATGCCGTGCGGCCGGTCGGTGAAGCAGACGATGCGCGTCGGCCGCCGCGTATTGCGGCGGATCATGGAGGCCAATCGGTTGACATAGTCGACGCCGTACCGCGTCCCCCATTTCATGCAGATAATGGTCTGTTGTTGCATGTAAGTACCGCTGGCTAAGACTTTGAACGTGCGCCCTGGGGACGGGGTGGCGGGTGAGGTGTTTTGGCCGGAATGGCGAGGGATGCCGGCTCTGTCAAGAGGCGAGCGTGGCGGCAAAGCGCTCGGCCAAGCGCGTGCCGAGCAGCCGATCGTAGACGGCAAGCGTCTGGCGCTGCAGTTCGCCAACCGAATAGTGAGCGCCCACGAACGCGCGCGCCCGCTGCCCCATCGCCCGGAGTGCCTCTTCCGGGAGGGCCAGCGCGTGTCGGATCGCCTCGGCCAACGCCGCCGCGTCGCCGGGTTTGACCAGCCATCCCGTCGCCTCCTCCGCCCCGACCGCGGGCGGGGCGCGCATCGCCTCCGGCAGGGCGCCGATCTCGGAGGCGATGACGGGACAGCCCATGGCTTGTGCCTCAACGGCGACGCGACCGAAGCCTTCCGGCTCGATCGATACCATCAGGGCCAAATGTGCGGTGGCAAGGCCGGCGGGCATGTCGTCCAGGTGCCCAACCAGGCGCACGCGGCCTTCCAACCCGCCGGCACGAATTTGTTCCTTGAGGCCAGCGGCGTAGCCAGGACGAGGGCCCGCATCGCCCGCAAGGACGAAAATGAGATCATCGCCGGCATCCGAGCGGGCGAGCAAGCGCGCGGCCTCGATGACGACCGTCTGACCCTTGAGAGGGGTCAGGCGCGCGGCGTGCAGGATGATGCGCTGCGACGGCGCGATCCCCCAGCGCCGTCGCAACTGGGCGAGGCGATCCCCCGCCACCGCCGCGGGCTTAAACCGCGCAAGGTCCACGCCGCGATAGATGGTGGCGATTTCGCTTTCGGCTTTGCCGTAGCGGCTTTTGATCGATCGTGCCGTGTAGCCTGAGTTGGCGATCACCACATCGCCGCGCGCCATCACCCCATTGTAGAGGTTTTTCAGCCGACCCCTTTCCCGATAGGCGCCATGATAGGTGGTGACGAGCGGCAGGCCGAGGCTGCGCGCCGCCAGCAAGGCGCTCCAAGCCGGCGCGCGGCTGCGCGCATGCAGCAAGCTCACGCCTTCGCGTTCGGCAAGCGCCTTCAGTCTGCGGCCATTCCAAAGGATGCGCGCGGGATTTTTGCTGGCTGCCGGAAAGGTTTCAATCTCGCCGCCCGCGGCGATAATGCGCGCCGCCAGCCGGCCACCGCTGCTGACGACCAGGGCGCGACCACCGGCTTTGACGATCGCTTCCGTCACCTCGACCGTGGTGACCTCGGCGCCCCCCGCGTCCAAGTTGGGAACGATCTGGGCAATCGTCGGCCGTGCATCGGGCAATGGTGAGATCTCCTCGGGGCGCGCGCGTGCGCGCAAACACTGGCGCCGGTTCAAGCACGCCGATCCCCGCCAGCGCAAGGGCGCCGGCAGGGCCCCGTGCGCAACCAGCGCGGGTCCGGTGCCGGCCCAGCGACGGCCCCTTGGCGGCGTGTGCGGCTCGCCGCGCCGCCGGCATCGGATGGACAAGGCGTGTCCTTCAATGCCATAGGACATGCCGCCTCCGGTTAGGCCGCACAGCGCCTTTCAGATTTTGAGGCCGCGTCGCGCGATCCTTGCGGGGTGCGCTCGCGCTTCTAGCGGGCGGGGATAAAGTCAGCTTAGCCTCCGAGCGCACGGGTTGACAGCAGGGCTTCAGATGGACGCACACGCTGAGCTTCGCGCCAAAATCGCCGACGGCACCGCGGTTGTCGGCATCTATGGGCTGGGCTATGTCGGCTTGCCGCTCGCGCTCGCCATCTTCGCGCGCAGCCGCTATCGCATCATCGGCTTTGATATCGACGCGCAAAAGATCGAGAGCCTCAATAGGGGCCGCTCCTATTTTCGGCATCTGCCGTCGGCTGCAATCGCCCGCATGGTGGACTCGGGGCGCTTTACCGCCACCACCCAGTTGGCGCGGACGCGCGAGGTCGACGTGGTGCTCATGTGCGTGCCCACCCCGCTCAGCCGCCACCGCGAACCCGATCTCTCCTATGTGACGAGCACGGTGCGCTCCATGCTCGACTACCTGCATCCAGGTCAGCTGTTGGTGCTGGAATCGACGACCTATCCGGGCACCACGCGTGACCTCTTGGCCCCGATCTATCAAGAGCGCGGGCTGGCACTCGGCCGGGACATCTTTCTCGCCTACTCGCCCGAGCGCGAAGATCCGGGCAACGCCGAGTTCGAAACCTCGAGCATTCCAAAGGTGGTCGGCGGTGACGGTGAGATCGCGCGCGATCTTGCCGTGGCCTTCTACGGCGCCTTTGTCGACAAGGTTGTCCCGGTGTCCTCGACCGCCTGCGCCGAGGCGGTCAAGCTTACCGAAAACATCTTTCGCGCCGTCAACATTGCCCTCGTCAATGAGCTCAAGCTCATCTACGCGGCGATGGGGATCGATATCTGGGAAGTGATCGAGGCCGCCAAATCGAAGCCGTTCGGCTACATGCCCTTCTACCCCGGTCCGGGCCTCGGCGGTCATTGCATCCCGATCGATCCCTTCTACCTCACCTGGAAAGCGCGCGAATACGGCATTTCCACGCGCTTTATCGAGCTCGCCGGCGAAATCAATACCGTCATGCCGCGGGTCGTCGTCGAGCGGCTGGCGGAGGCCCTGGATCGGCGCTTGGGCCGACCCCTGTCGGGCAGCCGCGTGCTGATCATCGGCCTGGCCTACAAGCGCAACATCGACGACCTGCGCGAGAGCCCCTCGCTCAAACTGATCGAATTGTTGGAGGCGCGCGGGGCCGCGGCCGACTATCACGATCCTTATATCGCCGCCATCCCGAGCACGCGCGAACACGCCGCGCTCAGCGGTCGCAGCTCGATTGCACTGGCGCCCGCCACCGTTGCCGGCTACGAGGCCGTTCTGATCGCCACCGATCACGATGGCATCGACTATTCCGCTCTGGTCGCCAACGCCAAGCTGGTGATCGATACCCGCAATGTCTGTGAGCGCTCGGGGCTTCGCGCCCCCAACGTCATCAAGGCGTAACGGCATGATCACGGCGAAAAAGTGCGTCTCGTTTCTCGATGTCGGTGCCGGCGCGGAAGCGCGCCGCATCGCTTACCTCAAGTCCACAGGCAACGACGCCCGCCCGGGCGTGCTGTGGCTCAGCGGTTTTCATTCCGAGATGGCAAGCACCAAAGCTTCCGCGCTCGCGGACTGGGCCACGCAGCAAGGGCTCACCTGCCTGCGCTTCGACTACTCGGGGCATGGTCGCTCTGGCGGACGCATCGAAGATGGCAGCATCAGCCGCTGGCTCGAAGAGGCTCGGGCGGTCTTTGCCAGGCTGAGCCACGGCCCGCAGGTGTTGGTCGGCTCCAGCATGGGCGGCTACATCGGGCTTTTGCTGCTGCGGGCGCTGCTGGCTGAGGCCAAGAGCGAAGCGGCGCGCCTCAAGGCCCTGGTGCTGATTGCACCGGCCTGGGACATGACCGAGCTGCTGTGGAAGAACCTGCCGGCAAGCGCCCGGCAGGCGATCGAGGAGACGGGGGTCTATCTACGCCCCTCCCGCTATGGGGACGGCCCCTATCCGATCACGCGTCGGCTGATCGAGGACGGCCGCCAGCATCTGATCGCAAGCGCCCCGTTCGATCCGGGGCGGCCGCTCTACATCCTGCACGGCCTTCAAGACCCCGACGTCCCGTGGGAACACACCCTCGACCTCGTGGCCCACCTCTCCGGCGACTGGGTGCAGGTCTCAGCGGTTCCCGACGGCGAGCATCGCCTATCGCGACCGCAGGATCTGGCTTTGCTTTTTGAGATCGTTGGCCGACTGACACGGACGCCCTAGTGAGCCCCGCGCCCTAGCGCGGCGCCAGGTCGGCGGCACGCGGCCGCTCCAAGCCTTCGCTGAGCGCGCGCCAAAGCGCGGTCGGACCGGCGGCCACCGCCAGGCTTTCGGGCACTATCCACAGGGCATAGTCCGCCTCCATGAGCCCCTCCTCGCACAGGAGGCGCCCGCGCTGCAAGCGACAGCCCGAATCGGTGAAGGCCTGCAGGCCGCGCCGGCGGTCGTGTTTCAGGATGTGCAAATCAACGGGCTGAAGATAGCCGGGCAGGCGTCCGAGATCGACATCGCGGAACACGCAGGCAAGTTCGTTGCGGCAGGCCCCGGCGCGACCGCCCCAGGTGTTGGCGAACCCCAACGCCCGTCGGCCCGGCAAAAAGCGGGCCGCGAGCTCCGGCCCGCGACTGACGTAGCAGCCGTCAGGTAGGCACAAAACCGGATCCGCGCTCGGGTGACTGCGGCGAATGCCATAGGTGCCCGGCGCCATCCACAAAAGCACCGTGACCCGCGTGTCCTGGAGGCGTCGCGGCCGGGAGGCGCCATCACCGTGCGCCCAAGGCTCCACGGGAGCCGCTTGGCGCGGCGCGGCGGCGGGGAGCTCAGCCTCGGGCTCCATGCCGCCTGCGGCGCCACGCTGGGCAACGCCCAGGGCGGCGAAGGCGGCGACAATGAGGGAAATCCACGCCCGGCGAGCCCACCCCGACATGCCTCACCCCCCGCAATTCGTCGCACTCGCGATCCCGCCACGACCGGCCACGTCGGCCCGTCCCGCCACCTTGTGCCCGCCCTTTGCGGCAAAAAGCGGGAGCACTTGGCGCACCCCCCTCGTAGCCGATCAAGCCGTGAGCAGGGAGCGCAGGCCCTCCCGGTAGCTGGGATAGAGCAGCTCAACTCCCAGCTCCTGGCGGATGCGTGTGTTGCGCACGCGCCGGCTTTCCGACCAGAAGCTCGCCGCCAGTCCCGTCAGCTCGGCGTGCTCGAAGGGAATTTCCGGTGGCACCGCCAGCCCCAACAGCTCGGCGGCATAGGCAACCACATCCTGCGGCGGGGCCGGTTCGTCGTCGCTGACGTTATAGATGCGATAGCCGGTGTCGGTATCGATCGCCGCCGCCAGCGTGCGTGCGATGTCGTCGACGTGGATGCGATTGAAGGTCTGCCCAGACTTGATGATGCGGCGCGCGGTGCCGCCGCGCAGGTTGTCGAGCACGCTGCGCTGCGGGCCGTAGATGCCCGCGAGGCGAAAAATTTCCACCCGCCGGCCTGTCTCCTGACCGAAGCTGAGCCAGGCTTGCTCGGCCTCAAGGCGGCGCAAGCTGCGCTCCGAACCCGGCCGCGTCGGGCTCGTCTCATCGACCCATGCCCCCTGGCAGTCGCCGTAAACGCCCACGCTCGAGAGGTAGCCGATCCAGGACAGCTGGCTGAGCCCAGCCAGATCGTGACGATAATGCCGCAGCACCGCGTCACCCTCGAGATCAGGTGGGATACTGACAAGGACATGGCTGGTATCGGTGAGCGCGCGTTTGACCTCAAGGGAAGGCCGATCGCCCGCGTAGGCCACAAGCACCAGGCCGGGCAGCGGTGGGACGGCCTCCAGCAAAGATCGTCTACTTCCCGCGCAGGTCATGGCGCGCGGAGCCAAGCGGCGCAGCAGCGCTTCGGCCGTGTAGCCACATCCGAAGCAAAAAAGCCGCATCAGCGCGCCTCCGCGGCCCACTCCGACTGCACGGCGCCATCGCGCTCGCGCGCGCCATGTCGCGCGCGGGCTTCCGACCACGCCTCGGTACTGGCAAGCTGCTGTAGCGCCCACACCGCCATGGCGCGCACCAACGGCGAACCGTCGTCGAGCAAGTCCTCCACTAGCGGGAGCAAAGCCTGATCACGGGAATTGCCTGCGGCAATCAGGGCGTTGCGAACGACCCGGTCACGGCCGGTGCGCTTGACCGGTGTGCCTGCAAACCGCCTGCGAAAGGCGACGTCGTCGAGCTTCAACAGCTCCGCCAGTGGCACGGACGCGGCGCCGGCCAGCGCCGAGAGCCGCGTCGCCTGCGCCGCCACCGCGAACTTGTTCCAGGGGCACACGGCCAGGCAATCATCGCAGCCGAACACGCGATTGCCGATCGGTCGCCGGAATTCCGCGGGAATGTGGCCCTTATGCTCGATGGTCAAGTAGGCGATGCAGCGGCGGGCGTCGAGCTGATAGGGGGCCGGGAAGGCGGCGGTCGGGCACGCATCGAGGCAGCGCCGACAGCTTCCGCAATGGTCGACTTCGGCCGTGTCGGGCTCGAGCTCGGCCGTGCTCAGAATGGCGCCCAAGAACAGCCAGGAACCGAAGTCGCGGGAGACCAGATTGGTATGCTTGCCCTGCCAGCCGAGCCCCGCCGCCTCGCCCAACGGCTTTTCCATTAAGGGGGCGGTGTCGACAAACACTTTGACCTCCGCCCCGCTTTCCGCCGCCAACAGGCCGGCTACGCGTTTGAGCCCCGATTTGACGACGTCATGATAGTCCTTGCATTGTGCATAGCAGGAAATGGCGCCGTGCAACGGCTGCGCCAGCGCCGCCAGCGGATCACTTTGCGGAGCGTAGTTCATGCCAAGCATGATGATCGAACGGGTGTTTGGCCACATATTCAAGGGATGGCCGCGACGGTCGGCGGTGGTGGCCATCCAGGCCATGTCGCCGTGACGCCCCTCGTCGAGAAACTGTTGCAGCCGTTGGCTGACCAGGGCATCGATCGCCGCCGGCGTGGTCACGCGCGCAACATCGAAGCCCGCCGCGCGTGCCGCTGCCAGCAGGCGCTGTTTCAGGGTTTCGGTCATGCCCTCGTCTCGCTTCTCAGCCGCCGCCAAGGATAGCGATGCAACCCCGCCACAACCAGCACCAAATCCCGGACCATGTGCTTGAGGGGGTGGGACGGCGCCGCTACTGGAGCAACGCCCGCGTTAAGCGCGGGCGGCGGGTGGGTCAGCGAACAGGGTAGGACGGCATGGTAGTCTGGCAGGTGATCGTGCTCGGCCTGATCGAGGGCTTGACCGAATTCATTCCGGTCTCCTCGACCGGTCATCTGTTGCTAGTTGGCCATTTTCTGGGCTTTGAATCGCCCGGCAAGACCTTCGAGGTGCTCATTCAACTGGGCGCGATCGGGGCCATCGTCTCGGTCTACGCCTCCAAGCTCATGCGGCTTGCCTTGAACCTGCCCAGCGATGCTTCGGCCCGACACTTCTTGCTCGCCGTCATGGTGGCGTTCCTGCCCGCGGCGGTGATCGGCGCCACCGCTCACAAGTACATCAAGACCTATCTGTTCGCCTCACCCTGGCTCGTGTGCACCACCTTGATCGTGGGTGGCGTAATCCTGCTTGCTGTCGACCGCATGCGCATCGAGCAACGCTACCACAGCGTCATGGACTATCCGCTGCCGCTTGCCCTCGCAATCGGGCTTGCCCAGTGCCTCGCCATGATCCCCGGCGTGTCACGCTCAGGCGCCACCATTGTCGGGGCCTTGCTGCTCGGCGCCGACAAGCGTTCAGCCACCGAGTTCTCCTTCTTTCTGGCGATGCCGACAATGCTGGGAGCCTTCGTCTTCGATCTTTACAAGAATATCCACGAGCTGACGCCGGACGACGCCAAGCACATCGCGCTCGGCTTGATCGTGTCCTTCCTCGCCGGCGTGCTGGTCGTGCGCTACCTTGTGGATTTTGTGGGCCGGCATGGATTTGCGCCCTTTGCCTGGTGGCGCATCATCGTCGGCGGCATGGGGCTCGGCGCCCTGGCCGTACTCGGCTGATCGGCAAGCCACAAGCCCTTGGCCGCCGAGGCTCAGGCGGCGTGCGAGGCCGCTGGCGCGGTCAGGACCGCGTAAAGGGCGGTACGGTCCTTCGACGATCGCAACTTCTCGATCGTCGAAGGTTCGCGCAACAGGCGCGAAATGCGCGCCAGCGCCTTCAGGTGGTCGGCCCCAGCGTGCTCGGGTGCCAGCAACAAAAAGATCAGATCGACATTCTCGTCGTCGAGCGCGCCGAATTCGATGGGCTGCGTCAGCCTTGCGAATAAGCTGACGATGTTGGTCAGTCCCGCAACGCGGCCGTGTGGAATGGCAATGCCACGGCCAATGGCCGTCGAGCCGAGGCGCTCGCGTTGCAGCAGCGTCTCAAAGATCTGACGCCCGTCGACGCCGGTCAGTTTGGCCGCCTCCTGGGCCAGCTCCTGCAGCGCCTGCTTTTTGCTCTGCGCCTTCAGGGCTGGGAAGACGGCTTCGCGCCTTATGAGATCACCAAGCTCCATTTGCTCTCTCGCGCCAGGGGTACCTACGGCACGTTCATGCCTCATCGGTGCCATCGCCCGACGGTTTGGTCCGGTTTTTCTGGTTTGTCCTGTTCCCTAATGCGCCTGTTCCTCGATAGGGACGCGTCACCCCCTGCCGGCCGGGAGGGCCACAGACCAACGGCCTTGCGAAAATGGTTTTCGCAGGACGTCACCTCGTCTTATTGTCCGGGGCTCCCCGTCTCGCCTTCAATAGCCTGCGCACCGGAGTTTTGCTTGCGCATTGCCCGGCCACAGACCAGCACGTTGCCCGGATGACTGAACCTTGTTCTTAGAGCTCAAGGGCTTCAAATCGGTCGGGACCGTAGAGCAGGCGCCTAGGCCTGTCAAATGTAGCGTGCACACTTTCTATTGCAGCATCTGACAGGGCGATGGCGGCCGCCGAAGCGGGGTTGGCGGGCCATCCGCGCCGCACCCGCGCCAAAGCTTTGGCGGCCGCAACCCGCGCGCAAGGCGTCAACCAAAACGTGGGGGGAGGCGGCGCCGGGCGCGCCCTGGCCCGGGGGCTGTTCGGGCGGCCTTTCGCGGCGGCAGGGCGCGGGGCCTGGGCATTGAAGTACCGGGCACCGAGCGGGCCCGCACAAGCAGGCGCCGGGCACAAGGGCGACCCACAAACCTCAGGCGCCCACGCCGAGCCGGACCGCCATTTGCTTCTCGCGCCGGCGCTGTACCGAGGAGGGGATGCGCAGGGCTTCACGGTATTTGGCCACCGTTCGGCGTGCGATGTCGATGCCGTCGCGCTTGAGCTGCTCCACGATCTTGTCGTCCGATAAGACGGCCTGGGCGGTTTCCGCCTCGATCAGCTGGCGAATACGGTGGCGCACCGCTTCGGAAGAATGCGCCTCCCCTTCGGCGGCGGAGGCAATGGCGGAGGTGAAAAAATACTTGAGCTCGAACACGCCCCGCGGCGTGGCGACATACTTGTTGGACGTGACGCGGCTGACCGTTGATTCATGCATGGAAATGGCGTCCGCCACCGTTTTCAGATTGAGCGGCTTCAGGTACTCCACGCCATGGCTCAAAAAGCCGTCCTGCTGGCGCACGATTTCTTCGGCCACGCGCAAAATTGTGCGCGCCCGCTGATCGAGGCTCTTCACCAACCAATTGGCGTTTTGCAGGCATTCGGTGAGATAGTCGCGATCCTTCTGCGACCCGGACGTCTTCGACACCACCGCATAATAGCTGCGGTTGACCAGCACGCGGGGCAGCGTGTCGTTGTTGAGCTCCACCGTCCAACTGCCGTCGCGCGCGGCGCGCACGTACACGTCGGGCAGCACCGGCTCAATTTGCACGCTGCCGAATCTGAGGCCGGGCTTGGGATTGAGACGCCGGATCTCGGCGATCATTTCGGCGAGCTCTTGCGCATCGACGCCGACCGTCCGCTTTAAGCCCGCCAGGTTATGGCTGCCGAGCAGATCGAGGTGCGATAGCAGTTTGGCAATCTGTGGATCGTAGCGGTTCTGCTCGCGCAGCTGCAGCGCCAGGCACTCGGCCAGCGTGCGCGCAAAGACCCCCGGCGGGTCGAATTGCTGCAGCCTCGCCAGCACCGCGTTGATCAGCGAGGCCGGCGCACCCAACCGCTCGGCCAACTCGTTCGAATCGCCGACGAGATAGCCCGCCTCATCGAGCATATGGATCAGATGCACGCCGATCAGCCGCTCGGCGGGATCGGCCAGGGTCAGGTTGAGCTGCTCGGTCAAATGCTCCACTAGCGACCCAGCGGTCGCCACGATGTTGTCGAAGCCGGACCCATCGCCGTCAAAGGCGTTGTTGGTGCGCGGCCGCAGTGATGCCCAGCTGGAGGGCTCGGGCTCCGCCCCATTGCGGTCTTGGCCTGGCCCGGCGCCGTCGGTGTCGGTGGCCTCGGCCCTGCCGGTCCGGGCACCATTGCCCTCGCCATAGCCCTCAGACCAGTCCTCCTCGTGCTCCGGGTCCGCGCTCGCGGCGTCCGCTGACGCTGGCGGCGCCGGATCGACAGCCGGCTCTTCGCGCTCCAAGAGCGGATTGCGCTCCAGTTCCGCCTCGATGAAGGAGCACAGTTCGATGTTGGAGAGCTGGAGCAGGCGAATGGCCTGCTGCAGCTGAGGGGTCATGACCAGCTGCTGGCCCTGTCGCAACTCCAACTTTGGCGAAAGCACCATCGATTACGGCCCCGATCGTCGTCAGACCTGCCACGGGGTTGAGCTATACGCCATTGGCCATTAATCGAACATGTCCCCCAGGTACACCCGGCGCACGTCTTTATTGGCTATGATTTCGCGAGGGTTACCGTGCGTTAAAACCTTGCCATCGTAGATAATGTAAGCCCGGTCCACCAGGCTGAGCGTCTCGCGGACGTTGTGATCGGTGATCAACACCCCAATGCCGCGCGCGGTGAGTTGCCGCACCAGTTGTTGTATGTCGCCGACCGCGAGCGGATCGATGCCGGCAAAGGGCTCATCCAGCAGCATGAACGAGGGCCGGCTGGCCAGCGCACGGGCAATCTCGCATCGGCGGCGCTCCCCGCCCGAGAGCGCCAGCGAGGGCGACTTGCGCAACCGCGTGATGTTGAATTCCTCGAGCAGACTTTCCAGCTGCTCCCGGCGACGCTTGCGTACGGGCTCCACCAGCTCGAGCACCGACATGATGTTCTTTTCGACGGTCAGCCCGCGGAAAATTGAGGCTTCCTGCGGCAGATAGCCGATGCCAAGACGCGCGCGGCGGTACATCGGCAGCCAAGTCACGTCCCGGCCGTCGAGCGTGATGCGGCCCGCGTCGGCCGGCACCAGCCCCGTAATCATGTAAAACACCGTGGTCTTGCCGGCGCCGTTGGGGCCGAGCAGGCCCACCGCCTCGCCCCGCGCCGTGGCCAGGCTCACGCCTTTGACCACCATGCGGCCGCGATAGCTTTTTTGCACGACCTCGGCGGTGAGCCAGCCCTGCTGGCCGCCGACGCGGCCGAGATCGCGCTCCTCGCCGTGCCCGTTGAGCGGGGGCGGCTGTCGGCGGGCGGGCACCGGCACGCCACGATCGCTTTTGCGAGAACCAAACGCAAACAACCGCATGGGCCTAGTCGCCTCGCCGGCTCGGGTCACCGGCACTCGTGTTCGACTGCCAGCCCTCGCCAATCTTGGCTGGAAGATTGGGCAGGACCTTTTTGCCCACCTCCTTGGCTCGATCCTTGGTATCCTTGGGATAGAACAGCAGACACTGCTTGCCGGCCGGGCACGCCCGTTTGGTGGGATCGGTGTCTGCGCTCGCTTTGGCCGCGTCCGCGGGCGGTGGTGGGGCACTCACGACGGCCGCAGCCGCTCCCGGGGCCTCGTTTTCGACCTCGAACCGATACATGCCGGTGGTCAGGTCGATCTTCAGGCGCGGCCCTTCCGCCACGTCCTTCCCGCGCGTGACGACGACGCGGCCGCCCATCAACACCGTATTGGCCTTGACGTCGAAGTTCGCCCAGTCGCCAGTGGCCGTCTGGCCGTCCTTGGAGGTAATGAGCACCTTCTGCTTGGCCTCGATGCGCACGAGCTGGGCCGGCGCCTTGTCGCCTGCCTTGTCACCCTGCTGGCCGGTCCCCAGTCCGAGGCCGCTCTGGCCCGAGTAGAAGGCCACGAGCTCGACCGTGCGCAGGACAAATTCACCCTGCTGCGCGCGCACGTTGGTGTGGAAGATCGCCTGCCGTACTGGGTCGTTCACATCCAGGCTATCGGCTTCGATGTCGATCGGTGCATTGGGATCGGTCTTGAAGGAGCCGAACAGCTGTTCCTGTACGGCCGTAACCGCCTCGGTGGCCGCCGTTTTGGGCTTGGCCTGCGCCGCCTTGGTCTCTGTTTGGTAAAAAGTTGCCGTAATCCGGCCCGGTGGCTGGGCGCCGTCGCCGGGGGCATCGAGGCGGCTCTTGCCGGCTTTTCGGTCAACGAACATCCGGCGCCCGTTGAGCACGTTGCGGCCCTGGTTGACCACCACGCTGCCGGTAAAGAGCGCCGTGTCGGCCTTGGCGTCGAAGTCGACCTCATCGCTCGTCACGCGCCGATCACCGCTGGCGGTGATCACCGCGCCCTTGCCGGCCACGAGCCGTGACAGCCGCGAGGTCTGCTCGTCGGATTTGGGCTGGCCGCTCAATTGTGCACTTGCCGCCTTGCCCTCGTAGGTGACGTTGAGTTCGGGCGATTTCAGGGTGGAATCACCCTGCGTGGCCGTCACGCCGCCGGTGAAGCGGGCGGTCTTGGAGGCGTCATTGACATCGAGCCGATCGGCGTTGACCTCGATCGGCTGGCGCGCGTCGCGGCCGAACCCACCCACGCCCTGCCCGCCGCTGCCGACCAACCGCACGATGACATTGCCCTGGAAGCTGGCCTCTTGGGTATCCGTCTTCAGGCTCATGCCGGCGGAGCGGACGTTGCCGGTGGGCGTACTCGCCGTCACCGGTTCTTTCGAGACGACACGGTGTTCCTTCATGGTGATGGTCGCCCGCGACAGGCGCGCGGCCATGCCGTTGCTGGTATCGATCTCGATGCCGTCATAAAGCTCAAGCTGGCTGTTGGCATTGTCCAACAGCCCGTGCTTGGCCTTGAGCTTGGTGGTCACGTTATTGCTGCGGACGAGGTCACCGTCCACATCAATGAGCTTGATGGGCGCCTGCTGCCGGTTGAACTCCACGACCGCGCGCTTAGCGCGCACCTGATAGCGCCCGCCGTCCTTGGTCACCCCGAAATAGCTGGGGTTTTTCATGGTCAGATCGTCGGCCGTAAGCTCGACCTGCCCGAGGCTGAGCCGTCCCGGGCCAATCTTCCAGGCGCTATTGAGGGCCAAGAGATAGGCCGCCGAGGCTCCGAGCGTCAGCACCGGCAAGCCAATGCGCAAGGCCCGCACCAACAGGCTGTGCCGGCGCGCGCTGCGGAAGGCGCGGGCGCGATCCAAGAGGGCTTGCGACGCAGGCCCGAGGCCTGCCGGCCCGTCTCGGCCGCGCATTTCGAAGGTTATGGCCATGGCTGACCTACCGCAACGCGGCAGACGGTTCCCCAGTGCAGCGAGTCGCGCACAAATTGGCGATCAATTTGGGTGATATTGGGACCCCTGGCAAGCCGCCAAAAAGGCAGTGGAAGACGGCCCTAATGGGCAAAAATGTCAACATCTTCAAAGCCGGCCAGGTCAAGCCCGGCGCGCACCGGCAAAAAGCGGAAACAGGCTTCGGCAAAGGCGGTGCGGCCCTCCCGCTGCAGCATCATGTCGAGCTTGGCCTTCAGGGCATGCAGGTAGAGCACGTCGTTGGCCGCGTACTGTTTTTGCTGATCGCTCAATTTGTCGGCCGCCCAGTCCGAACTTTGCTGATGTTTGGATAACTCAACCCCCAACAGCTCGCTGCACAGGTCCTTGAGCCCGTGCCGGTCGGTATAGGTGCGCACGAGCTTGGAGGCGATCTTGGTGCAGTAGACGGGTTCCGGCGCAACCTTGAGATAGTGCGCAAGTACGCCCAGGTCGAAGCGCGCAAAGTGGAAAATCTTCAACACGGAGCTGTCCGACAGCAGCGCCTTCAGGCGAGGGGCGGACCAGTCCTTGCCGTCGAATTGTACCAGATGTGCATCGCCATCGCCGCCCGAGAGCTGCACAACGCAAAGTCGGTCGCGCAGGGCGCGCAGCCCCAGCGTTTCCGAATCAACGGCCACCGCCCCTGTAAAGCTGACACCGGCGGCCAAATCATTCCTGTGGACCTTAATGCTCAGGCATCCCTCCGGGTCAGCTTACAACGGTAGGCTGAGGCATCACTTACGCCGCGCGCCCTGCTCCCGTCAATTCGCGGCCGCTCGCGGCAACCGGCACCCGCTCCCAGCCCATGCCCGCGGCCAACCGCGGCTGGCTCAGAAGGGATAATGCCTCGGCCCCGACTGGATGGTGATCCAGCGAAGTTCGGTGAACTCATGGATGGCGGCCTTGCCGCCGAAGCGGCCGTAGCCTGAGTCCTTAACGCCGCCAAAGGGCATCTGTGCCTCATCATGTACGGTCGGCCCATTGATGTGGCAGATGCCGGTCTCAAGGCGCCGCGCCACCCGGAAGGCCCGGTTGACGTCGCGACCAAAAACCGCCGCCGAGAGCCCATAGGGAGTGTCATTGGCGATGCGCACGGCCTCATCCTCGCCCTTGGCGCGCACCACCACGGCCACGGGCCCGAACGATTCCTCGTGATAGATCCGCATCTCGGGCGTGACGTGGTCGAGCACGTGGGCGTTGATCAGCGTGCCGTTGACGCTGCCGCCCGCGACCAGCCTGGCGCCCTTGGCAACGGCGTCGAGCACCAGCGCGGTGACGCGCTCGGCGGCGGAGCGGTCGACCAACGAGCCGAGCACGGCCGCGCCCTCGCGCGGGTCGCCGACCGATAGCGATTTTGCCTTGGCGGCAAAGCGCTCGACGAACTGATCGGCAATGGTCTCGTCCACCACGATGCGCTCGGTGGACATGCAGATCTGCCCCTGATTGGCAAAGGCACCGAAGGCGGCGGCGGCCACGGCGGCCTGCAGATCGGCGTCGTCGAGCACGAGCAATGGTGATTTGCCGCCCAGCTCCAGGAGCACGGGCTTTAAGTGTTCGGCGCAAAGCTTGGCGACGATCTTGCCGACCTTGGAGGATCCGGTGAAATTGACGCGTCGCACGGCCGGGTGCGCAACCAATGCCTCGACCACGCCACCGGCATCGCGCGGCGCATTGCTGAGAACGTTGACGACGCCAGGAGGAAAGCCGGCATCGCGCAGGACGCTGCCAATAGCGCGGTGCGTGCCCGGACACATCTCCGAGGCCTTGAGGATCACACTGTTGCCGCAGGCAAGCGGCATGGCGATGGCGCGCACGCCCAAAATCACCGGCGCGTTCCAGGGCGCGATGCCGAGCACCACACCAACCGGCTGCCGGTAGCCCATGGCGAAGCTGCCGGGGATGTCGGAGGGGATCACCTCGCCGGCAATCTGCGTCGTCATTGCCGCCGCCTCGCGCAGCATGCCCGCGCCCAGCATGCAGTTGAAGCCGGCCCACATGGCGGTGGACCCGGTCTCAGCGCCCATCAAGGCCGCGAACTCGGCGCTGCGGGCTACGAGAAGATCGGCGGCCTTATTGAGGAGCGCGCGGCGCTCGGTCGGCGGTGTTTGTGACCAGGCTGGGAAGGCTGCGGCCGCCGCCTCGGCCGCACGCCGCGCATCGCACGGTGAGGCCGCAGCGGCGCGCGAGGCAACCCCGCCCGTGAGCGGGTTGAGCCGGTCGAAGCTGGCACCGCCCGCCGCCTCCTGGTCGTCGCTGGCAATCAGAAGGGGCACCTCGAGCATGGGGCTACTCCGCGGCTGTCGCTCAAATCTCAGTCCAACAGGCATCGCACCGGGGCCGCCGTTGCGCCCGAGTACGGCTTGGACAACGGCGCAAGGTTCGACCGGCGCCAGGCGCTGGGGTTGGGCCGCCGCCACTTCACTGTTGGCCCATCCAACCGTGGAGCGGCCACCGTTGGGGCGGCCAGCGCTGGCCGGGCCGGCGTTCGCCAGGGCGCCGCCCAGATAGGCCTGCTGCACGGCCGGCTCACCCTGGAGGTGGGTGGCGCTGCCGTCGCCAACGATGCGGCCGTTTTCCATGAGGTAGCCTCGGTCGGCAATCGCCAGGCTTTGGCGCGCATTCTGCTCAACCAACAGGATGCCGACGCCGAGCGCGCGAATGCGCTCAAGCGTCTGGAACAGCTCCTTGCACACCATCGGCGCCAGGCCGAGCGAGGGCTCATCCAGCAACAGCACGCGCGGATCCGACATCAGCGCCCGGCCGATGCCCACCATCTGCTGCTCGCCGCCGCTCATGGTGCGGACGATCTGCCGCTGACGCTCGGCCAGACGCGGAAACAACGCCAGGACCTTGCTCAGGCTCGCTGCCGCGGCGGCGCGCGCGCGGCGGCTGTAGGCCCCGAGCAGCAGGTTCTCTCGGACATCGAGCTCGGCAAAAATGCCCCGATCCTCGGGCACGAGCACCAGCCCCCGTTCGACCACTTCGTGCGGCGGCAGTCCGGCGAGCTCGTGGCCATCGAGAGCGATGCGTGCCCCGGGGACGTGCGCCACCATACCGCCCAAGGCCTTGAGGCAGGAGGATTTGCCGGCACCGTTGGCGCCCAAGAGCACGACGATTTCACCCAGGCGTACGGAGAAGGCGGCATCCGCAAGGGCAAGATGTTTGCCGTAGCGTACCGACAAGCTGGCAACCTCAAGCATGCTCCTCCCCCTCGCAGCCCAGCCGGTGTTGCGCCCAATCCCCGGCACAGCTTGCGCACGGTTGAAGCAAATGAAAAGGGCTGTCAGCGGCACCGGGTCAACCTCGATCGTGGTCATTACCTAATGGCTGGGCGCAGCTGCTTCGGTCCAGATCGGGGGGAAGTTGACCCAATTAGGTAATCGGCCCGAGCGTTTCTAGGGGAGATCCCCGGTTTTCGGAAAACCGCGGCCTCGCTAGGTTGAGCGTGCTCTCCGGGGCTGCCTGAACCCTCGAGAGTGCTTCCCACAGCAGTAGTTGGCCTGGCTCTGATCTGCCCTCCCCCCTAAACAGATCAGAGCCATTTTCTTTTTGCGGTCCCCTTGGCCGTTTGCAGCGTGACAATGGCGCCGTGGCGCGTGCCCCCCAGTCGCGCGGGCAAGATCGCACCCACCATCATGGCAGGCCCTGGGCGCTGGCAGGCTCAGCGCGCACCGGGCGTCGGCTTTTGCGGCAAGGTTTCGCCCCAACCGAATAAGCCGCTCGGGCGCAACACGAGGAGCACGATCAGCAGGACAAAGATCGCAAGGTCGCGAAACTCGATAGGGAAGATGGCCGACCAGGCCTGCTCCAGCGCGCCGATCAGGACGCCGCCAAGGAAGGCTCCGCCGACGCGGCCGATGCCGCCCGCCACCGCGGCCAGCAGCGACTTGAGGCCAAGCACGATGCCGCCAGCGTAGCCGAAGGCGCCGTAGTAAACGGTGACGACATAGCCCGCCAAGCCGGCGAGCACGGAGGCGAGCGCGAAGGTCTTGAGCAGCAGCAGCCGGTGGTCGATGCCAAACAGCGCCGCCGCTGCGGGATCATCCGCGCAGGCGCGCCAGGCGCGTCCAAACCGGCTCATCTTGATGAGGCCGACCAGACCCAGGGCCGCCAGCAGGCATAAACAGGCCGCTGCCAAGGCCACCGGCGTGAAGGTGACCACGAAGTCGCCGGACCGCGCGACGGCATAGGGTGTATTGAAAATCGGGTGCACCCAGATCAGCTTGGCACCCTGGCTCAAGCGCAGATATTCCTGCAGCACGATGGCCAAGGCGATGCTGCCGATCAGCACCTGTTGGCCCGCCGCGCGAGAAAGGGGGGCAAACAGCAGCCGACCCACCACTAGGCCGTGCATGGTGGCCGCCGACAGTGCCAGCACCACCGCCAGCAACAGTGCCGGGACCTGGCCCGGCAGCGCGCCGCAAATGGCAAATCCCAGCAGAGCCGCATAGCCCGCGACGGCCGCCAGTTCGCCAAAGGCGAGGTTGATGCGCCCCACCAGCCCGTAAATCAGGGAGTAGGCTGCCGCCAACAGCGCATAGATGGCAATCGGCGGCAGGGCGAAGATGGCGTGCTGCAAGCCGATGGCAAGCCCGCGCGGCAGCGCCGGCGCCTCGGCGGCGTTGCTGATGGGCTCGGGGTCGGCCGCGGCCGCATCGGGGCCCAACCAAAACCGCTTGAGCACGTAAAGGCGCAGATCGCTTAGCGGACCAGCCTCCGTCGCCACACCGGCAAGACCCGCGCGCTCGGACCCGGCCTCCCGTGTGCCGGCAAAGCGACATTCCAGAAAGCGGCTCTTTTGACCCGCCGGCGCTCGCACCCGATAGTCAACCCGCACGCCAGGGGCGCCGGCGAGCGGCGCGGTGCGCACGATTTCGATGGCCGCAGCCTCACCATTGAGGGCGGGGATGATCGCGCGGCACAGGCGGGCCTGGCCCGCATCGATGCCGGCCGCACAACCGGTCAAGAGAGCGACGAGCAGGCTGAGGATCGCGAGCAGGCCGCCCTGGCGGCCGCCCTCGCCCGCGACGAGCAAGACCAATCGGTGCGCTGCTCTCATTCCTGCCGACATGCAGGCAAAGCCTAGCCCCGTACCCCGATTTGGCAATTGCCTTGAGGTGGACACGGCGCGGGCCTTGGCACAGCGCGGGCGCCAGCCGCAGGCACGGCGGGCGGCGACAGGGCTTCGCGGACGTGCTAAGGCCCCTTCACCCGCGCTTGCGGGGCCCCGCTGCCACCTTGCCCTCCTCCCATGCGTCTTCCCTTTTTTTACGGTTGGTTGATCGTTGCTGTCGTCTTCGTCAGCATGGGCATTGGCGTCAATGTCCGCACCGCCTTTTCCCTCCTGTTCCCGCCCATCCTCGTCGAATTCGGCTGGGAGCGCGGCGTCACCGCGGGTGCCTTCTCTTTCGGCTTTGTGGTCTCGGCCGTTTTCAGTCCATTGATCGGCCGTTTGATGGATCGAGCCGGGCCCCGCCTGGTGATGGAAATGGGCCGGCGCAGGCCCGGATCCTTGCGACCGGCTTCGCCGGCGCGCACGCCGAGCACGCTGGCCCCCCTTAACAGGATGCGGTTGGCGGCATAGGCGGGAATCGTTCCCGCGCTGAAGCCCACCACCAGCAGCTTGCCGTTCC
>DASTMQ010000307.1:0-4908 GCA_035714005.1 Hyphomicrobiaceae bacterium
AGTTCCAATACCGACCTGATCACCTTGCGCACCCGTCGGTTCCACACCGCGGAGCCTTTCACGGCCAGGGCCGCCTGCCCCGCGTATTGGTCATAGCTCTTGTTCTTGCGGGCGCGGTGCTGGCCGAGCTCGAGTTGCACCAGCAGCCGCCGTTCCCGGAAGATTGCGCAGCCCACGCCGGTGCCAAGGGTGACCACGCATTCAAGGCCCGGGCCCTCGACCACGCCCAGGCCTTGCACCACGGCATCGTTGAGCATGCGCACGGGGGCGCCGAAGCGCTCCGCGAGGGCGGCGATCATGGCAAAGCCCGCCCAAAACGGGGTGCCGAGGTTGGGGGCGGTGATGACCTCGCCGCCGCGAACCACACCCGGGAAGCCGACGGAGATGCGATCGAAGCTGGGCGATGCGGCAACCAGCCCGGCGATACTGGTGAGCACAGCCTCCGGGGTCGCCGGCTTCGGGGTCGGTGCCCGCACCTGCTGGGCCAGCAGCCTGCCGCTGGCGTCGACCGCAGCCGCCTTGATATTGCTGCCGCCGATATCGATGCCAAGGGTGACGGGTGGGATGGCCGCCGGCCTACCCGCGTGCTCCCCGTTTTCGGGCCTGGCTGGGGTCGTCGCTGCCATCCGCTGCTGCGCCATTACTCCTCAGGTGGCCTGCAGTTTTGCTAAGGCGGTGCGGATGGGTTCGGGCGCGCGCCAGCTTGCCGGGTCATTGCTGCGCACGCGCTCCAGCTGGGCGATGAACGATCGGCACCAGGCCACGACGTTGTTCTTTTCCACCGTCTCCATCAAAGCCGCGTGCCGCTTTTGACGTTCCGGCAGCGCCATTTCGAAGGCCACGCGGATGACGTCGGCAGTCTCGGCAATGTTGTAGGGATTGACGATCAGAGCCTGGCTCATTTCTTCCGCCGCGCCTGCAAACTGCGAAAGCACGAGCACGCCCGGATCGGACCCATCCTGGGCCGCCACGTACTCCTTGGCCACGAGATTCATACCATCGCGCAAGGGGGTGACAAGCCCAATGCGCGAGGAGCGGTAGATGCCGGCAAGCCGCCGCCGCGCGGTGGAGCGATGGATGTAGTGGATCGGCACCCAATCGAGCTCGCCGAAGCGGCCATTGATGGAGCCGGCAAGCGACTCCAGCTGCTGGCGAATATCGGTGTAGGCCTCGACGCTGCCGCGCGTGGGCGGCGCGATTTGCGTCAGCACGACCTGCCCGCGATAGCCTGGGTTGTTCTCCAGGAACTGGCCGAAGGCTTTGAACTTTTGCGGCAGGCCTTTGGTGTAATCGAGCCGATCGACGCCGATAATGCGATGTACGGGCGCGCGTGCCTGCACCAGGCCGCTGTCGCGCTTGGCATGCGCGAAATCGGCAACATCGATGCCGATCGGGAAGCTGCCCACGGTCAAGAGCCGGTCGAGCAGGCGGATCCGGCCGTCCGGGACGATCCGGCCATAGACGCCATTTTCCAGGTAGGTGACCAGATTGGCGACATCCGCCTTGGTCTGTAGCCCGATCAGGTCATAGGCCGCGAGCGCGCGCGCGAGCTGTTGATGCTCGGGGATGGCCATGAAGGTCTGCCAGGGCGGGAACGGAATGTGCAGAAAAAAGCCGATCGGGTTCTGGGCCCCGAGCCGCCGCAACTCGGTGGCGAAGGGCAGCAGGTGGTAGTCGTGGACCCAGATCAGGTCGTCGGGGCGCAGCAGCGGCCGCAGCTGTTCCGCCAGGCGGCGGTTGACGGCGACATAGCGCTCGAAAAAGCCTGCCTCGAACTGGGCCAGGTCCAGGCGATTGTGAAAGACCGGCCACAGAACCGAGTTGCTGTAGCCCAGATAGTAAGCCTGGTGATCGGCCTCCGAGAGGGGGACGGTGGCAATGCGGCCCTCGCGCTCAAGGCTTGCCGTGGCGTGCTCGGGGGCAATCTCGCCGCTCCAGCCATACCACAGTGCCGGCCGTGTGCGCACAATATCGGCCAAGGCAACCGCCACGCCCCCGGCTTGCGGGGCTTTGCGGATGTCGGTGACCCGGTTCGATACCAGGACGATGCGGCTCATACGCGCCTGATCCGGTTTCTCCGCCAAACCCCGTGCCTTTTTCGACCCTCGCCTGCGGCAACGCACGGCTGCGGCAAAGGTTCCCGGTGCGTTGCACATGTTGCAGTGCGCAACCTTAGCTAGGTTTGGTTCTGACCGTGATCAAACTCGCGCGTTGCCGCAGGCCGGGCAGCACTATGGCTGCGCCCAAGCCTGCTGCCAGCTGCGCGATAGCAGGCGCGCGGTGTTGACGATGCCCGCCATCGAGTAGGTCTGGGGCAGGTTGCCCCACAGAACGCCTGTGATGGGGTGAATGTCCTCCGATAGCAGGCCGAAGCTGTTGCGCCGGGCCAAGAGGTCCGTGAACAGCCGGCGTGCCTCGTCCTTGCGGTTGAGGGCGACGAGGGCATCGATATACCAGAACTGACAGACCAGGAACGCCGTCTCCGGCATGCCGAAGTCGTCCTCGGCCGTGTAGCGCATGATAAAGCCGTTGCGGTTGAGCTCGCGGCCAATGGTGTCGCAGGTCTTAACAAAGCGGGGATCGGTGGCGGGCAGCAGGCCGAGATCGGGCAACAGCAACACGCTGGCGTCGAGCTCGCCATGCTCGAGCGCCCCCAACAGCGCGCCGCGCCGCTCGTCCCAGGCGCGGGCCAGAATTTTTTCCTTTATCTCGTCGGCCTTGCCCCGCCAATGCTGCGCCCGGTCGGCAAGCCCTAGGCGTTCGGCGATGCGCGCGAGCCTATCGCAGGCCACCCAGCACATGGTGGCCGAATGCGTGTGCACGCGCTGGCGCCCGCGATATTCCCACGGACCCGCGTCGGGCTCCATGACAAAGCGGCAGGCCTGCTTGCCGAGCGGCTCCAGGCGGCGGAACAGGTCGACGTCTCCCATCCGCGGCAGGCGCTCGTCGATAAACATTTGCGAGGCGGCGAGGATCACGCTGCCGTAGGCGTCGTGCTGGAACTGCTCGGCGGCCTGATTGCCAACGCGCACGGGGCCGACGCCGGCAAAGCCGGCAAGATCGGTCGCCACCCATTCGTCCAGCGGATCGGCGGGAACGATGCCGTACACGGGCCGCAGCGGGCGTTCGCCGTCGACGGCAATGTTGGTGATGTAGTGGATGTATTCTTCCATCGTCTGCGTCGCACCGAGCCGGTTCAGCGCCTTGATGACGAAGAAGGCATCCCTGAGCCAGCAGTAGCGGTAATCCCAATTGCGCTGCGTGCCCGGCGCCTCGGGGATCGAGGTGGTATGGGAGGCGATGATGGCGCCCGTCTCTTCGAAGTTGCACAGCTTCAGCGTAATGGCGGCGCGGATCACGTCGGATTGAAACTCGAGCGGAATGGCGAGCGAGCGTACCCAGTCCAGCCAATAGTCGCGCGTGCGCTCCAAAAATTCGCGGCCGGTGGTGTCGACGGCGGCCTCGAACGGTTCATCAGGCCCCAGGATCAGCGTCACGGGCTTGATCAAGGCAAACGGCGTCTCATTGGCGATGTAGGAAAGGGCGCCGTCGCTGGTCAAGCGCAGGGCGTCGGCGCCGCCGGAGAAACGGATGTGGTTGGAACCGAGCGAGCGCGCCGTCGGCAGGCCGCCGTAGTTGAAGGTCGGGCGCACGCGGATTGCGACGCGCGGCAGCCCCGCGATCGGCTCGATGCGGCGGAAGATTTGCGGCGGATTGAACACGCGCTCGAAGCGGCGGAAGCGTGGGGAAAAGTCGGTGATGCGCAGGGCATTGCCCTGCGCATCCTTGAGAATGGTCTCGATAATCGCCGTATTGCGCACATAGGAGGCTTGCGCCGATACCACGCCGTCGAGCGCGACCTCGCAGAAGCCCTTCTCTTGCTTGCCCGCCAGCAGGCGCGAGAACACCGGATCGGCGTCGAAGCGCGGGAAACACCACCACAGAATGCGGCCGGCCGTGTCGAGAAGGGCCGCCGTGCGGCAATTGCCAATGATGCCCAGATCAAGCCCGGCAACCTCGGAAATGTCCTTGATCATGGCTTGGCCAGATCCACCTTGGCTCACGCGTTGAGGGCTCAGGCATTCCCGACGGAACGCCAGCAGGCGGGTTTGGTTCTCGCGCCCCGGCCCCGGGGCTAACGCCTAATCGTTGCCGTCCCCGTCAAGCCGTCGTTGCGGGTCCATTGCACGGCCCTGCCCTGTTGCTGCAGCGTGAAGCAATAGGGCTTGCCCTCCAACCATTTCTGCCAGCGCTGACAGAGCTTGTTGGCTGCGATCCACCATATGCCGCTATCCTGCGTCGAGCCGGTGTAGGCGGCAAGGTTTTCCGCCTTGCCCAACATCGTACCATCCATGCGATAGCTGATCGGCAGGCCGCCAAGCGGCGTATTCAGTTCAATCGTCCGCCCCGAAACAATCTTGCGCAAGGCGTGGCCTTCCGTATTGCCCTCAGCGGCGATAACGCCCTGCGCCGCACACACCACAAACGCCGTTGCAATCATCCCCACACGCATCATTCCCCCGTGAATTTATTGGCACCTCAATGCTTGAGCGGTTCGCGTTCTCAAACCGCAAGGTGTCAGCTTTGTGGCACCGCGCTATCAATCGCGCCAAGGGTTAACGCGCCCCGTGCGGCTGGCCCATTGTCGCACTTGCCCCGTCTAGCGCGCGAGGCTGCGGAACAGCACGAGCGCAAACATATAGGCGGCGGCAAAGATCAAGACGGTCTGCAGCGCGGGCGTTGCCGGAAAGCCGTTGCCAAGCGTGAGCACAGCCGCGCCGAGCCACGCCGCCAGCACCAAGATCGTCAGCGGCCGCAATAGAGGTGTTCGCAGGGGATGCGCCCACTTCCAGGGCACGAAAGTCAGGACGATGAGGCTGATCACCAAACTGGCGGCAAGCCAGGACG
>DASTMQ010000308.1:0-2733 GCA_035714005.1 Hyphomicrobiaceae bacterium
AGGCCTTCCTGCACCTCGGGTCCTGAGAAGCCCATGAATTCCATGGCGAGCGATGCATCGAAGTTGGGTCCCGCCTGGCGCAGCCAATTGTTGAGCGCGTGCTTGGTCCAGCGCACGGCGGCGGGCGGCAGGTCGCGCAGCCGCTCGGCGGTCGCTCGTGCCACCTCCACGACCTTGTCATCGTCGGCCAGCAGCGAGACGAGGCCGATGCGCTCGGCCTCAGCACCCGAAAGCGGCTCGCACAACAACAGGTAGTATTTGGCCTTGGCCATGCCGCACAGCAGCGGCCACACGATCGCCGAATGATCGCCGGCCGCGACGCCGAGCCGCGTGTGGCCGTCGATGATGCGGGCGCTGCGGCCGGCGATCGAGATGTCGGCCAGCAGCGCCGCCGCCAGCCCGGCACCGACGCAGGGCCCCTCGATGGCGGCGACGATCGGCTTGCTGCAATTGATGAGGTTGTAGACGAGGTCGCTCGCCTCCTTCCAGACGCGCGTGCGCCTGGCCCAATCGGACGCCATCGCCTCGACCATATCGAGATCGCCGCCGGCCGAGAAAACACCGCCCTCCCCGCGCAGGAGAATAACGGAGGTGGCCGGATCGCGATCGACATCGCGCCACACCTGGGCCAACTCGGCATGTCCGTCGCCGTCAAGGGCATTGAGCTTGCCGGGTTTCGACAGGATAATTTCCAGCAGGCGGGGACGAGGTCGCGCGAATTTCAGGGCCTTGTAGTGACTGTAGCGATCATCCATGGCCGCGTTCCTTTTGCGTTTGTCATCGTTGCTGCCTGCCCCTGCCCGCCAGTTGGTGCCATCGCCGCCTCATGCCAGCCGGTGTGGCTGCCGCGGGCGGTGAGGCGACGTGGGCCTTGCACGTTCATGCGCCGGCCTCCTCCCCGAAGCTAAAGGCGAGCCGCGTGCCCTGAGCAATGGCGCGCATGGCGTCGAGCTCGGCCGCCCGCTCCGCCCCGCCGATCAGGTGGGCGCGTTGGCCGCGCGCGATCAGGCCGTCGTAAAGGTCGCGGACGGGTTCCTGTCCGGCACAGATGACGATGGTGTCGGCGGCGATCAGCCGCGCCTTGCCAGCGGCCACGATGTGCAGGCCGGCGTCATCGATGCCGGCGTAATGCACGCCGCTGAGCTGTGCCACCTCGCGCTTGGCGAGCGCCAAGCGCAGCGCCCAGCCGGTGCTGAGGCCGAGCCGCTTGCCCATGCGTCCGGGCGTCCGCTGCAGCATGACGATCTCTCGGGCGGCGTGCGAGCCCGAGGCTTGAACCAGCCCGCCGCGACTGCTGATGCTGGCGTCGATCCCCCATTCGGCAAGGAAGCTTGCTTGCCCTGCCGCCTGCCCGTTCGGCGGGGCGCTCAGATATTCGGCAACGTCAAAGCCAATGCCGCCTGCGCCCAGGATGGCGACGCGCGCGCCGGCCGTTTTCCCCCCGGCCAGCAGCTCGGCGTAGCTCACGCACTTGCCGTGCTCGATGCCGGGAATGGCGGGCAGGCGCGGCCTGGCCCCGGTGGCAATGACAATGTCATCAAATTGGAGGCGCGCGAGCAGCGCCGCGTCCGCACGCACGCTGAGACGCAAGGCAATGCCGAGTTCGGCGATGCGGGTGCGAAAGTAGCGCAGCGTCTCGTCGAATTCCTCCTTGCCCGGAACGTTACGCGCCAGATTGAGCTGCCCACCGATTTGGGCCTCGGCTTCAAACAGGGTGACCGCATGGCCGCGTTCGGCGGCGGTGAGGGCGCAGGACAGCCCGGCCGGTCCGGCGCCAATGACGGCGATGCGACGAAGATGAGCCGGCGGCGGCCGGTCGAAGTCGAGTTCGCGCCCGGCCTTGGGATTGACGAGACAGGTGGCGGCGCGATCGGAAAAGATCAGGTCCAGACAGGCCTGGTTGCAGGCGATGCACACGTTGATGCTATCGCGCTGTCCCCGGCGCGTCTTGTTGGCGAATTCGGGGTCGGCCAGCAGCGGCCGGGCCATGGAGATGAGATCGGCGTCGCCGCGCGCCAGGATTGCCTCCGCCAGTTCCGGCGTGTTGATCCGGTTCGAGGCAACGACGGGGATCTTGACCGCGGTCTTCAGGTGGCGCGCCGCAAAACTCCAGGCGGCGCGCGGTACGCGCAGGCCAATGGTCGGCACGCGCGCCTCGTGCCAGCCGACGCCCTGATTGATAACGTTGGCGCCGGCCGCCTCCACAGCGCGCGCGAGCGCGCCGATTTCCTCCCGCGTCAGACCGCCTTCGACCAGGTCGATGGAGGAGACGCGAAAGATCACGAGAAAGTCGCTGCCGGTGCGCTGGCGCACCCGGCGCATCACTTCGATCGCAAACCTGAGCCGGTTGTCGAGCGAGCCGCCCCAGGCATCGTTGCGGTCGTTGCAGCGCGGCGCCGTGAACTCATTGATGAGGTATCCTTCCGAGCCCATGATTTCGACGCCGTCGTAACCGGCCTCGCGGGCGAGCGCCGCGGTCACCGCATAGGCCTCGATGCAGGCGAGGATATCGGCCTCCGTCATGCGCCGCGGCGCGTTTTTGTTGATGGGTGAGGCTGCGCTGGAAGGCCCGACGGCACCGGCGACCTTGGCATAGCGGCCGGCATGCAAGATCTGCAGGGCGATCCGGGCACCGTGCGCGTGCACCGCCGCGGTGATCGGCTGATGCTCCGCGATCTGGGAGGCGTGATTGAAGAGCGGGCCGCCGGGCTCCAGCCGGCCCTCCTCGCTGGG
>DASTMQ010000309.1:0-14098 GCA_035714005.1 Hyphomicrobiaceae bacterium
GCGGCATCGAGCAGCATCTGCCCAGCCCAACGGTAGACGTTGCGCACGCGCACCAAATCGCGCATCAGGCGCAGGCGTTCGCGCTGCTCGGCGGTCGGCATCAGGAGCGCCTGCTCCAAGGCCTCGCCCATGGCAAAGGTATCGTAGGGGTTGACCATCAAGGCTTCCGACAGCTCGCGCGCCGCCCCGGCAAAGGTCGACAAAATCAACACGCCCTGCTCGTCGTCGCGCGAGGCCACAAACTCCTTGGCCACCAAGTTCATGCCGTCGTGCAGGCTCGAGACCACGCACACGTCGGCGGCCCGGAACAGCTCAAACACCTCGTCCGGCTCATGGTGGCGAATGACGAGAACGATCGGCTTGTAGCTGGCGCTACCGTGCCGTGCGTTGATGTCATCGGCCAGGCGCTCGGCTTCGTTCTGCAGCGCGCTATAGGCAGCGAGTTTACCACGCGTTGGGGCGGCAGCCTGGATGAACACGAGCCGCTCCTTCCACGACGGCCGACGTCTCAACAGATCGTCGATGGCACGCATGCGGTCGAGGATGCCCTTGGTATAGTCGAACCGTTCGATACCGACGGCGATGCGGGCAGCCGCCGGCAGCCCGAAACGACGCCGCACCGCCTCCCGGCACTGCGCCACCGGCGGCTGGCCCGCCAGCGCCGAGGGCGGCCACTCGATCGAGATGGGATACGGCCGGATCATGGTCTCGCGCCCTGCCACGGTAACGGAAGCCTGCTCGCGATCGATCCGGCTCTCCACGAAGCGATCGGTTGCTTCGAGGAAGTTGTTGCAATGGAACTGCGTGTGAAAGCCGAGAATGGTGCTGCCAAGCAGCCCGTGCATGATCTCCTCGCGCCAGGGACAAATGCTGAAGGTCTCCGAATTGGGCCAGGGAATATGCCAAAAGGTGAGTATCGTCGCATTGGGCAGGTGCTCGCGCACCATCGCCGGCAACAGCGCAAAGTGATAGTCGTGGACGAGCACGATCGGATCGTCGCGATTTGCCTCCTGCACCACCGCATCGGCAAAGCGCTGGTTGATCGCCACGTATTGTAGCCAGTCCTCGAGCCGGAATGTCGGCCGCACAAAGGCGATGTGGCACAGTGGCCAGAGGCCTTCGTTGGCAAAGCCATAGTAGTAGCCGTCCTGCTCCTCCTCGCTCAGCCATACGCGCCGCAGCGTATAGGCGGGATCGCCGGGCGGCACCCGGATATGGTCGCGCGCATCGACCGTTTCGCGGTCGGCGCTGCCGCTGCCGTGAGCAATCCATTTGCCGCCGCAGGCGCGCATCACGGGCTCCAGCGCCGCCACCAGGCCGCTGGCCGGGATTTGCAGCGCAATGGAGCCATTCTTGCGATTGTGGATGTAGGGCTCCCGGTTGGAAACCGCGATGACTTCGGTGTCGGGTAAACGCTCCTCGAGCAGGAGATGCAGGGTCTGGGGCGACCACTGCACCTGCAGCCCATCACCTTCCCGCCGCTCGGTCCGGAAGTCTCGCAGCAGCAGCCGCATTTCCGAGGTGATCGGCAGCAAGTCGACGCGTCGCGTCGTTGGCTCGATTCCATGCCTCACGTCGGCTAGGGCGGAGCGAACGACCTGCGACCAACCGCGCAACGCTCCCAGCATGATGGCAGCGGCGAGCAGGCCTATGCCGACCATGCCCCCGACCAAAGCGGTCGCCGCATAAAGCCGCGCCTTGCCGGCGCGCTCGTCGACAAAGCGAAGGTCGTGCAAGATCATAAAATGGCCGCGGATCGGGCCGGCGCTCATGGGAAAGGCACTGACGAGCAGGCGGCGGCCGGCATCAAATGCCGTCGCCAGGGTATCGTTCTTGGTGCGCGCTACACTGGCGCAGTCGACGCCCGACGGCCAGCGCTTGGTGGCATGCAGAAGCTGGCCGGCTTCACTGCAAAAGCCCAAGGCCAATAGGCGTTCGTCCTCGGCGATGCGGTCAAAGAAGTCCACCAGATTAGTGCCATTGCTGCTGGCGAGACCGGTCGCCACCTGGTCGCGGATGGAGTTGAAGACCAAGCGGGACCTGAGCTCGACGTCACGCTGGGACCAACGCTGTACGACCTTGGAGGCGAGCGGTGCCACCGTCAAAATGATGAGCGCCATGCCCGCCAAGGCCAGCCCCGCATAGATGGCGAGCGGATTGCGGGCGTGGCGCCCGGCGGAGCGAAGCGTCCAGTGCAGGGGCATATCGATGGCCGGCGTCTCCTCTGCGACGTTGCCCCTACCAGGGCCAACTGCGCGTGCCCTCCGATTCCGCGCTTTTTATGGAAATGATGCGGCAACAGCATGGTCGGCCGCGCCGGCCCGGCAGATTGCGGCGATGCGGGGCTCGCCACCGCGGGGATCCGTGCGGGCTGGCGGGCGTGCCGCATCACCCGTGCGTGGTCGCATGGCGGTCTGCGGCGGCGCCCGCCGCCGATACATGAACCCCTGCTGAGGCCTCAGGCCTGCCCGCGCGGTGGGGCTTTGCCCTCGCCGATGTCCCAGTATATGCCGGCCATCAACTGGATGGCCGAGCGCACGAGCGGCAATAACACGTGCTCATCAGGGGCGTGCTGGGAACAGGCCGCGTAGGAGTGAGGGATCCAGATCGTCGGCATGCCCAGGATATCGGTAAAAACATCGTTGCAGATGGAGCCACCGGTCTGCGGTATCAGCGCCGGCTTGGTATTGTGGGAGCGCTGCAGCGATGCGGCGACAAACTCTACCCAGGGGTGATCGGGTTCGGTGCGCGTGGCGGCAAAACCGCCACTGTTGGAGCCCGGCGGCATTGTGACTTTCACCGAGGTGAAGCCGTGCGCATCGAGATGCCGCTGCAGCGCCGGCATGACGGTGTTGGCGTCGGTGCCGGCGACGAAACGCAACTGGCAGTTGGCGACGGCCTTGGGCGGGATGGCATTAACGGGTCGACCCGGTGTGCCGGTCGTAAAGGCCAGGACATTGAAGACGTTGGACGCATAGACCCGCTCCGCAGGCGTAAGCCCCGGCTCGCCCCACCAGGTATCGACCGCGGGGCCGTCCTCCCCGGCGTCGATCTCGACGTCTTCCAGCGCCCGCTTGACGGCTGCCGACATCGGCGGCGCCTTGAGGCCCTCGACCAACAGCTCGCCCTTGGCACCGGTAATCGATGCCAGGGCGTGGGCGAGCACGATCCCGGGATTGGCGATCAGTCCGCCCCAATTGCCGGAGTGATGAGCGCCCTCGCGCAGGTCACAGACGAGATCGAAATTGAGGGCGCCACGGCAGCCGAGGCTCAGCGTGGGCCGCTGCGGCTTGACCCGCGGACCATCGGAGGCAACGAGCACATCGGCGGCAAAGTCGGCTTTGTGGCTGGCCACCAGCTCGGCGAGACCCTTTGAGCCCGCCTCTTCGCCCATCTCGATGATAAACTTGGCGTTGAAGCCGAGCTTGCCGGCGCGTTCGGCCTGCACGGCTTCGAGGGCGGCCATGTTGATGGTGTGTTGACCCTTGTTATCGGCCGTGCCGCGCCCGTAAAGACGCTCGCCGTCGCGGGCCAGCGTCCACGGGCCTTTGCCCTTCGTCCACTGGTCCTCAAGCCCGCGGATCACGTCGCCGTGTCCGTAGCCGAGCACGGTCGGCAGGCCGGCATCCTCGAGGAGGGTGGCGAGCAGCACTGGGCCTTGCCCGGGAAGTGGGTTGTCGTAGATTTGACAAGCAAAACCGAGGCGCGTGAAGGCCGGCACCATCTCGTCGACAAGATAGGCGCGAAGCTGGGTTAGACTGGCCGGCAGTTTCTGGCTCTCGGTCTTGAAGGCGACGCGCCGCGCCAAATCCCTCTCAAACGAGCCGCTTTCCACATAGGCGCGCGCCCGCACCATGGCGCCGGCGCGACTTGCCCGCTGAGCCTCCTGTGGCATACCAGCATCCTCCTCGAGCGCCGTCCGCGGCGCGTCTTTGCAATTCCCACCTCAAGCGCGAGCGGCCCGCAACGCTTTTTTTAGCGGGCTTGCGCTAGGTCGCGCGCGGGCGCTCGCGGCAGTCGCAGGCTCGTCATACTTTCTAGTTAGAGACGGCGCGCGAAGGAGGGGAAGGACCAACGACGGTGCAAAAGAGGGTCACATGCTGTCCAAAAAACGTTGCCGCCACACGGGCGTCGTTAACTTTTTCGCGGAGGATCCGCATTTGCCGGTCGGATCGGCGATCAAGGTCGGCAGGCGCGTCGGCTATCACTGGCGCTGCTATACCGACCCTTGCGCGGCGGCGGGCGCGGCGCGTGACCTGAAGTCGGCCGAACGCGAAATCGCCGGGCTGTGTCGCAAGGCCACACGTTCGCGCCGGCTGGCGCGCACAGGTTTGGTGCTGTGAGCCGAGCTGCGGGCCGCCGGTGCGGTGGCGCCGGCGTCGCGCCCGACGGCCCGGCGCCACCGAGGGCATCAGTTATCCTTCTCGGCCTCGAATTCGGCCTCCAATTGGCGCTCGAGCTTCACCAGGGTCTCGGGTAGCGGCATGCCGTAGGCTTTGAGCTCATTGAGCTTCTGTCTGATCTGCAAATAGAGCTCGTGGCGATCCTTGGGCTCGTTTTGCATACGCGTCAGCAAAAGACCGAGCTCGGCCTCCTTGTCTTCAAAGCTCATGGGTTTGCTCCAACGCTGTCACCGGGAAACGTGAGCGTGAGCAGAGGGTTCCACCGGGGTGCCGCGGGAACTGGGCCGTCGCCGGCACGTTCAGGCTGCAAAGGGCAGGCCTTTGGCCGCGCCGCCACACGACAGAGGGTCAAAAGATGCTTCGTGCACTTGCCATTGCCTCGAGTGCCGCGCTGCTGTTGGCTGCCAGCGTCAGCACCAGCCTCGGCCAGGGAGCACCATCGCCCCAGCCTGGTCCCATCAATCCCGCCCCGCCCCCCGGCAACCCGCAGGCCCAGCCGGGGGCCACGATTGTCATCAATCCGACGGTCGAGGAATGCCGGCAGGGCTGGAACAGCAGCATGAAGTGGTCCAAGGAACAGTTCGACCACTTTTGCGCAACGCTGCAGGCGAGCAAGTAGCGCTGTCCTCAGTTCTTGGCCAGAGCGGCCTCGACGGCTTGGATCAGCTCTGGAGCTTGTGGCGTCACGCGGGTGCCAAAGGCGCCAAGCAGGCGGCCGTCCCGACCGACAAGATATTTGTGGAAGTTCCATTTCGGCGCGGCTCCGGCGCCAAGGGTATCGAAGGCCCAGCGATAGAAGGGATGCGCCTGGGGACCAGCCACGACCTGCTTGCTGGTGAGCGGAAAACTCACGTTGTAGGCGCCCTTGCAAAAACCGAGGATTTCCGCCTCGGAGTTGGGCTCCTGCCCGCCGAAGTCATTGGACGGTACTCCGACCACGACAAGGCCTTTGGCTTCGTAGCGCTGCCAGAGCGCCTGCAGACCCTCGTATTGGGGTGTGAAACCGCAAAATGAGGCGGTGTTGACGACGAGAAGAACCTTGCCGCGCCACTGCTGCAGCGGCATCCGGCCACCGTCGATCGCCTCGAAATTGAAGTCGTGGGCACGGGCTTTGGCGCTGTCGGCGGCTGCCGAGGGGGCGTTCGTCATCGCCCACAGCAGCATGAGAGCCAACGCGCCGGCAAGCCCGGTGCGCAGCTTGGCGCCCATCGGTGGCATGTGCTTTGGCATCTGCGCTCGATCCTTGGCTCGTGGCAACGGCGATGCCCGCTAACACGGACCGGCTCAACCGGCCAAAAAATTCTGCGTGAACGGGCCGGCAACGGGCGGCGCATTACTTCTTGGCGGCCCCGTCCTTGGCAGCGGTAGCGAGCAGGTTCACGCAGTGCTTTTCGATATAGCGATTGACCGACTTGACCATCGAGCGATGGAATAGGCCGATGCGGTCTTCCAGGGTCGCCGCCGCCGATAGCACGCCGGTGATGGCAAACGGACCATCGATCTTTTGCAGGTTGATGCGCACCTTTTCCGCTTTGCCGTTCTTGAACTCGATTTTCGGGGCGAGGGTGGCTTTGATGGGCTTGGCCCCGCCCTCCTCCTCGACCAGGCAATCGACCGTATGCGGGGGCGCCTTCAGCTTGTATTCGGGGGAGGTCAGGGCGGCAACGAGATCGGCCCGGCTCATGTTGAGGTGAACCGTGCAGCGGGCGTCGCCGAAGCCCCATTTGGTGGTCTGCGTCTCCGCCGATTTGATCGTGGCCTTGGCCCACGTCTTGGTGAGGCTGCATTTGAGGTCCTCGCCGCGGGGATTCTTTTCCAAGAGCAAGGCGCAAAGTTTGCGGTCACAGGCATCGAGCGCCTTCTTCTCACCGGCCACCTCTTCCAGGGCGTTGGCGCCCGGCAGGGGGAGGGGCAAAAGGCTAAGCGCCAAGGCAAACGGCGGCAAGGCGGCGAGCCTGCGCGGGCGTACCCTGCGGGGGTTGGTCATGGGTCCTGCGCTCCCTGCTCCGCCGTTCTCATCGGATTCGCAGGTAAGCTAGACCATTGGCCCAATTTGTGGCCGCGACCGGCCCCGGGGCGGCCGGCACCGATCCTTCGCTCGCCGGCACCGGTGGAGAGCGGGGGGCGTCGGGGCGCGCACCCGGCCGCACACTGGTGCGCACACTGGTCCGCACACTGGTCCGCACACTGGCCCAAAGCTAGCCCAAAACTGCGCCCACAACTGGCCAAGCGCCCCACGCTGTGATTGAGGCATGACCGGGTAGGCCAAGTACTGGCCTGACGCACTGGTCTGACGCACTGGCCTGACGCACCGGCCTGACGCACCGGCCTGACGCACTGGCCTGACGCACTGGCCCAGCGCCCCCTCCACCCCCCTGGGCCCTGGGGGCGCCCACCCTTTCTCGCCGCGCCTGGCAATCCCCGTGCACCAGGCGAAAAAGAGGCTCGACTGTCAACGCTCCTTCGCGCAGTCTAGCGGGACCGACGGCAAAGAAGCGGTGCAGTCAAGAACATCGGGGGCGGGGGCCACCAGCGGCACCAGCCGAACACTAGGGAGACGGCAGCGGCATGCTGGATTTCATTCAGCAGCTGGTGAGTGGTATTGCGCTCGGTTGTGTCTATGGACTGATCGCGCTCGGCTTCGTGCTCATCTACAAGGCCACCGAAGTCGTCAATTTCGCGCAAGGCGACCTGATGATGTTGGGAGGCTTTTTCGCCTACACCTTCATCTCGCTCATGGGTTTCAGCTACTGGTCGGGATTTGTCCTCTCCGTCGTCACGATGGGCCTGCTCGGCATGCTGATCGAGCGCCTGGTGGTGCGGCCGATCCTGGGCTATCCGCAGTTTGCCATCGTCATGGCGACGATCGGGCTTGGCTACTTCCTGCGCTCGACCGCCGGCATGATTTGGGGCACCGATGACCTCAAGATCGACAATCCCTTTGCCTCCGGGGTGATCCGGATCGGCAACCTGGTGCTGGCACACGACAAGCTTTCGGTGATCGTGGCAACGGTGATCCTATGCGCCCTGCTCTACGTCTTCTTCAACCGGACCCGGCTCGGCACCGCCATGCGCGCGACCTCCGAGAACATGCTGGCCGCCTACTACATGGGCATTCCCGTCAAGCGCGTCGTGTCCCTGATCTGGGCGATCAGCGCCATGGTGGCGGCCTGCGCCGGCGTGCTGCTGGCACCCATCACCTTCATCCACACCAACGTCGGGCTGGCGCTCGGGCTCAAGGCGTTTCCCGCTGCGGTGCTGGGTGGCTTCGGCTCGATTCCCGGTGCGGTTGCCGGCGGCGTCATCATTGGCGTGATTGAAACCATGGCCGGCTTCTACCTAGCGGCGGGCTGGAAGGACGTAGCACCCTACGTCGTACTGCTCGGGGTGTTGCTGCTGCGACCACAAGGTCTCTTCGGCATGGTGGCGCGCAAGAAGGTCTAGGCTCGAGCGGTTCGCGGCATGCAATTCTTCTTCAAAACCACCTACGACCAGGACATCCGCCTCATTCAGCATCGCGGCCAGCTGTGGTCATACGCGCTGCTGTTCGGCGCCCTCCTGGCGGCACCGCTGCTATTGAGTTCTTACCTGCAGAGCCAATTCGTATTCGTATTCATCTACGCCATCGTCGGCGTCGCCTTGATGATCTTGACGGGTTTCACCGGCCAAGGCTCGCTCGGCCATGCCGCCTTCCTCGCCATCGGCGCCTATACCACGGCCTATTTGCAATCCAAGGGGGTACCGTTCGCCGGTGCCGGCCTATTTCATCTCGACCTCACGCTGCCATGGATCGGCGCCAGCAGGCTGTGGCTCCCGCACCTGGGCTACTTTCTCTGGGCCGGGGTGCTCACCGGCATTATCGGCGCCGTCGTGGGTTTTCCGGCCCTGCGACTACACGGCATCTACCTCTTGATTGCCACCATTTCGTTCGCTTTCATCGTTGAAGAGATCTTGGCCCGTTGGGAGAGCGTCACGCACGGCAATGAGGGCTTGCGCGTGCGAACCCTGCAGGCGTGGGGGATCGAGATTCCGACCAACCACGTCTCCTTCTACTATTTGTGTCTGGGCGTGCTGGCCGTCATCATCATCGGCGCCCTCAATCTGATGCGTTCACCCACGGGACGCGCCTTCATCGCCATTCGCGACAGCGAGACGGCGGCGAAAAGCATGGGCATCGACATCGCCGCCTACAAGGTCAAGTCTTTTGCCATCTCGGCGGCGATCACCGGGCTTGCCGGATCGCTCTATGCGCACAAGTTGTCGTTCATCAGCCCCGAAATGTTCACGCTGCTGCTGTCCATCGAATTCGTGATGGTGATCATCATTGGCGGCGCCATCGGCCTGCACGGCGCCGTGCTGGGCGCCATCTTCATCGTCATGGTCGATCCGCTGCTAACCTGGGTGAAGGACGACGTGCCAACCTTCATCGCCGGCCTTGCCACCAGCCTTGGTGTCGGCGCCGGGCGGGCGCAGGCGCTGGAACAGACCCTCAACAACGTTGCTTCGGCGGCCGGTCTGAAGGGCGCCATTTACGGCGTCATCATCATGCTCTTCATTCTGTTCGAGCCCATGGGGCTTTACGGACGCTGGCTGAAGGTCAAACTCTTCTTTCAGCTGTTTCCGCTTTACAAAAGGGCAAGTTTCAAGCGCCAGAAGACCTATGTGAAGACGGAGCGCAATCGGTGAGCTTCTTCAGGGTCGACGGCATCTCGTTGCAATTCGGCGGGCTGAAGGCCGTCGACAACGTCTCCTTCGAAGTCGACAAGGGGGAAATCTTCACCATCATCGGCCCGAATGGTGCCGGCAAGACCTCGATCTTCAACCTGATTTCGCGCTTGTACGAGCCGAGCTCGGGTCGCCTTTATTTCGGCGATTGCGACATTACCGGGCTGCCCCCACACACGATTGCCAAAATGGGCATTGCCCGCACCTTCCAGAACATCGAACTGTTCGAGAATGCCAGCCTGTTGGCCAATCTCCTGGTGGGACGTCACTGCCACTCGCGCACGCGGCTCTGGCAGGAGCTGATGTTTTTGCCCAGCGTCAAGCGCGCCGAGCGGCAGCATCGGGCCAAGGTCGAGGAGGTCATCGATTTGCTCGATCTGCAAGCCTATCGCGAAAAGATCATCGCCGGCCTGCCCTATGGCGTGCGCAAGGTAACCGAGCTTGCCCGGGCGCTGTGCTCGGAACCCAAGTTGATCTTGCTGGACGAGCCCTCCTCCGGTCTCAATGTCGAGGAAACCGACGATATGTCGTTCTGGATCCGAGACATCAAGGACGAACTGGGGATCACGGTGCTGATGGTGGAGCACGACATGACCCTGGTGAACCGTGTCTCCGATCGCGTGCTGGCCCTCAACTATGGCCGCGTGCTCGCGAGCGGGACGCCGGCGCAAGTGCAAAGCCATCCCGATGTCATCGCCGCCTATCTTGGAAGCTGACAGTATGGCCCGCGCCGACGCTCACAGCGACGCCATTCTCAAGGTCGCCAACATCGAAAGCTACTATGGGCCAATCATGGCGATTCGCGGGGTCAGCCTCGAGGTGCCGCGTGGCAAGATCGTCACCGTGCTCGGCGCCAACGGCGCCGGCAAGACCACTGTGCTCAAGACCATCTCCGGCGTGCTCGACCCACAAAAAGGCAGCATCGACTTTGAGGGCAAGCCGATCCAGCGCCTGAGCCCGGACCGCATCGTGCGCATGGGCCTGGGGCATGTGCCGGAAGGTCGCGAGGTATTTCCCTTTCTGACGGTTGCCGAAAACCTGAACATGGGCGCCTACTTGCGCAGCGATCGCGACGGCATCGCCAACGACCTCGAACGCATCTACGATTACTTCCCGGTCCTGAAGGCGCGGCTCGATCAGGCGGCCGGACACCTGTCGGGAGGTGAGCAGCAAATGCTCGCCATCTCGCGGGCGCTGATGAACCGGCCGCGGCTGTTGCTGCTGGACGAACCCTCGCTTGGGCTGTCACCGCTGCTGGTGAAGGAAATCTTTTCCATCATCCGGCGCATCAATGAGGCTGAGGGCGTCTCGATCTTGCTGGTCGAGCAAAATGCGAAAATGGCCCTCGAGATCGCCTACTATGGCTACGTGTTGGAGGTGGGCCGCATCGTCATGGCCGATACCTGCGAGCGGCTGATGCAATCAAAGGACGTGCAGGAATTCTACCTTGGTGCCAAGGAAGAAAGCGCCCGCGGCGAACGGCGCTGGAAGCGAAAAAAGACGTGGCGATAGCAGGACAGAGGCAATGGCCGAGCGTGAGAAACTGAGCGTCGGCGACACCATCGCCAAGAGCTTCCTGATCGCGGTCGAGCAGCGCGGCGCGCGCACGGCCCTGCGCGAAAAGGAACTGGGCATTTGGAAGTCCGTATCCTGGCGCCAGTGGGGGGACAAGTCCAAGGCGATCGCCTACGCGCTATACGCCTCGGGCTTTCGACCAGGCGATGTCGCCTCGATCCTGTCGAACACCAAGCCCGAATGGATCTACGCCGATATGGGCGTGTTGTGCGCCGGCGGCGTCTCCTCTGGCATTTATCCAACCGATGCTGCCAAGCAGGTCGAGTATCTGCTGGTCGACAGCGGCAGCAAGGTCATCTTTGTCGAAGACGATGAGCAGCTTGACAAGGTCCTGATGGTGCGCGCGCGTTGCCCGCAACTCAAGCTGATCGTCATCGACGACATGGAAGGCCTTTCCACCTTCACCGATCCGATGGCCGTATCCTTGTACGACTTCATTGAGCGCGGCAAAGCCTACATTGAGGGTCGCGAGGGGCTCTGGCAAGAAATGCTGGATTCGCGCCGCCTCGAGGATCTCGCCATCCTGGTCTACACCTCGGGCACCACCGGACCGCCGAAGGGAGTAATGCACGCCAACAAAAGCGTGCTGACCCAGATGCGGCATGCCGATACACTGTTTCCCGTTGCGGCCGACGACGAGCGGTTGCTGTTCCTGCCGTTGTGCCATGTCGCCGAGCGCGTCGGCGGTTACTACTATTCGGTCGCAACCGGATCGATCATGAATTTTGCGGAAAGTCCCGAGACGGTCCCGGACAACATCCGCGAGGTGCAGCCGACCGCGTTCCTAGCGGTACCGCGGGTATGGGAAAAGTTCTACTCAGCCATCATGATCGCGCTGAAGGACGCAACCCCCCTGGAGAAATGGGCCTATCGCTGCGCCATCGGCATCGGCTACCGCATGGCCGCGCATCGGCTGCGGGGGACGGCGCCGTCGCCGCCCTTGCGGCTCGCCAACGCGGCCGCCTATTGGCTGGTACTGCGCAACATCCGCAGGATGCTAGGTTTGGACCGTTGCCGCTTGCTCTACACCGGCGCGGCACCGATCTCACCCGACCTCATCAAGTGGTACCTGGCGCTCGGCTTGAACATGTATGAGGTCTACGGTCAAACCGAGAACTGCGGAGTTGCAACCTCAATGCGGGCGGAAAAAATCAAGCTCGGCACGGTCGGTCAGGCGGTTCCCTGGGGAGAGGTGAAGATCTCCCCGGAACAGGAAATCCTGATCAAAGGCGATTTTACCTTCATGGGCTATCTCAACAAGCCGGAAAGGACGGCGGAAACCATCGACCACGACGGCTGGCTGCGCACGGGGGACATTGGAACGCTGGACGAGGAAGGCTTCGTGCGCATCACGGACCGCATGAAGGACATCATCATCACGGCCGGCGGCAAGAATATTACGCCCTCGGAAATCGAGAACCAGCTGAAGTTTTCGCCCTACATTTCCGATGCGGTAATCATTGGCGACAAACGCCCATACCTGACCTGCCTGGTGATGATCGACCAGGAGAACGTCGAGAAATTTGCCCAGGATCAGAGCGTGCCGTTCACCAATTACGCCAGCCTCACCCGTGCCAAGCAGGTGCAAGACCTAATTTGGGGCGAAATCGAGAAGGTGAATGCCAACTTTGCTCGCGTGGAGGCGATCAAGAAGTTCTACCTCATCGAGCAGCAGCTGACGCCCGAAGACGAAGAACTGACGCCCACCATGAAACTGAAACGCGCGTACGTGAACCAGAAGTACGCAAGCGAGATCGAGAGTATGTACCGGGATCGCGCCGCGGCCTGAGGCCCGTGGTGCGGTGCGGAGCGTCTATTTTGGTTAGTGGCATCCAGGATCGGCTCAAGCAAGTGCCGCCGAGGAGAGTGAGAAGGAGGAAACGCATGCCCAATGCACTATGGAAGGCAAGTCTCGCGGCAACCGTGCTGACGCTGGCCGTCGGCCCGACCTTGGCGCAGACCAAGGTGACCAATCAGGGGATCGCGGCCGACGAGATCGTGATCGGGACGCATCAGGACCTATCGGGACCGATCAAGGGTTGGGGGGTCCCCGTCAGCAACGGCATGAAGCTCGCCATCGATGAGCTCAACGCCGCCGGCGGCATTCATGGTCGCAAACTGAAGCTGATCCTGGAAGACAGCGGCTATGACCCGAAGAAAGCCGTGCTGGCCACGCAAAAGATGATCGAGAAGGACAAAATCTTCGTCAATCTCGGCTCGATGGGATCGCCGACGGTGCTCGCCGCACAAGACATCACCCTCGATGCCGGCGTGCTGCAGCTGTTTCCGTTGACCGCCGCCGAGTTCACCTTCAAGTTCGATCCGGCCAAACCCCAGGAGCGCTTGAAGTTCAACAATCTCTTGCCCTACGTGGAAAGCACGCGGGCGGTGATCAAATACATGATCGAATCCAGAGGCTTCAAGAAGCCCTGCATCCTGCATCAGGATGACGAGTACGGTCAGAACGTTCTCGATGGCTTCTCGCAGCAGCTCGCCGCCATGAAGATGCAGCCGGCCTCCGTGACCAGCTATAAGCGCGGTGCCTCGGATTTCAGCGCGCAGGTGGCCAAAATGAAGGCCGACGGCTGCGATCTGGTGCTGCTGGGTGCGATCATTCGCGAACCGATCGGCGCCATGGGTGAAGCCAAAAAGCTCGGCTGGGATGTGACCTTCCTCGGCGCCACTCCCGTGAACGTGCTGGAGGTGCCGGCGCTGGGCAAAGAGGTGGTAGAGGGGCTCTACTCGGCGGGCGCCTTTGAAATCCCCTACGAGGACACGGCCAAGGGCAAGGTCAAGGAGTGGCTCGACGGCTATCGCAAGGCTTACAATGCGGCGGCCAACACGCAAGCGATCATCGGCTATAACGCCGTCATGACGCTCGCGCACTATCTCAAGCTCGCGGGCAAGGACCTGACGGGGGACAAATTGTTGGCCGCCCTGGAAAGCGGCGACGTATACCAGGACATCTTCGGTTCGCCGCCGACCAAGTTCTCAAAAAGCGACCATCTGGCCACCACCATCACCAGCGTGCAGCAGGTGAAGAACGGTCGCTGGGTGGTCGTCAAGGATGGCCTGTCCTATTGAGGCGGTCCGCGGACCGCGGCGGCGGCAGCCGCCGCGGCTCCCAAGTTACCTCGCCGAGCGGCCGCGCCGTAAAGCTGCCCGCGCCGGCCCTGCGGGGTGCGAGCGCCACCAACACGCTTCCCGCCAGGGCAGGGGCCCGGAGGCGCATTTTTTGTGGTCCATTGCCCTTGCGGCATCGGGGCCGTCCCAGGGCGATGCGCCCCGTCGAGCCACGTGCCCGTTGCCTGCGCGCCTGGTGCAGCCGACAGCCCTTGACCTATACTTGCTCGGCATGCGCACGCCTGGATCCCCGTGACGCCGAGAAGGCACGC
>DASTMQ010000310.1:0-1968 GCA_035714005.1 Hyphomicrobiaceae bacterium
TCGAAGGCGTGGTGGCGGGCTGGCCCCGCAATTTCGCACCCGAGCGCGCCTTGGCCCTGGGCTTCAAAGCCGACGCCAGCTTCGAAGACATCATCCGCATCCATATCGAGGATGAGCTGGGCGGCCGCATCGCCTGAGGCGGACGCCGTACCCCCGTTTGGTGTGACTGGCTGGCTACAGGCGGGCTGGGATCGGCGCGGCCAGCTTGCGCCATTCGCGATTCGAACACGAACTGCCTGTAGCGTGCCGGGATCATGCCGCGCCGCGCCGGCTCGCGCCCACCGATCGGTGTCAGCAACACGGCGCCACAGGGGTAAGGCGCAGGTCGAGACTTTACTCCGCGGCGCCTCGATGGGAGATGAGGGGATATGCTCAAGTCCGCTGCCGTCACGTTTGTGGGCGTTTTGCTGGCCTGGCCGTCGCTCGGCGCCGCGCAGGACGGCCCGCGCCAACGCGGCGGCTACGGTGTGGTCGTCGCCGAAAGCTTTTATGGCCACGGCACGGCAACAGGGCCGGTCCGGCGCAACAGCAAGGGACGGCTGGAGGTGGGCCTGCCGGGCGGCACCTGGTATGAGTGCGCCTTCAGTTGCAGCGACACCTTGCGCCGCCAGACCGTCGACTTTTGGGAGAATTACCCCGGCCGGCCGCGCGACACGGGCGACGGCGTCGGCTATTTGCGCTTCCGCTTCTAGGGGCTTGGCAGCCCGCCGAGGCGCAGGCGATCCTTGCGTATTTCATAGAGCATGAGCGCGCTCGCCACCGCCAGATTGAGCGAATCGAGCCTGCCCGCCATCGGTATTTTGACAAGCCGCGGGCAGGCGCGCGCCAGGTCGCCGGAGAGGCCCGGCCCTTCGCTGCCCATCACCAGCAACTGCGGGGCCCGATAGCCCGCCTGGCGGAAGTCTTCCCGTGCCTCCAGATGCGTGCCGACCACGTCGCCCCGCCAGGCGGCACGCCAAGCCAGGAACGCCTCGGGCTCGAGACGCACGACCGGCACATTGAAGATCGAACCCATGCTGGCGCGCACCGCGTCTCGCGAATAGGGATCGCAACTGTGGCCGATCAGGATGACCCCGCTCGCCGCCACCGCCTCGCTGGTGCGCAGGATGGTGCCGAGATTGCCGGGGTCGCGTGGCGCCTCCAGCGCCAGCCAAAGGGCACTGGCCGGCACGCCCTTGGCGTCGGGCACGCTGGCCCAGCGTTGTTCAAACACGCCCAGCAGGTTCTGCGGATTGTCCTTGCCGGCAAGCTTGGCAAGCACGGCCGCCGACACCTCGAGGCACTCCGCGCCGGCGCGCGCGGCCCAGCGCGCGAGCTCGACTGCGACTTGGGCTTGGCCGCCCGCGAGGCCGACCAGGATCTTGGGGACCAAGCCCGCCGCCCGCGCGGTCAGCAACAGCGAGGCACCCTCGGCCACGAACAGCCCCGTGTCGCGGCGCGCCTTGCGCATCTCAAGCGCGCGGATCAGCTTCACGCGCTCGTTCTGCAGGCTGGTGACGACGCGGGTGCCCGCGCGCAACTCAGGGCGCGATCGCATCACTGCTCCAGCGGCTGAAATTTGCGGTCGGAAGCAGCCGCGCGCCCGCCTGTTCGATCACGGCCAGCTCGCCGCTGTCGACCACGCCGCCGCGGCCGCGCACGCACTCGCGCACGAGCCCGTCGCTGGCCAGCGCCGAGGCTCTAATGGCGTAGGTGGTGAGCACGAGTGAGGCGCGCTCCTTGTCGAGCAGGGTGACGCAATCGCGCAACAACGCCGGCAGATGCTGAAAGACGTCCCACACCTCGCCGGCGGGCCCGCGCCCGAACTTGGGCGGATCGACCAGAATAACGTGATAGGTTTTACCGCGCCGCAGCTCGCGCGCCACGAACTTGCGGGCGTCCTCGACGATCCAGCGGATCGGCGCCGCACCCAGACCCGACTGCATTTGGTTCTCTTTGGCCCAGCCGACGGCGCGCTTGGAGGCGTCA
>DASTMQ010000311.1:0-2516 GCA_035714005.1 Hyphomicrobiaceae bacterium
GGCCTTGCGACCACGCAGACGTCAGCCAGCCCAGCGCACGCCAGCATGCCGATATCGGCAGCGGCGAGCCGGTGTCCCGCCGCGACCAGCCTGCTGCCGCGGGCCGCTTGACTACCGCTGCGTTCAATGCCGCTGCCCGCGGCCATTGGCTCCGTGAGGGTGGCCCGACCCACTCCGTCCAATCCGACATGTTCCAAGCGGATGACCGCATCCGCTCCGCTCGGGAGGGGGTCGCCGGCATTGACGCGGCGAGCGCCTCCGGGTGCAAGGTCGCTCGCAGCAGCCGTCCACTGCAACACGCATGGATTGTACGAGCTGGCGCCGATGGTCTCCTCCGCATGCACGGCAATGCCGTCGACGGCGGCCCGGTCGACCAGCGGCAGGTCCAATTTTGAATTTGCGTCCCGGGCCAGAATGCGTCCGGCAACCTCTGTCAAGAGGGTATCTTCTTCCGCGGCGGCAACCGGCAGCGCATCAATCCACCCGAGCGCATCCTCGACGCCGACCCTATCGGCGATACCCTGGATTTGGACCTCAGCCATCTGACAGGTTGGCCTCGCGTTGCCATGGGGAATTCTTGCCGCGCGAGCGGCCAAGGGCAAGTCCCAGATGCGCCGGAGTAAGATGGCAAACCCGGCAACGATCGGCTCCGGCGCCGGCGTAGGGCCCAGGAGGGGCGCGCGCCGAGGCCCGATCGGGTCTCGACGTGGTCGGCGCAGCCTAGTTTTTCGCGCCATTGCGGGCGCAGCCACGACAACGCGGAATCGACGGCCAAAACCGGTGTCGGTCCGTTGCGCTCACAACTAAACCAAGAAGTCGTCTTTCTTGGCCTTGCCCCCTCTAGTGGCCTTCACCAACCATCGCGGCATGAGGCCGCGCCCGGTCCAGGTGTTCGCCGGATTGTTGGGATCGCGGTACTTGACGGGCACCTTGCCTTTGCGCCCTTGGCCGAACAGGTCGTCGATGTCAAAACCGTGCGCCTTGGCCATTGCAATGGCCTTGAGTCGAACTTCAGCGCGTTCCTGGCTTTGCCTTTGGGCCTTCAATCGCGCGACCTCCAGTTCGGCCCGCACGAGCTGGCTATAGGACATTTTCCCGATGTTGTTGATTCTTACCATTTCGTTGCTCCCGAAAGGTTCGGATTGACCGAGCATTAAGTGCTTCGGTTGAGAAAGTATTTCAATTCGACGTCCCCTGTTCAACCGATTGCGCGCGGCCCACCAGGAATGAGCTCGGTCGGGCCGTGCCTGCGCGCGCTGGCCGGCAGCGGTACCTGGCAGCGAACGCGACGGGGTGGGGCTTGGCATGCCCAAACCCAAGCCAACGCTTGTCCCAGAACGACGGTGTGAGGCGCGGCCGCGGAGCTTGCCGATGTTACGGTTGCCTCGCCTGCGGGCGCTGGGCGAGGTCAAATGCGTCATGCCGTTCGCCAGTCGCTCAAGTTGGGCTCGCACGCGACCGCTCGCACGCGAGTGCGGTGGCGCGCGTGCCAATCATCGGCGCCGTGCCTTTCTTAACCCAGGCTTCGTTTAGGCTTTGCCCTGCGCTTTATGCACTGCGTGCGCCGTCGATGCTGACGATGCCGGCGCCGTAGTGCATCATGTAGAGAAAGCCTCCCGCCATCGCCAAGTTTTTGTAGAAGTGGGTCATATTGGAGATATCGCCGATGGGGAGATGCACCCCAAAAGCCGTGCCAAGGCAGAGAAGGCAAAGCAGAGCTGCGGCCCAGCGCGTCTTAAAACCCAACATTACGGCCAAGCCGCCGACAAGGTGAACAGCGACGGAGATCCAAACGGCAGTTGCGGGGGCGGGCACATGCACGCCGGCGAAATATTTTGCCGTGCCGCCGGGATTGCGCAGCTGCACGACGCCGTCCCAAACGAAAAGGCTCGCCATCATGACGCGAGCGAGCGCAGGCCAATAGGCGATGATCCGGTGCATGGTGCATCTCCTGGGGCAACGACAGGGCAGTTTCGGTCACGTGTCTGTTGCGATCAAGCGCGGGGATGCGGGGGTCGCATGGGGTCACGGGCATCGAGCTGCCGCGCGCAGCGAGGTGTTTGGTTTGTTGCCGCTAGGGTCGATGCCACGAAACGCTGACCGACCTGTCGACCATCAGCTGCTGGATGGGCTGCGCGTTGCCGATCTTTCCTGTTGCCCATGGCCGAGCCGCTGTTCGGGCGCGATCGGCGCCCTTTGCGGCACTTTGCGCTGCATTGCCGCCTTTGGCGGCACCACGGGGCCAGCGTCAATGCACCGGACCACCCGGCGCGCCGCCCCGCTGTGCTGGCTCTGTGGTGCTGGCCCTGTGGTGAAGCCGACGCCGCGCCAAATTCGGATCGATTGGTGAAGGGGGCGATGCTTTCAACTGCTCCAGATGCGCATGCCCCATAGAGCCGCGAACAAGCCGCCGATCGACAGCAGTACCGAAGCCGCCACGTAAGCTGCAGCGAACCAGGGCTGACCGCGCTCATAGAGCAAGGCAGCATCGAGCGAGAATGCCGAGAACGTTGTGA
>DASTMQ010000312.1:0-23472 GCA_035714005.1 Hyphomicrobiaceae bacterium
AACGAACGAGGCGGCCCATTCGCTTGGCGAAGGGGCCGCCTCGGGCAGGGCCATGTGTTTCGGCCTGGCCGATTAACCTTTCTTCAGTTGCACGGCGACAAAGCGCAGATCGCCGCCCGACTTGATGCGCATGAGGACGGCCTTGCGCCCGAGCTTGGACGCCTCTTTGACGCCGTTGGCGACGTCGTCGGGGCTCTTAACCGTCAGGCCGCCGACCTCCAGGATGATGTCGCCCGATTTGATCCCCTTCTGGGCCGCGTCCGAGCTGCCATCCACCTCGGTGACGACCACGCCTTCCTTGTTGGCGCCGCTGGCAGGGGCAATGGTGAGCCCGAGCTGGTCCATTTCGGTCGTCTGCGGCTCCTTGCTCGGCTCCGCCTTAGCAACCTCTTTACCGCTCGGGAACTTGCCGAGTTTGACCTGCATGGTCTGCTCCTTCTGGCCACGCAAGACCTTGACGTCGACCTTGCTGTCCGGATTGAGCGCGGCGATTTTGCGGGCGAGGTCGCGGCTGTCATCGATGTTCTGCCCGTTGACGGCCAGAATGGCATCGCCGTTCTTCAAGCCGGCGTCGGCGGCCGGGCTGGCGGCGGTCACCTCGGTGACCAGCGCCCCCTTGGCCTCGGCCAAGCCGAGGCTCGCGGCCACGTCCTGGTCGACATTCTGAATCTTGACCCCGAGCCAACCGCGGCTGACGGAGCCCGACGACTTCAGCTGCTCGACGACTTCCGTCGCCGTGCGGGCGGGAATGGCAAAGGCAATACCGACGTTGCCGCCCGAGGGACTGTAGATGGCGGTATTGACGCCCACCACCTCGCCATCGAGGTTGAAGGTGGGACCGCCCGAGTTGCCGCGGTTCACCGCGGCATCGATCTGCATGTAATCGTAGGGACCCGAGCCGATGTCGCGTCCCTGCGCCGACACGATGCCGGCCGTCACGGTGCCACCGAGGCCGAACGGATTGCCGACGGCCACCACCCAATCACCGACGCGCGGCAGCTTGTCGGAGAATTTGACGAACGGGAAGGATTGGCTCGCCTTGATTTTCAAGAGGGCGACGTCGGTGCGCGAATCCGAACCAATGAGCTCGGCGTCGAACTTGTTGTCCTTGTCGAAGCTGACCTGGATCCTGTTGGCACCGTCGATGACATGGTTGTTGGTCACCACATAGCCGTCGGACGAGATGACAAATCCCGATCCCTGCGCCAGGCTCGGCCGGCCCGGGTTGGGCCCCGGCTGGCCGCGGAACTCGGGCGGCAACCGCTTAAAGAACTCGCTCAAGGGATGATCGTCGGGCAGGTCCGGCAGCAGGTCCTTGCCGCGCGGCGCGGCGCCCTTTTGGGCGACCTTGGGACCACCGTTGGTGACATGGATGCTCACCACCGCCGGTTTGACACGATCGACAATGTCCGCAAACGACAGCGGTGCGCGCCCGAACGGCGTCTGCACGCTATCGGCCTTCTGCGCCTCGACACGCTCAAGCGGCAAACCCAGACCGACGACGCCGGTCAGCGCCAAGAGCGCAAGCGTCGAGGCGAATACCACGCGCCGCTTACCGCGTAAGGCACCAGGGCTGAGGAGAGGGGAATCCATGCGATTGACCTCAAAGGTGAGAATGCCACAGACGTGGGTAGGAGAAGCCATATAGGCGGCCTGCCCTTACAGGCGGCTTTCAGCTGCATTAAAAGTTGGTAAGGATTGAGGCATGCGGCAGCGCCGAGACGGGCAAGCAAGGATGCCGCCGATGCTCGCCCCGGTTGCGGCGGCAAGGCGTGCGTTTTGCCGCCCCGCTGGATTTGCCGCCATCGCCATGCTGGCGGCCACGGTCAGCGCCGCAAACCCGCCGGCAGCGGCAGCGGGGCCGGCGCGCCTCGGCGGCGGCGGCACGGCGAGGCTGTCCGATCCCGTGGCGGTGTTTGGCCGCGATGACCGCGTCGACGTCCCCGCCCGATTGCAGGGGCTCAAGCAGCAGATCGGGCTCATTTTCAGCCAGCGCTCGCGCCTCCTGTGCACGGCCTTCTGCGTGGCGCCAAACGTCGTGGCGACGGCGGGACATTGTCTCTACCGCACGCACGGCGAACAGGCTCCGCCCTTGGCGGATTTCTGGTTCGCACGCACCTTTGCTGGCAAGCGCCATTTTGAGCGCATTGCGGGATCGGGCCACAGCGCGGCGGCCCAGCACGTCATGTCGGGCAGCATGGACCTCAATGTGCGCCCGCCCATCGACGCCAGCAAGGATTGGGCCTTGGTGCGGCTGTCGCGCCCGGCCTGTGATCGCGGCGTGCTCAACCTGCGCGCGTTGGCGACGGAGGCCATCATCGCCGAGGCGGCGGCCGGCCGCATCGTGCAAGTATCCTACCATCGCGACTTTAAGCCGTGGCGATTGGCCTATTCCCGGCCCTGCGGCGTGGCGCGCAGCTTTGCGGCAGCGGATTGGGCGGCGATCGCCGGCGATTTTGCCGATCCGACGCAGCTGTTGCTGCACACCTGCGACACCGGCGGGGCCTCGTCCGGCTCGCCGCTGCTGCTGGAAACCGCCGAGGGGGTTGCGGTGGTGGGCCTCAACGTCGGCACTTACGTGCAGTCCAAGGTGCTGATGGAGGACGGGCGCATCAGCAAGCGCTTCGAGGCCGCCGAGGTGGCAAACACCGCCGTCAACAGCAGCGCCTTTGCCGGCAAGCTCGCCAGCTTCCGGCAGGCGGCAATCCTGGCCTCGGCCGATGAGATCCGCGCCTTGCAGCTGGCGCTGAAGCTGCGCGCGCTCTACGCGGGCCCGATCGATGGCGCCTATGGGGCGGGCTTGCGCTCGGCCATCGAGGCCTACGAGGCTGCGCAAGCCCTCCCCGTGACCGGTTTGGCGACAAAGGCGCTGTTGCAGCGGCTTCGCGGCCGGCCGTTGGATTAGAGGCGTCGCGACTTGAGGAATGGAGACTTGAGGCGTGCAGACTTGAGGCGGGGAGATTTGGGGGCTTTAGTTGGCGGCGTCGCGCCCGCGCTTGATGAGTTCGGCGAGACGCTGCTGCTCGGCCGAGCTCAGGGGTTCGGCCGCGGCCTTGGCGGGGGCGTGCCCGGCGGCGCGCGTACGCCGGATCACACCTGCGGCCGCGGCGACCAGCAACAGCAACGGGGCAAGCCAAAGCAGCAGGGTGTGGGCGTTGAGCTTGGGGCGCAGCAGCGCGAATTCGCCGTATCGCGCCTCCACGAAGGCCAACACGGCCTGGTCGCTATCCCCCGCCCGCAAGCGCTCGCGCACGATGAGGCGTAGATCCCTGGCCAGCGCCGCATTGGAATCATCGATCGACTGGTTTTGACACACCAGGCAGCGCAGCTCCTGCGAGATCGAGCGCGCGCGGGCCTCGAGCGCGGGATCGGCCAACATCTCGTCGGGCTCAACGGCGGCGGCACGGGGCACGGCGAGCACAATGAAGAGGAGGCACAAGCGGGCGGCCGCCCCGAGCCTGCGGCACGCGGCCGTCCACAGGCGTCTGCGCCGTCCCGGTCCCTGCCTCGGGCCGAGAAGCAAAGCGCGCGGCGATGCCAGCAGATGGCGCATCGGCTATTCGGCCGCCTGCGGGATGGCGCGACGGGCGCGGCGCGGCACCCCGATGCGCAGGCGACGATCGGAGAGGGAGAGTAGGCCGCCCAATGCCATCACGATGGCGCCCAGCCAGATCAAGCGCACCAGCGGATTGAAGTAGAGCCGCACTACCCAGCCGCCCGCGACCTGTTCGTCGCCCAGCACGACGTAGAGGTCGCCGCGCCAGCCGACGTGAATGCCGGCTTCGGTGGTCGTCTGCCGCGGCGTCTCAAAAGTTCGCTTCGAGGGTGCAAGCTCGGTGACCGGACTGCCGTCGCGCGTCACCACCATCAGGCCGACCACCTCCTGGTAGTTTGGCCCTTGCCGCGGGGCCACGCCGCGGAAACTCAACTCATAGCCGGCGATGGCGGCGCGCTCGCCCTGCCGCAGGATCACAACCTGCTCCTCGCGCCAGGCCGAGGTGGCAACGATGCCGATCACGGTCAGGCCAAGGCCGGCGTGGGCCAGCATGCCGCCGTAGGCCGAGCGCGGCAGACCAAACGCGCGACGCACGACCTCGCCACGGTCCGCCGCCAACAGCTTCACCCGCGTCCCCCACTCGCAAAGCGGCCCGGCGATGACCCAGGCGCCGAGCGCGATACCGAACGGCGCCAGCCAGGGTCCGCGCCATTCCAACACCAAGGTTGCGAGCATCGCCAACAACGCCAGGCCGACGCCGGCAGCCAGACGTTGCGCCGCCCCCAACAGGTCGCCGCGTTTCCACGCCAGCAAGGGTCCGAGCGGCATGGCGAGCAGGAGCGGTACCATCAGAGGTCCAAAGGTCAGGTTGAAATAGGGCGGCCCGACCGAGATCTTGGCGCCGGTGATGGCTTCGAGTGCCAACGGATAAAGGGTGCCGATGAAGACGGTGGCGCAGGCCACCGTGAGCAGGACGTTGTTGAGAACCAGGCTGCCTTCCCGGCTGATGGGCGCGAACAGGCCGCCTTGTCGCAGCTGCGGCGCACGCCAAGCATAAAGGGCGAGCGCGCCGCCGATCAGCAGCGTCAGGATCGCCAGAATGAAAATGCCACGCCTTGGATCGACGGCAAACGCGTGCACCGAGGTCAAGATGCCCGAGCGCACCAGGAAGGTGCCGATCAGCGACAAGGAAAAGGCGAGGATGGCCAGCAGAATGGTCCACACCTTGAGGGCCTCGCGCTTCTCCATCACCAGCGCCGAGTGCAGCAGGGCCGTGGCGGCGAGCCAGGGCATAAAGGAGGCGTTCTCGACGGGATCCCAGAACCACCAGCCGCCCCAGCCCAGCTCATAGTAAGCCCACCAAGAGCCCATGGCGATGCCGAGCGTCAGCAGCATCCAGGCGGCGAGCGTCCACGGCCTGACCCAGCGCGCCCAGGCCGCATCCGTGCGCCCCTCGATCAGGGCGGCGATGGCAAATGAAAAGGCCATCGAGAGCCCGACATAGCCGCCATAGAGAAACGGCGGATGGAACGCCAGCGCCGGATCCTGCAGAATTGGATTGAGACCGCGGCCCTCGGGCTGCGGTGGAATGCGGTCAAACGGGGATGAGGCAAAGACAATAAAGACCAGGAAAGCGACGGCGATCGCCGCCTGCACGGCCAGAACATTGGCGCGCACCGTATCGGGCAGGTTGCTGCCGAACAGGGCGACGGCGGCGCCGAAGAGGGCAAGGATCAGCACCCATAGCAGCATGGAGCCTTCGTGGTTGCCCCACACGCCGGAGAATTTGTAGATCAGCGGCTTGGCCGTGTGCGAATTGGCCCACACGACCTCGACCGAGAAGTCGGAGGTGATGAAGGCGTGCGTCAGCGCGAGGAAGGCAAAGGCCAGTAGAGTGAGTTGGGCCAAGGCTGCCGGCGGCGCCACCGCCATCAGCCGCGCATCACCGACGCGGGCTCCCCAGGCCGGCAACAGCATCTGCACCAGGGCGACGGAAAGCGCCAGGATCAGCGCGAAATGTCCAAGCTCGATGATCATCGGCGCCCGATGCTCCGACCAATGCCTCGATGGGTCCAGGCGCCCGGCGCGGCGCCGGCACCGTAGTGCACCCCTGCAAGGGCGCCAGAGGCAGGCCGCCGATGCCCGGGCTGCCGCGGTGTGCTCGCCGTCGTCATTTCTGCGCCTGCCCTTTGGCCTTAACCTCGTTGGCCTCGGCAGCGCCACCCTGCCAGACGCCCTGCTCCTTGAGCGCCTTGGCCACTTCGGGGGGCATGTAAGTCTCATCATGCTTGGCGAGCACGGTGTCGGCAAGAAAGCGTCCCGAGGCATCGAGTGTGCCCTCGGTGACGACGCCCTGTCCCTCGCGGAAGAGATCCGGCAGGATGCCCGTGTAGCTGACGGCGATGGTGCTGGCTTTGTCGGTGACGGCAAACTCGACCGTGCTGCCGGCGCCGCGTTTGACGCTGCCGACGGCGACCAAGCCTCCAAGGCGAATGCGCTTGCCCGGGCCAATGCCTTTTTGCGCGATCTCGCTTGGCGTGTGGAAGAAGACAATGGTGTCGCGCAGGGCAACGAGCACGAGCGTGACGGCGAGGCTCAGGATGGCAACGCCGACACCGATGATGACTGCACGACGCTGTTTGCGGGTCATGAGCCCAGACCCAGGCTTGTGGCCAAAGCGCTGAGCTCGCCCAGTGCGCGCTCGTCGCCGGCAAAATTGCGGCGGGCCTCGGCTAGGGCCGCGCGCGCCTCACTTTTGCGATCCAAGACGACGTAGGCGTTGACGAGCCGGCGCCAGCCCGCCAAGTCGTTGCCGTTCTGCTTGAGCCGCTGCGCCAGTCCGTCGACCATGCCGGCGATCATCCGACCGCGATCCTCGGGCGAAAGCGCCTGGGCGGCGGCGACATCGGCCGGGCTCGGACCGGGGCTGGCGGGCTTGCCATCCGCCCCCACGCGCCGGCTCAAGTCGTCGAGGCGTTCGCTCACGGCTGCGCGCCAGGGCGCGGCGGCAGGCGCGGCGGACAAGAGCGCGCGGTAGTCGCTCAGCGCCTCGTTGAGCTTGCCGTCCTGCTCCTTGGCCACGGCCAGCCAAAAGCGTGCTTCGATCCGATCTGGTTCTAGCTTGAGCAGTTTCTCGTAGGCGCGCCGCGCCTCTTCGTTGACGACGCCATCGTTGGCGAGCATGCTGGCCTCGCCAAAGCCCACCAGCAATTTTGCCGTTTCGCCGTTGAGCTGCATGGCACGCGCGTAGGCGCTGGCCGCATCGCGATAGCGTCCGAGCTTGAGATACACCGGCGCCAAGGCCTCCCACCCTTCCGCCTCCGCCGGGTGCTCGCGCAAGCGTGCCTCCACGCGTGCCACCAGCTCGAGGATACCGGCCTGCTCGGCGGCCAGCTGCTGGCGGGCCGCGGCAGGGAAGGCCGGCATGCCCGGCGAGCCATGGACGAGGTAGAGGCAGACGACGAACGCCGGTAACAGCGCCGCGGCGGCAATAACGAGGCGGCCGTGCCAGCGGCCGGCCAACCCCGATAAGGCTTGGCCTGCCCCGCCTGCCTCGGCACCCGCCAGCAGGCGGCGCGAAATTTCGAGGCGGGTGGCAGCGGCCTCATCGGCGTCAATAATGCCCTGGGCCCGATCGGCCTCGAGCTCCTCCAGCTGGTCGCGGTATACGGCAAGGCTGCCCGCGCGCCGCTGATCGCCGCCGCCGGCAGGCCGGGCGAGCGGCGCCAGCACGACCGCCAAGACCGCCGCCGTCATCATCGCGAAAAGGATCCACAGGAGCATGCAGTCTTCCCGGCCGCTCGATCTCTCTTGCAATAGGACCGGGGCCCGGGTGTGGCAAGGCAGACCGGCGCCGCTGACAGATCTGTCGCGGGCCGAGCCGAGCCAAAAGCTTGTTAGGACCCGGGCGGTGGTACTGGGCCCAGGCAAACCCTGAGGATCCCACCCCGTGCAGGAGGCGCTTGGGGGGTTGGGCGATGCGGGCCAGGGCTTGGGGGGCTCGGCGCGGGCCGGCGCGCTCGTCGGCGCCAAAGGCCAGGGGGCTTAGGGGGCGCGGGGATTAGGCCATGAACCCGTGCGCCGTTGACTTAGGCCTCCACCGGGCTCCAGGTGCCATCGGGGTTGCGGCAGGCCGTGCCACGCATGGTCTGGGGACGCCCGTCGATAAAGACCTTGTGTACGTAGTCGCGGCAATCGACCTCACCGCGCCGGTAGGGCTTTTCGGGAATGACCTCGCCGTAGCGCCCGTTATCGGGGTTCTGCCAGCGGACGGCGCGGCCCGTTTGCCCGCGCTCCCAGGCATCGTACTCGGCTTGCTGGGCGAGCTGGCGATCGCGCGCATCGAGGGAGCGGCCGATCTCGTTGCCAACAATGCCGCCGATCACGGCGCCGGCAAAGGTGCTGGCAACGCGCCCCCCGCCTTTGCCGAACTGGTTGCCGATCACGCCGCCGGCGATGGCGCCCATCAAGGTGCCCGTATCCTGCTTGGTCTCGCACCCCAGGAGCACGAGTGCCGCCGCACACACGAGCATCGCAGGTCGCATACTCACCTCCCCCGTCCCCGTCGCGGCCTTGAGACTTGCGCGCACCCAAGCCACCGCGAATCATCATGCTTTCGGCAATGCGCGCCCCGATTGGGGCAGAAATACGGCTCGTTCGCCGGCGGCATTTGCGGACGTGGCGCGGACCACACGCGCCCCGTTCAGCTGGCCTGCGGCAGGGTCAAGCGAACGCTGAGGCCGCCGATCTCGGCCCGGCAAAGCTCGAGCCTGCCGCTATAGGAATGGGCAAGGTCGGCCACGATCGAATGCCCGAGGCCCGAGCCGGGTTTGGTTTCGTCCAGCCGGCGGCCGCGGATGATGGGCTCGCCCAGCTGCGCTTCCGTGAGGCCCGGTCCATCGTCCTCCACCCGGATCTGGAGGCAAGGATGAGCGCCGTTGGCGGCATCGCCCGGCAAGGGGGCGACCGAGAGCATCACTTTCGAGCGCGCCCACTTCGAGGCGTTATCGAGCAGGTTGCCCAGCATCTCCTCGAGGTCCTGCCGCTCCCCCTGGAAACGCGTGCCCGTCGGGCACTCGATCATGTAAGACAGGTGCTTGTCCTGATAAATGCGCTCGAGCGCCCGGATCAGCGATTCGCCGACCGGACGCACCTCCGTCACCTGGCCGATGACGCCGATCCGGGCAGCCATGCGGGCACGGTCGAGATAAAGGTTGATCTGCGTACCCATGATCTCGGCCTGCTGCGACACCTTGCGGGCGAACGAGCTTTGATCATCGCGCGCCTCGTTGAGAATGACGGCGAGCGGCGTTTTCAGGGCGTGCGCCAGATTGCCGACGTGGGTGCGGGCGCGCTCGACGATGTCCTGATTGGATTTCAGCAGCGCGTTGAGCTCCTGCTGCAGGGGAACGATCTCCTGCGGCAAGGCCACCTCCAGGCGTCCAGCCTCGCCCGACCGGATGGCGCTCAAGCCCTTTTCCACCTGCTGCAGGGGCAAGAGGCCGAAACGGATCTGGAACAGGTTGACGGCGAGCAAGCCGATGCCGGCGAGCGCGAGCGCCAGGCCAAGACGGGTGCGAAAGGTGAGCAGGCTGTTTTCCACCTCTTCCAGGGCCGCGGCGACGGCAACGGAGTAGCGTTGTGCCGATTGGCCCTCGCCGAACACATAAATGGTCTCGGCAACGCGCACGGTCTGCTCGAGCGGCCCCGCCAGGGTGGCCCAGCGCACCTCACGATCGTTGGGCTCCACCTTGGCCTCGCTGGGCAGCGGAATGCGCTCGTCGGCGAGCGAACGGGAGGCCAACAGCTTGCCGGGGCGGCCGTCGAGCGGCTTGATCTGCCAGTACCAACCGGAGTGCGTGATCTCAAACAGCGGCTCGCCCACATCCTTGGGCGCGCCCGGCTCGCTATCGCCATGGTCGATGCTGTCGGAGAGGATGACCGTGAGCAGTACGCCAATGCGCCGGTCGTAGCTGTTCTCGACCTCTTCGCGGTAGAGCGAATAGATGATGGCGCCGGCCACGGGCAGAACCAGCAGCACCCAGGCCGCCGCGGTGGCAAAAAGCCGGAACGCGAGGGAGTTAGTTCGCATCGCCCTCCGAGAGCCTGTAGCCCAGGCCGCGAATGGTCTTGATCATGTCCGGCGGGATCTTCTTGCGCAGACGTCCGATGAACACCTCAATGGTGTTGGAGTCGCGGTCGAAATCCTGCTCATAAAGATGCTCGACCAATTCGGTGCGCGAGACGATGCGATCGTTGTGATGCATCAAATAGGCGAGCAGCCGATACTCGTGCGAGGTGAGCTTGACCGGTTGGCCGTCCAAGGTGACGCGCGCGGTCTTGGTATCGAGCCGCAGCGGCCCGCACTCGATGTCGCTGCGGGCATGCCCAGAGGCGCGGCGGACCTGGGCGCGGATGCGCGCCAACAGCTCTTCCATATGGAATGGCTTGGCCATGTAGTCGTCGGCACCGGCGTCCATGCCGGCAACCTTGTCGCTCCAGCGATCTCGCGCGGTCAGGATGATCACGGGCATGTTGCGGCCGGCGCGACGCCACTGCTCGAGCACGCTGATGCCGTCGATTTTGGGCAAGCCGGTGTCAAGGATGACCACGTCATAGGGCTCGGTCTCGCCCAGGAAAAAACCCTCCTCGCCGTCAAAGGCGGCATCGACCGCATAGCCGGCATCGGTCAAAGCCGCGACCAGCTGGCGATTGAGATCTCGGTCGTCTTCGAGGACCAGAACGCGCACGATTTTGCCTGACCTCTTCTTAACGCCTCCCGCGGGCGGCTCACGCAGTGTCAACGCTGGCGGGGTGCTTTTTCTGACGGATGCGTTGTGCGCAGCAAAGACGGGTCTTGCTCCCACGACCCGTCGCTGACCATACCAGCCGCGGACAATATAAGGGGTTGCGCGGCGACGCCAGAGCCGGCGGGCCAAAGTGCCGGCGGGCAAGAGAGCCGGCGGGCAAGAGGGCCGGCGGGCAAGAGGGCCAACGGCCAAGCGGGCCGCCTGGCAAGGCTCGGCCGCGGGCAAGGATTTTGCTCTAGCCCCCGCCCCCCCGGGGGAACGGCTGCCGTTGGGCCGGCCGCATCCGCACCCGTAGCGGCACCGGCTGCCATGCTGTCGCCACATCGTTGCCCATGGTGAATGGCGTTTGCTTGCTCGAGCCCGCCCCAAGCCATGCGCCCTCATCTTGTGTCCGCTGCCATCGGCATCGCCGCGACTTTTGCCTTTGCCGGGTCGGCCTTTGCCCAGCCCGACGACATCTGCACCGCCGCGACGCTGCACGCCAAGGTCTCCAACGCGGAGGTCGGGGTCTGGCTCGACCGGCAGACCCGACACGACGGCATCGAGGTCGTATGCCGCATCCGCACCGTACAGTTCACCCGCTTCCTCAATGTGCGCGCCCCCGAACGGGATTGGTGGGAGCGCAAGGCGAAGGAATGGAGCAGCATCAACTGCGCCAACCAAATGTGGCGGATCGCCATCGAGGACGGTTGGGTGATCCTGGCCAAGCTGACCACGGCCTCGGGCGAGCGCGCCGATTTGGTTGCCACCTGTAAATAGCCCTCGCTCACGGTTTTTTATCCCTCGCCTCCGGGATGTTTCACCCGCCTCGCGCGCCGCGGCCCGCGAGCAGTCGCCGCATCACACGCAAGGCACGGGTTTTTGATCGCCCGGCGCGTGCGCTCTCGTGCGCCGAGGCAAGGGCTTGCTCGTATCTGTCTCACGCGCAAACACCCTTAAGCCCGATTGCCAACCGTCATGCCCACCGCGCCAACCCTTGTCCGCCTCGCCGTCGCCCTGGTCTCGGTTGCCAACGCGTCGGCGGCGCTGACGCTTCCCAAGGCGCTTGTCGGCGCCGCAGCGAAGGCGAGCCTCGCCACGGCGACACGCGATGCGCGCGAATCCGCCTTGAAGCTGCAGCGGCCGCCGCGGGTGCCACGACGCGAGCGCAGCGATCGGGAGCACGCTGAGGTTTTCGCGCGGAGCTCAGGCGGGACGACGTGAGGAAAAACCACACCTTCGGCTCGCCGCTCGACGCATCGCCCGCGGCGCCTAGGCCCAGCGGGTAGCGCCGTCGGCTCGGAGGCGGACTGACGGCAAGGTTTTGCCTTGCTCGTCAACCCAGATACACGCCGCCGTTGACGTGCAGCGTCTGCCCCGTGATGTAGCGGGCGCCGGGGCCGCTCAGAAAACAGACGGCGGCGGCAATCTCCTCGGCACTGCCGAGGCGGCCCAGCAGCGTGTGGCTCACCTGGTGGTGCTGCGGCAGGGGCAGGCTTGGATCCCGCTCGGTATCGATCAGGCCGGGAACGACGCAGTTGGCGGTAATGCCGTCGCCGGCCAGCTCGTGCGCGAGGGCTCGCGTGAACCCGACCAGGCCGGCCTTGGCCGTCACCACGTGGGCGCGCTGCTTGGCGCCGGCGTGACCGCTGACCCCACCTATGTTGACGATGGCAGCGGCGCCGCTCGCCCGCAAATGCGGCAAGGCGGACTTCACGGTCAGAAAGGCCCCGTCCAGGTTGACGGCCAAGACGGCGTGCCAATCGGCGAGCGTCATGTGCTCGAGCGCCTTTTCCGGCCGCACCGCCGCATTGTTGATCAGGATATCGAGGCGGCCAAAGCGCTGGGCGGCCGCCGCGATCAGCCCTTCGACGGCGGCCGCATCGGCCACGTCGGCCAGCACCGGGAGCGCCTCTCCGCCCGCGGCGGCGATTTCGGCGGCGACGGCATCCAAAGCGTGGGCGTCCCGCCGGCCATTGATCACCACGGCCGCACCCGCGGCGGCGAGCGCCAGGGCAATGGCCCGGCCGATGTTGCGGCCGCCGCCGGTGACGAGGGCGACGCGTCCTTTGAGATCATTGCCGACGGTCATGGTGGAGTTGGCCTCACGGTTGCCGCCCTCAAACATTGCGAAGGGACGTCGTTGCAAGCGCGCGAATGGGGACACGCCCGCCTGCCGGCTGCAGTAGAAAGATCGGGCCTGCAAGCCCTGCCTTGTGGATAAGGTGTGGAGCATCGGCGTCGGCGCGCAAATACCCTAAAGCCGCGCTCGCCGCGTTCGCAATTCCGGCCGCTCGCAGAAGCACTTGTGGCCTGTTTGACACTGCCATGGCAAGAAAGCCTCCCCGCGGACCTCCGGATATTGGCAAACTGCGGGATCGCGCGCTACGCATCTCGAGTGATGGACCGGTGAGACCCCAATTGGGGACAAGGGTTCAGTCAGGGGCAGTGTTTGGTGCGGGGGCGTCCTATTCCGTGGCGTATCAGCGTAATCATTCCTGGTCCCGGCGACCGACCAATGCTCCCGCGGCGGAGCGGCAGGTCGGCTGTCAACACACTCTCAAGGCTTCGGCTGGTGGCTTAGCGACCCAGGGTGGGGGCGGACGGCGCCCTGCGTGCTTGGGTCGGGTGCGGCGACGCGCCAGTCTTTGCGCCGCGCGGATGCGCGCCCGCAAACGGGCGATGTCCTCGATCACGGACGCCGCGCATGCCCCGACCACGCAGTCAGGCAATCACGCCCTGGCGGCCGCACCGCGCGCCGGCCGGCCGGGCTTGGGTGCCTGGTCCTATCGGCGACTGACCTGCCCAAAGCCAACGACCGTGTGCTGCGGCCAGGCGCCTTGCAAAATCTCGCTATCGTAGGGGGTCCAATGAAAGCACCACTCCTTGTCACGTCGGGCACTTCGAGCATCTTGGCGGTGCTGGCGATGTTGGCGATGACGCCGGTTCCCGCGCACGCCGAGGGAGAAGACACCGGTGCCTTCGTCAAGCGCTCCCTCAGATGTGACGGCTTTGAGAACAACCGCTGCTATCGGTTCGCGGATCCGCGCCGGCGCGGCAAGCCCTACTTGCAACCGCACCTGCATCGTCAACCCGTTCGCGACGGCTACGAGACGCGTTACGTCGTCGAAAAACGGCCGCTGGTACCCACCTACGCCGAGGACTGGCGTGAGCGCGACGGCCGCGAGCGTTGGCGCGACCGTGACGATCGGGACTACCGGGATCGGGACTACCGGGATCGGGACTACTACGATCGGCGTGATCGGGATCGCTATGGCCGCTATGATCGCCACGAGCGGCAATGCCTGTACGTGGTCACCACCAAGGGCACCGAGGCGCAAACCGAAAATGGCGCGCTCATTTCGGCCAAACGCGCTTGGCGCGCGTGGGTGCGATCGGATCACGGGGAGCGCTATCAGGATCTCGACTCGGCCAAGAATGGCGAGTACCGCTGCTGGCGCTCTTCCACCAACGAGAGCACGATCGGCAAGGTCGGCGAATTCTTGACCGGACAGTATCGCAAGCGCTGTCAGGTGTGGGCGGTGCCTTGCCTTGGCGACCGCCACACGCTCGACGGCGATAAAGACGATCGCGAATGAGCTGCTGCCCGTTGCGGCGGCGCGATCGCGACCACTAGGGCTCGGGTTCGTTCTATCAGTACCGGGCCACGGAAGACCCCGGCTCCTGCGAGCCGGGGTCTTTTGCATGCCGCTCACCTTTTGCCTCAGCGCGGAAGCGCGCGGGAACCGGCGCCCGCGCCTTGTGCCGGAGCCGCCGTGAACCACCGCCGATCCCTTTAGCGCAACGGGGCAAGCTCGACGCGCGGGGTCTGCCAGAGGCGATGCGCGAGCTCGAGGGCCGCAGACGCCTGCGTCTCGGACCAGCCGCCGTGGCGGGCGTTGGCCGCGAACTTCTCGGCGATTTCGGCCAGCGAAAGCGGCTCCTGGGTGCCGCCGCGCATGTGCGGTTGGCGCTCTTCGATGCCGCCGCCATCGGCGAGGAGGAGGCGGACGTGGCCGCTATAAGCCGCGGGGTAGGGATTGGTGGGATCGATCCGGTAGCCGATCTTGCCCGCCAGCGCGCGCACGCGCTCGTCTTGGACCTTTGCATCGGCAAAAGCCTCAAGCCCCAAGCTCCCATGCACCAGGGCGTAGGCGATACAGTAGGGTGCCGCAAACTTGCCGGCGTAGCCGTTGGCCGGGTTCTGCTTGGCAACGAGCGGCTCCCACAGGCGATGGACCGTGCCTTCGCCGACCTCGCAGACAATCTCGGCGATGCTCTGGGTGGCGAGGCCACGCCGGTAGAGCCGTCGGGCACAGTCGACGTAGGGCTGGATCATGGTTCCGCAGGGGTACGGCTTGAAGGCCAAGTCGGCGGCGTGCCAGCGGCTGGCAAAGTCCTGAAGCAGCGCCCCCCAGTCGCCCTCGCGGGTGCGCGCGAAGCCGTTGAAGAGCCCGTGCACGCCTTCAAACACCGTGCCGGGGCCGACGAAGCCGGCGCGCGCCAGCAGCGCGGCGCGCAGCCCCGATTGCGCGGCCCAGCCCGCGTGCATGCGTTTGGTCCAGCTGCCATCGGCCAGATACTCGATGATGCCGGCCGCCATCGATCCGGCAATGCCCAGCGCATGGACGAGCTGGCGGCGGTCGAGGTTGAGAGCGGCGCCGACGCCGGCGGCGGCCGCCATCGCCCCGAACACGGCGGTGGGATGGAACCCCGATTTGTGCACGGCCTTGGGGACAACCAGGCTCAGGCGGCAGATGGTCTCGACGCCGACGGCGATGCCCCTGAGCGCGGCGAGCCCGGCGAGGCCCTCTGCTTCGGCGACGGCCAACACCGCCGGAACGATGACGGCGCCGGCATGGACCGGGCCGCCCTCGAAGGTGTCGTCGAAGTCCTCGCCGTGTGCGGCCGTGCCATTGACGAAGGCCGCGCCCGCCGCACTGATGGGCTGCGCCCGACCGATGACGGTGGCGGCGCCAGGCTCCGGCCATGCCGCCAGCGCCGCGGCGACATAGTCCGAGTTGCGGGCAACGACGCATAGACCGATGACGTCGAGCAGCAAACGCGCGCAGGTCTCGCGCACGGCCGGTGGCAGAGCGTTGCCGTCGACGGCGGCGATGCGGTCGGCCAGGGCTTGGGCGATGGAGTGTTGCTGATCGCTCACGTGGCACCCTTATCCGTTCACCCAATTGCCCGTCGAACCTTTCGGCTGAGCTCGCACGCGTGCCCGCACGCCCTCTCACACCAAGGCCCAGTCACACCAAGGCCCAATCACACCAAGGCCCAATCACACCAAGGCCCAGTCACGCCCAGGCCCAGTCACAACAGGCCCAGTCACAACAGGCCCAGCCACACCGCCCCTCGGTCGTTAAGCCGTGGGCGACGACGCGCGGCCTTAAACCTTCTAGCTCGAGATGCGGCCTGCCGCCGTCACCACCTCACATTATCAGCTGGGCATCAGATCGGCTCGCCCGCGGCCGTTCCCTTGTGCTGGGCTGCGTTCAATTGTTGCGAAGGCGCACGCCGCTGAAGCCTGGAATTCGGTTGACGGCGACAATGACAGCGGCGGTCAGGATCAGCATGGTCAGACCGAGCACGGCGATGGCGCCCAAATCCCCGCTTTCCTTGAGATCGAAAATGAGCACCGACAGCACCTTGGTTTCGGAGGTGAAGAGGATCACGGCGGCGGACAACTCGCGGATGACAGCGACAAAAATGAAGCACCAGGTGGCGATCAGGCTGGGCCCGAGCAAGGGCGCCGTCACGTCCCAAAGCGTGCGCAGGCGCGAAGCGCCGAGAATGCGCCCGGCCTCTTCCAACTCTGGGGAAAGCGAGCGGAAGGCGGATTGCAGTTGCTGGTAGGCGGCCGGCAGCTCGATGGTCACGTAGGCAATGAGCAGGATCCAGAGCGTGCCGTAGAGCACGACCGGCCCGCGCGTATAGGCGAGAAACAGCCCGACGCCGAGCACGATGCCTGGAATGGCGATCGGCGCGGTGGCGAGAAAGGCCAGCAGCCGATGGCCGGTGATGGCGGCGCGCGCCGTCAGGTAGGCGATTACCAGCGCCAATGCCGTGCCCGCGGTCGCCGCCATCAGGCCGAGCAGGAAGGTGTTGCGCATGGCGAGCTTGGTGGCGGACAGTTCGAAGAAGACAAACTGGACGTTGTGCAAGGTCGCCGTCTCGAGGCTCAGCGGCTGGGAGGCGATGCGCGAGAAGGCGGCGTTGAGGAGCGCCCCATAGGGCAAAAAGACGGGCAGACAAAGCATCGCGAAACAAAGGAGGAAGGCGGGCCAGCGCAGGCCGCCCAGGCGTACGGGCTGCGGCGGGCCGCTTTTGCCCCCGACCACGACATAGCCGCGCCGGCCGAGCAGCGCCGACTGGCCGCGTAGCAGGATCACCGTCATTAAGAGCAGCGGCAGCGAGGCGGCGGCGGCGAGTTCGGGCTTGGGCGGATACTGGAACAGGCTCCAGATTTTGGTCGTCATGGTGTGAAATCCCGCCGGCAGCGCCAGGATCGCCGGCGAGCCGAACAGCGTCATGGCCTGCAGGAAGGCGACCAGCGCGCCCGCCAACAGCGCCGGCAGCGCCAGCGGGATGGTGACCCGCCGCGCCGTGCGCCAGGCCGAGGCGCCGAGCATGGCGGAAGCGTCCTCGAGTTCGCCCGGCGTGCGGTCGAGGGCATTGGCGACCAGCACGAACACGTAAGGGAAGGTGTAGCAGGAAATGACGAAGATCAGGCCGGTCAAACTATAGATGTCGAACAGCTTGGCATCGGCGTCGCCGATAATGCCGCGATAGGCCTGATTGATGAGACCGCTGTTGGGCGCAGCCAGCAGCTCCCAGGCAATGGCGCCGAGGAAGGGCGGCGTGACGAAGGAGGCCATGACGAGCAGCCGGATCGGACGTCGCAAGGGCATGTCGGTGCGCGCCACCAGCCAACCCATGGGAGCCGCAACGGCGCAGCAAATCACGCCGACGGAAAGGGCAATGGTGAAGGTGGCCAGCAGCGGGTCGAGGAAGGCTGGATCGGTGAACAGCAGCCGAAAGTTGGCAAGGGTTGGGTTCCGCGCCCGGTCGCTGAAGGCGAACACCACGAGCCAGGCCAGCGGCAGGATGATCAACAGCGCCAAGATCGCGGCAAAGAGCACCAGCACCCCGCCCGAAAGATCGAGCCGGCGGCGCGCGCTGGGCAGCGGCGATGCCGCCAGAGCATCGGCGGTCATGGCAGAACGGGCCCCCAGCGTTTGTTCCCCTGCCGGCCGCCGCGGGCAAAGCGGCGGCCGGTGCCACCGAGCGGCGCGCAGCTGGCAAGGCACCGTGCCCGGTGCGGCCATGCGCCGTCGGCGCCGGCGGCCGCGGCGCCGCTCGCCCCTGGGGTTAAGGGGCGTCGCCGCACGCCCAGATCGGTGTGACGGTCCATTCCCGCCCGCCCCCGCGCGCTCAAACCTTGAAGTACTGGGTATATTTCGCCTTGATCTGATCGGCCTGCTTTTCCACGGCTGCAGGATCATCTTGCATCAGCTTGATGTCTTTGAGCGGCTTGCGGCCCTCCTTGTCCTTGACCTCGCCGTGGAAGGAGCGCAGGCCGCCCCAGTCGACCATCAGCTGCTGGCACTCGACCGAGAACATGAAACTTTGCAGCAACCGGGCGGCATTGGGGTTGGGCGCATCCTGCATGACGCCGGAGGGGCCGATGATCAAGGGCGTGCCCTCGCGCGGATAGACGATCTCGACGGGCTCGCCCTTTTCCTTGAGTTGGATCAGGTTGTACTCGTTGCCGTCGGCCATGATGGCGCGTTCGCCGAGCGCCAATTTTTTCGGCGGGTCGGCGGAGGACTGCACCTGCATGACTTTCTGCTGGCTTAGCTTCTCGAAGTAGGACCAGCCGATGTCGCGCGAGATCTGATAGGTCGCGGTCATGATGGTGCCGCTGTAACCGGGATGGGCCTTCACGATCTTGCCCGACCACTTCGGGTCGAGCAGGTCGGCGAAGCTCTTGGGCGCCTCATCCGCCTTCACCAGCTTGGTGTTGTAGCCGATGACGCACAGCCAGACGCGCCAGCTGGCGAAAAGGCCGTCGGGGTCCCTTTGCTCAGCCGGATAGTGGCTGGCGACATCTTGCGGCACGTAGGCGGCCAGGATGCCGTCGCGCTTCCAGACGATAAAGTGGGCTGCATCGGAACTATTGACGACGTCGACGGCATGGATGTTGCTGGCGTACTCCTGGCCGATGCGCTGAAAGATGCGTTCGCCGCCCGAGCGTTCGACGCGAACGGCAATACCGGGATACTTCGCCTCAAAGGCCTTGGCGATGCGCTCGGCGACGGGCAGATCGACGGCGGTGTACCAGACCGCCTTGCCTTCCTTGGTGGCCGCCTCGATGAGTTGCGGGGTCACGGGGGAGGCGGCCACCGTCGCCCGCGCCGTGCGGGGAATTGACGTCGCCGCCAGGGCCGTGGCGAGGCCCTGGGAGAAGGCGCGACGGTTAATAGCGCTTGCCATGATCTCGTTTCCTCTCGAATTCGGCTAAAATTCAGGTGAGCAATGCGTGGCAACGGTCGGCCGGCAACAGCAGGCTCACCCGCGAGCCCGACGCGAAGTCGGCCTCGGGCGCAGCCGTAATGCGCAAGGGCACGCCACCGCCGACCTCGACAATATAGTCGCGAGTGGCGCCGAGAAAGACGTTGCGTACGACCGTACCCATGAGCGCATTGGCGTCGGCGGCCGCCGCGTCGGCGGCAAACAAACGGATGTCGTGCTGGCGCACGGCGGCGGCGGCGGGCTTGCCCGGCGCGAACGCCGCATTGTGGCACTCGATGCTGGCGCCGGCAAAGGCTAGACGCTTGGCATCGAGTGCCTGACCGCGAATAATGTTGCTGCCGCCGAGGAAGCGCGCGACGAACTCCGAGCGCGGCTGCCGGTAGATTTCGAGGGGGGAACCCAGCTGCTCGATACGGCCGGCGTTCATGACGGCGATCAGGTCAGCCGTGGTCATGGCTTCGCTTTGGTCGTGGGTGACGTAGACGGTGGTGTAGTGATAGGCCTGATGTAGACGGCGCACCTCAAAGCGCATTTCTTCGCGCAGGTTGGCGTCAAGGTTCGACAGGGGCTCGTCGAGGAGAAGCATGTCGGGCTCCACCACCAGCGCCCGCGCCAGCGATACGCGCTGCTGCTGCCCGCCCGACAGTTCGGCCGGATAGCGCTCGGCCAATGGCGCCAGTTGCGTGGTCGCCAGGATCGCCGCGAGCTTTGTCTGAATGGTCGCCCGATCGAGCTTGCGCAGCTCCAGGCCGTAGGCCACATTTTCGGCCACCGTCATGTGCGGCCACAGCGCGTAACTCTGAAACACCATTGAAACATTGCGCCGCTCGGGTGGCAGCACGCGCGCCGGCGCGGAGACGACGCGCTCGCCAATGGCAATTTCTCCCGCCGTCGGTTCGGTGAAACCCGCCAGCAGCCGCAGGATGGTGGTCTTGCCGCAGCCTGAGGGCCCGAGCAGGCAGACAAGCTGGCCATGCTCGATCCTGAGCGAGACGTTGTCGACCGCCGCCTGGCTCCCAAAGCGTTTGCTGAGACCGCGCAAGACAACCGATGGCACGCAACCTCCCTCCGGCGCGCTCGCCACCCGCCAAGGCCAGCGGCGGCGAGACCATTTGCTGCTGCGCCCGTCCGGCTCAGGCTTTAGCACTTCTGCGGGGTTTGCTATAGCACCCGTGCCGAGCCTTGCCATGCCGCGCCGGGCTTCGATGCCGCCCCGCGCGCCGTGAGCCCGCCTCGGCGCCCGGCACCGCCCCCCCTTTTTTGCGTTGTTTTTCGCGTTGGGTCGGCGGCCCACGGCGTCGCGGCCGAGGCAAGCGCCGCCCGCGCGGTCCGCCGCCGCCTGATGCAACCTGAAGTTTAAGGCGGCTTCGGCGCCCGCCGGTTGGGCGCGGTTGCGCGGCCCCGGGGCGGCGAAACTCGATTTTTGTGCTAGCCAAACGGGGAGCGCGCGGGGGACGTTGGCCAGACAGCAGAGGCCAGACAGCAGATCCGGCGACGAGGAGGCAAGGAGAGCGCCCATGGCGAAAAACATGATTGATCTTAAGGGTCGCGCCGCCGTGGTCACGGGCGGCGCCCAGGGCTTCGGCAAGGCGATCAGCGAGCGCTTCCTGACCTCGGGGGCACGCGTTGCCATCTGGGATCGAGACAGCGCGCTGGCGCGGCAGACGGCAGAGGCCCTTGGCGGTGAGGTCGAGGCGATCGCTTGCGACGTGGCCGACCCCGCCTCCGTTGCCGGCGCGCTTGACGCCACCATCCGGCGCTTTGGCCGCATCGACATCTTAATCAACAATGCGGGCATTGCCGGGGTCAATGCCAAGACCTGGGAAACCGAGGTGGAGGAATGGCGCAAGGTGATGCGCGTCAACCTCGATGGGCCATTCATCTGCTCGCGCGCGGTCGTACCGGGAATGATCGCGCAGAACTATGGGCGCATCGTCACGATCGCCTCGATCGCCGGCAAGGAAGGCAATCCCAATGCCGCCCACTATTCGGCCTCCAAGGCCGGCGTCATCGCCTTGACGAAGTCGCTCGGCAAAGAGCTCGCCGGCTATGATATCGCCGTCAACTGCGTGACGCCGGCCGCGGCCAAGACCGCCATCTTCGATCAGCTCACCCAGCAGCACATCGACTTCATGCTGTCGAAGATTCCGCGCAACCGCTTCGTACTGGTGGAGGAACTGGCGTCGATGGTGGCCTGGATGGCGTCTGAGGAAAATTCCTTCACCACGGGGGCCGTGTTCGATATTTCCGGCGGCCGCGCCACCTATTGAGCCGATGGCGGGGCCAGCTTATTGCGCTGGCGGCCGGCGGCTCGCGCGCAAGGCGCAAGCCGCCGGCGCGCGATGCTCGCATGCTATTCGTCCAGCCAGACCTCGACCAGGTTTTGTCCGACGAAGTGACTGGGAGGCAGATCCCAGCCTTTGACCTTCTTGTGGTTGACGACAATGCGCTGATACCACAGCAGGGGCACGCTATAGGCCGTGGTCAGGGCGTAACGCTCAAAGTCGTTGACGACCTTCATGCGCTCCTGGCGATCGACGAGCTGTGACTGCAGCTTGAACAAATCGTCGAGCTTGGTATCGCCGTGCCGGGAATAGGCGATGCCGGAGGTATGCTTGCTCAACAGCGTGTTGAACTGGGCGGTGGGATCGTCGGCAAAGTCGGAAATGTTCTGCACCACCGCGTCAAAGTCGCCGTTCTCCATGGCCGCAAACCAAAGCTTGGTTTCAACCGGCGCGTGCTCCGTCTCCACGCCGATGCGCCGCCACTGGTCGACGGCATAAATGCCGGCCGGGATGAACGGCTGATCGATGGTTCGGTTCACGAGCTTGACTTTCAGGTTCGGATGGCCCGCCTCCTTCAGCAGGCGTCGGGCTTCGGCGCGCGATTTTTCGATATCGCGCCAGAAGCCCGGAATTTTCTCGAGCTCGTCGGACGACAGCGACCACTCGGCTCCCGGCCGAAAGGCGCCGCCGACCCCCTTGATCAGTGAGATCTTGCCGAGCGAGGTCGAACCGCCCCAACGGTCGATGGCCAGGCTCAGCGCCTGGCGCACCCGGACATCGTCGAAGGGTTTGTGCTCGGTATTGAAGGTGATGAGGATATTGGTCACCCACGGCCCTTCCTGCACGGTCACCTTGTCCTTCATGGTCTCGAGCAGTTGGTCGCGTTCCTGGGGTGTGCGGCCCCTGAACTCGGCGTCGTACTGGCCGCCGCGCAGACCGCTGACCACCGTGTTGCTGCGCACGAAGATCGCCTTGTAGCCGTCGAGGTAGGGGCGGTCCTTGCGGAAATACTGGTCGAAGCGCGTCGCCGTCCAGTGCGAGCCTTTCTGGTATTCGACGAACTTGAAGGCGCCGGTGCCCATCACCTCGGTCTCGGGATAGCGCGGGTTCTCGCGGAGCTTTTTGGCGCTATAAACGCAGTTGAAGGGCGAGGCGAAGTGCAATGGCATCGACATGTTCACCTGGCCGAGCTTGAAGACGACCGTGTAAGGATCGGGCGTTTCGATCTCTTTGATGTCTTGATGCTGGGCCTTGCGCGAGGAGACGACGCCCGGCGCCGGGTTGACGATGCGCTCGTAGGTGGCCTTGATATCCTGCGCCGTGAAGTCGGAGCCGTCGTGGAACTTCACGCCCTTGCGCAGCTTGAAGGTATAGGTAAGCCCATCCTTGGAAACCTCCCAGGACTCCGCCAGGTCACCCTCGATCTTGATGTTGTCGTGGGGGCCCGTGAACATCAGGAGCGTGGAGTACTGCGGTGCCACCGGATGCACCATGGCGAAGGTCGTCGTGGCGTGGCAATCGGTGGTCGGGGGCTCCGCCACCACGGCGAAATTGAGAATGCCGCCACGCTTGGGGGTCTCCGCCCCTGTGGCGGCGCCGAGCGGGATCAGCACAAAAGCGCACAATAGCGATGCTAGTCTCGTCAACGTCACGGACGTCCTCCTTAGTTCTTCTTTTTCCTGGTCGGCCGAGGCTAACATGGGGGAAAGCGCGCGGACAATCTCGCCCGCCGGCTGGAGTAGGCCATGAAGATCACCGCCATTCGCACGCACTATGTGCGCATCCCCTTCGATATGGGGGCACCCAAACAGGAATTTGCCGGGCTGCGCTTTCCCAGCATGGACCATCTGCTGATCGAGGTGGAAACCGATCGCGGCATCACGGGCTGGGGCGAAGGGTTCGGCCACTCCATTATACCGGCGACCAAGGCCGCGCTCGAGAGCTACGTCGGCCCTTGGTTCATCGGCAAGGAGGCAACCGATATCGCAGCACTCCATCGCGAGGCCGCGCAGGCCTTCCACATCTTCGGCCGCAACGGTCCCGTCGTTTACGCCCATTCGGGCATCGATATCGCCTTGTGGGACATTGCCGGCAAGCGCGCCGGCCTGCCGCTGTGCGACCTGTTAGGGGGCGCACGGCGCAAGGACGTGCGTGCCTACGCCAGCCTGATGCGCTACGGCGCGCCGGCGACGGTGGGCAAGATCTGTGCCGAGATGGTCGCCCGTGGCTTCGCCCACATCAAGCTGCACGAGCACACGGTCGCCGCCGTACGGGCGGCGCGCGAGGCGGTCGGCGCCGGCGTCGCCATCATGAACGACGTCAATTGCCCCTGGAGCGTGGCGCAGGCGCTGGAGATGGAAAG
>DASTMQ010000313.1:0-9322 GCA_035714005.1 Hyphomicrobiaceae bacterium
CATCGAACGCGTCCAAGGCACGCTCTGGGAGGACATGATGCTGCCCGTGCCGGGCCGTCGCATTCCCGCCCCTTCCGTGCTGCGCACGCACCCGCCGACGGCTGAGCGCATCGAACGCCTGCGTCTGCTCGAGGGCGTCCAGCTGCCGCCGCCGCTCGACGTCCCCGAACAGCCGATGGTTTCGCTGGCCGGCCTCGGCCCAGGCGAGATGCGCCCGCGCCTGCACTTTCCCGGTGTCTGGTTTTGAGTGCTCTGTTTTTTGCCCCCTGTTAAGTCTTGATCCGGGTCTGGGTCTCGCCGCCGGCGCGGGTCGCATGACCGGCTCAAAGCGAGGTCCACCGGGCGCGGATGAAGACGGCCTCAAAGCCCAGGCGGATAAGGCTCGCCTGGCGCGCGCTCAAGAGTTCCGCGTCGCTGCACACCCATTCGGCGCCGGCCGCCCGGGCAGCGGCCAGGCGCCGGGCGAGCAGGGCGCCATCAAGCCCACCCTGAGCCGCAGTCGCGCCCAGCGCCGGCGCGCAGTAGCCAATCCCGTCTTGGACAACGAGGGCGGCGGCCGCCGCCGGCCGGCCGTGGTGGCGCCGCAAATAGAGCGATATGCCCGCAGCGCGCAGCCCCGCCAGGGTGGCCTCGAGAGCCGCCACGCCCGCGGCGGGCCAACCCTGAAGCTCGAGGAAGACCGCCAGTTGCCCGGCGCTGTCGACCTCTTCGACGGTGCCGGCGGCAGGCTCTTGCTCGGGCACGACGGCAGCTGCGCCGAGCATGACCTGGAAGCCCGATTGGTAATAGCCGCGCCGCGTCAGCGCCTCCGCCAAGGCGGGGTCGGTGTAGTGAGAGATCGTCTCGAGCAGCGGCGTGATGCCGGCCTCGGCGTACCAGGCCAAAAGCGGCTCGAGCTCGGCACCGAGATCGCCGCGCAGCCCCAGCACCCGGTTGTAGGTCGGCCCAGGTAGACCGCACGCCTTGAGCGCGATCGCGCCGGCGTCGAGCTGGCGCCAGGCGATGACGCCGCAATCCCCCTCAAGGCGCGTCAGCGTCTCAAGCTGCCACCGCCAATAGGCCGTCTCGGCCTCGACGATGCGGCGAAGGCGGCGAAGCGAGGCCATCAAGGCAAGCGGCCCCCTGCCGCGGTCGTCACCACGCCGGCACGGCGCGGCGAAAGGCCCTTTGGCCGCCTGCTGGCGGCCGTCCCCGGCGCCGCCGTGGACGTCTCGGCCTCGGCGCTGCGGGCGCTCAGGCGCGGTGGCGGGCCGGGACTGAGTGCCGTCGCGCTCACCGGCTTAGGCCGCCTTGCGGGCCGCGCCGGCAATCTCGGCCAGGGTCAGGGCCAGCGCCCGCACACCCTTGAGGCGCTGTTCGGGCAGATCCCAATCGGCCTTGAAGACCATACGGTGGTCGGGCTGCAGCTTGAGCGCGCCGCGCGACTTTTGCATGTGGGCCACCAAGCCCTCCGGGTTGGCAAATTCGTTGCGGCGAAAGGCGATCACGGCGCCCTTTGGACCGGCATCGATCTGGGCCACCCCCGCCTGCCGCGCCAAGCCTTTGATCTCGACCACGTCAAGCAGGTGTTTCACCTCCTCGGGCAGCTCGCCGAAGCGATCGACCAGCTCGGCGGCAAAGGCATCGATCTCGCTGCGCTGCTCCAAAACCGAAAGGCGCCGATAAAGCCCCAGTCTCAGTTGCAGGTCGGCGACGTAGCTCTCCGGGATCAGCACCGCGGTGCCCAGGGAAATTTGCGGGCTCCACTGTTCGCGGCCATCGCCGGCGCCGCCGTCGCGCAGGCTGGCGACGGCCTCCTCCAGCATCGACTGGTAGAGCTCGAAGCCGACCTCGCGAATGTGGCCCGACTGCTCTTCGCCCAGCAGGTTGCCGGCGCCGCGAATATCGAGATCGTGCGAGGCAAGCGAGAACCCCGCGCCCAGCGTGTCGAGCGACTGCAGCACCTTGAGCCGCTTTTCGGCGCCCGCGGTCAGCTTTTCACCGTTGGGCATGGTGAAATAGGCATAGGCTCGTGCCTTGGAACGGCCGACGCGGCCGCGCAGCTGATAAAGCTGGGCCAGCCCGAACATGTCGGATCGATGCACGATCAGCGTGTTGGCATTGGGAATGTCGAGCCCCGACTCGACGATGGCCGTCGACAGCAAAACATCGAAGTTGCCGTCGTAGAACGCCGTCATCACATCTTCGAGCTCGCTGGGCGCGAGTTGCCCATGGGCGCGGGCAATCTTCAGTTCCGGCGTGTGCTCGGCCAGAAATTCGGCGACGTCCTCGATGTCGGCGATACGCGGCACGACATAGAAACTTTGGCCGCCGCGATAGCGCTCGCGGCGCAGGGCCTCGCGCACGATCACGGGATCGAAGGGCGAGATGTAGGTTCTGACCGCCAACCTGTCGATCGGCGGGGTGGTAATGAGGGAGAGTTCGCGCACGCCGGTGAGCGCCAGTTGCAAGGTTCTGGGAATGGGGGTGGCCGTCAGCGTCAGCACGTGGACTTCCTCGCGCATCTGCTTCAGGCGCTCCTTATGGGCAACGCCGAAGTGCTGTTCCTCATCGACAATCACCAGCCCCAAACGATTGAACTCGATGTTCTTGCCGAGCAGCGCATGCGTGCCCACCACGATGTCGATGCTGCCGTCGCGCAGCCCCGCCTTCACCGCCGCCAGTTCCTTGCCGGCAACCAGGCGCGAGGCCTGGGCGACGCGCACCGGCAGGCCCTTGAAGCGTTGCTGGAAGGTGGCGTAGTGCTGCCGCGCTAACAACGTGGTGGGGACCACTATCGCCACCTGCAGACCGGCAAGGGCGACGGTAAAGGCCGCCCGTAACGCCACCTCGGTCTTGCCGAAGCCGACGTCACCGCACACCAGCCGGTCCATCGGTTTGCCGGCGGCCAAATCGTCGAGCACGTTACGGATGCTGGCCGCCTGGTCTTCGGTCTCATCGTAAGGAAAGCGCGCCACGAATTCCTCAAACTCGCGCGGCGGCGGTTCGATGGCCGGGGCCTGGCGCAGCTGGCGCATGGCCGCGATCTTGATGAGCTCGCCGGCGATTTCGCGCAAGCGCTGTTTCAGACGCGCCTTGCGCGTCTGCCAGCCGACGCCACCCAGCCGATCGAGCTGCACGAGACCGTCGGCGGCGCCGTAGCGCGACAACAGCTCGATATTCTCCACCGGCAGATAGAGCTTGTCGCCGCCGGCGTAGCCGATCTCCAGACAATCATGCGGCGCCCCCAGGGCGGTGATGGTTGTCAGTCCGTCGAAACGGCCGATGCCGTGTTCGGCGTGCACGACAAAATCGCCGATGCCGAGGCTGGTCGCCTCGGTGATGACGTCGGCGGCACGACGCGCCTTGCGTCGCGGTCGCACCAGCCGGTCGCCCAAAATGTCCTGTTCGCCAATGACGGCAAGGTGCGGGGTTTCAAAACCTTGCTCGATCGGCAGAACGGCGAGCGCGGCAACCTCGCGCGGCAGCGCCTCGGCCTCGGCGTAACTCTCGACTTTGCGCGTCGTGACCAGCCGATTATCGCCGATGAGCGCGGCCAGCCGCTCGCGGGCGCCGGGCGTAAAGGCGGCGAGGATCACGCGCTTGCCCTGCCGCTGCAGGGCCTCGACGTGGCTTGCGGCGACGGCGAACAGGTTGAGGGTCTCGGCCGCGCGCTCGGCGGCAAAGTTGCGGCCGGTGCGCCCGCCCAGCGAGCGCACGCCGCCGCCCGGGCGGGCGACCTCTTCGAACGGGGAGAGCTGGCGCACCAGACGCCGACCCAGGGCCTCGCGCCACTCCTGCGGCGTGAAAAACAACCGCTGCGGCGGCACCGGCTTGTACGGAGGCGCCCCGAATTTGAGCGCCTCGAGGCCCTCGACGCGGGCCTTGTAGTGGTCCTCGATCAGCGCCAAACGCTCGCCCACCGCCTCCTCGGCCAGATGGTCGAAGCTGAGCGGGGCGCCTGGCGCGTAGTCGAGGAGCGTTTCGAGGCGATCGTGGAACAGCGGCAGCCAGTGTTCGACGCCAGGATAGCGCTGGCCGGCGCTGACGGCCTCGTAGAGCTGATCCTGCGAGGTCGCCGGACCAAACAGGGCCACATAGCCGCGGCGAAACAGCTTCTCCGCCGCCGGCCCAAAGGCCACCTCGCTCACCGGCATCAAGGTGAGCCGCTGCACGATCTTGCCGGTGCGCTGGGTTTCAGGGTCGAAGGCCTTGATGTGCTCAAGCGTGTCGCCGAAAAAATCGAGGCGCACGGGACTGGAGCGCCCGGGCGGATAAAGGTCGAGGATGCCGCCACGCACGGCGTACTCGCCGGGCTCCATGACCGTGCCGGTGCGTTGGAAGCCGGCAAGGTTGAGCCGCTCGATCAGCTCCTTCATGTCGAGGCGCTGGCCGGGCGCGATGTTCTTGAGCGAGCGCCGGATGAAATCCCGCGGCGGCAACCGCTGCAAAATTGCGTTGACCGTGGTGAGCAGGACCGTCGGGCCCTTATGCGCGGCGGCGCTGAGGCGCGCCAGCGCGGCCATGCGGATCGCCACGATCTCGGCGTTGGGTCCGATGCGATCGTAGGGCACGGTGTCCCAGGCCGGCATTTTGATCACGCGCAGCTTGGGGGCAAAAAATGCGATCCCGTCGGCGAGCGCCTCGAGGCGGCGATCATCGCGCGCAACGTGCAGGATGGTGGCGGGCGCGCCGGCGCTCCTGTCTTGCGTCAGTTGCGCCAATAGCAGCGCGGTCAAGCCGTCGGGTACGCCCGTGATAACTTCGCGTCGGGGCTCGTGGCCTGCGTGCGCGCGACGGCTGGCCTCGCCGCTCGCTGGAAGGTTTTGGCCGGGCTTACTCAAGGTCTCAATCCAATCCATGAAACGCCCGCACGCGGGCGATTAGTTGCGCCAACGCCCCAGACCCGGGCGCCGCCACGGGATTGAGCAAGAGCTCCTGCAGGTCCGGATCCGGCATGGCCAGCAGCCGCTCGAAACCAGCCAAGGTCTCGGGCGACATGGAGCCGAGCGCGCTGTCGGCGAACCGGCCCAACATCCAGTCCATCTCCTTGGTGCCGCGGTGCCAGGCCCGATAGGCGGCGCGGCGGCGGCGCATTTCGACATCCTCGGTCATCGGCATCCAAGTTCGGCTCGGATAACTCCCCGCTAGCGCTTGACGGGGCCCCGGTGGCGCGGCCACCTTCAAGGCCTTTCGGCGCTGTCATATAGTGCCCGATCGCAGCCCGCGCCAGCCTGGCATCAGTGGCGTTGGCCGGACCCTTGGCCGATCTCGTCGCGGAGCTTTTGCCTGACCTCAGATGCGGCCCCTTGAGCTCATTTCCCTATTTGCTTCCGCCAAGACCTTGAGCGGGGTTGGGCCTCGCGTGGCCCTGTTGCTCAAGAAGGCCTTGCGCCTGCCGCCTGGCTGCGCGGAACCGCGCGCCATCGACCTGTTGTGGCACACCCCGACCGGGGTCATCGACCGGCGCGCAACGCCGACGATTGGCGCGGCGGTGCCGGGCACCATCGCCACCCTCGAATTGCGTGTGCTCAAGCACAAGCCCGGACCGCGGGGCAACGCCCGGGCACCCTACAAGGTGACGTGCGAGGACGACAGTGGCCGCATCGACCTGGTGTTCTTTCACGCCGAACGCAAATTCATCGAGCGGCAACTGCCGGTCGGCAGCATCCGCTACGTCAGCGGTCGCATCGAAAGCTACAACGACGGCAAGCAGATCGTGCATCCCGACTATATTCTTCCCCCCGAGGCGCGCGCCGATCTGCCGATGCTGGAGCCGGTCTACCCCTTAACGGCGGGGCTATCGGGCAAGATCCTGCTCAAGGTCTGCCGCCAGGCGCTCGATCGCGCCACGCCGCTGCCGGAGTGGCAGGAGCCGGCCTGGCTCAAGCAGCGCGGCTGGCCCGCATTTCGCCGGGCGTTGCAGCTATTGCACCGCCCCGAGGAGGCGGGCGACGTCTCCCCGGCCTCCGCGCCCTGGCAGCGGCTCGCCTACGATGAACTGCTGGCCGGCCAGCTGGCGCTGGCCCTGGTCCGGCAAAGCCTGAAGAACCAGCCCGGCCGCAGCGTCGAAGGCGACGGCAAGGTCCGCGCCCGGATCGTCGCGGCGCTGCCCTTCGCGCTCACCAATGCGCAACGACGGGCGTTGCAGGAGATCGCGGAGGACTGTCGCGCCCCCTTCCGCATGCTGCGGCTGCTACAGGGCGATGTGGGTTCCGGCAAGACCGTGGTGGCGCTGCTGGCGATGGCGATTGCGGTCGAGGCGGGCGCGCAGGCCGCCTTGATGGCGCCAACCGAGGTGCTGGCGCGTCAGCATGCCGACACCATCCAGCCCTTGGCCGCGGCGGCCGGGCTGCGCCTCGGTTTGCTGACCGGCCGCGAGAAGGGAAGCCCGCGCGCCGAGCTGCTGCAGCGCCTGCGCCGCGGCGAGATCGACATCCTGATCGGCACGCACGCGCTGTTCCAGGCGGATGTGGCCTTCAAAGATCTGGCGTTCGCCGTGATCGACGAGCAGCACCGTTTTGGCGTGCATCAGCGCCTGGCGCTGCAGGCCAAGGGCGGCAAGGGCGGCGCCAACGTATTGGTGATGACGGCGACGCCTATTCCGCGCACCTTGCTGATGACGCACTACGGCGACCTCGACGTCTCGCGGCTGACGGAAAAGCCGCAAGGACGCAAGCCGATCGTCACCAAGACGGTCCCGGTCGAGGCCATGGAGCGCTTGCTCGAGCGGCTGCGCCTGCAGATCAAGGATGGCGCGCAGGCCTACTGGGTGTGCCCGTTGATCGAAGGCAGCGACCGATCGGAACTGGCCGCCGCCGAGCAGCGCCACGCCCACCTTGTGCAGATCTTCGGCGAGCGGGCGGTGGGGCTGCTGCACGGCGCCATGCCGGACCGCGCCAAGGACGCGACCATGGCGGCTTTCGCCGGCAACCGGCACCAGATCCTGGTCGCCACCACCGTGATCGAGGTCGGCGTCGACGTGCCCAACGCCAATATCATGGTGATCGAGCACGCCGAGCGCTTCGGGCTCGCCCAACTGCACCAGCTGCGCGGCCGGGTCGGACGCGGCACGCGCGAGAGCTTCTGCCTTTTATTGCACAAGCCACCGCTGAGCGAGACGGCGCGACGGCGCCTGGAGATGATGGAGGCGACCGAGGACGGCTTCCAGATTGCCGAAAAGGACCTGGAGCTCAGGGGCGGCGGCGAGTTGATGGGCGCGCGGCAGAGCGGCCTGCCGGAATTTCGCGTCGCGGAGGTGGCGAATTTTCCCGAGCTGTTGGCGGCGGCCCGCGACGATGCGCGGCTTGTCTTGAGCCAGGATCCCGCGCTCGCCTCGCCGCGCGGACAGGCCCTCAAGCTGCTGCTCTATCTGTTCGAGTGCGATGAAGCGGTGCGCCTGTTCCGCGCCGCCTAAGAAAACCGCGGGCGACCACTCAGGCCGCTTTGGGCCCGTTGCGCGCCCGCGTTGCCATATCCTGCAGCTTGGCCTGCGTCTCCGGGTTCACCATGCCGGCCGAAATGATGATCTTGGCGGCGTCTTCCACCGTCATTTTCACCGGCATCACATCCTTGCGCGGAACGAAGCAAACGAAGCCCGACGGCGGCAACATGCCCGTCGGCATGAAGACGCTGATCAGATCCTGCCCGGGCACCTCGGCCGCGATCTGTTCGGCCGCATCGCCGGTGATGAACACGATCGACCAGATGCCCTTGGAGGGGAACTCCATCAGGGCAACCTTTTGAAAGCTCTGGTTGGGGGCGGAGGCGGTGACCACGGATTCGAAGATCTGCTTCAGGCCTTGGTAGACATTGCGCACAATCGGCGTGCGACCCAGCATCATCTCCCCGGCACTGATCAGTGAACGTCCGATCAAGTTGGCGGTGAGGGCGCCGATCATGGTCAGTCCGATGATGGCAAACACCAGACCCACGCCCGGGATCGGGAAGGGGACGTAGGATTCGGGGTTGTAGATCTTGGGAATGTAGGGCTTCACCCAGGCATCGATGATGTTGATGAAATACCAGGCGATGTAGAGCGTGATGGTGACGGGACCGACCACGACCAGGCCGGTCAGAAAATAGTTGCGCAAGCGCGCGCCGGTGCGCTGGTGCACGGCCGGGGCGGGGTCGAGCGCCAGCTTCGCCAAGCCGGCCTTGATCTCGGCCGTCTCGTCCTGCGCCAGCTTGGCAAGCTCCGCCTTCAGGTCATGTGTCTCGTCCGGCGCCGAACGGGACGCCGACGAGGCCGGATGGTCATGCATTGCGACGGCCCACAAACGAGCTGGACGGAAGAGCAGAAACGGCCAGACTCAGCTATCCGGCCCATTGTCACATGAGACGTCCCCGAGGCAAGGCCAGCGAGCGCCCCCAAGGTTCTCAGGCGATCTCGCCAATAGAGCCTAGTTTATTGGAATGGAATAATCTTTTCAAATGCGGCGGGGACTATTGGGCCGTCACCAGGCAATCGAGCCCCGCGCCTTTGAGCTTGGCGCAGACACCCTGCGTTTCCTGCGCGCTGGCGAACGGCCCGATCAGCACGCGGTAGAACGATCCCATGTTGCCCATCACCGTCTGGTCGATTTGGGGCTCGTGCGCGGCCAGCGTGGCGGCGTGCTCGCGCATGACCTTGGCCGCAAGCGCCTTGGCCTCCGCTTGGGTGCGCAGCGCCGCAATCTGAATGCGAAGGTGTCCGCCCTTTTTGCCGGCCTCGGGCAGGGCGGCCTGCCGGCGCGGCGCCTCCTCTTTGCTGGCAATGGCGCCGGTCTCGACGCGCGGGCTCTTGTCATCCTTGACCTGGCCCTCGACCTGGGTTTGGCGCGCCCAACCGCTCGTTTGCGCCCGCCGCGGCGGCGGCGCGCGCTCGGCCGTCGAGGTCTCGGCATTCAAAATTCTGGCCGCGTCGGCGGGCGGCGCGGCCGCCGCGGGCTGACCGGCAAAGGCGCTGCCCGAAGAGCCGCCGAACAGGTTGCCGAACAGATTCCAGCCGCCCCCCGCGCTGGCGGGTGCGCTTTGCTCCTGGTTGAGTGCGGTCGCCGTCGCGGGCGGCGCCGACGTCGTGGTGCCATCGCTCCAGGCGGCCGCGGGGCTGGCGCTGCGCTCCCTGGGTCGGGCCTCCTTGGCGAGGGCCCCGGCGGGGGCGATGTCGCCCGACTGGCCGAGGCCGGCCTCCTGATAGGCGGCGGTGCGCTGGCGCAAGCCGTCGGCTCGGTCGCTTTCGCTGAGGCCGCCCTTGAGCCAGAGCGCGCTGGTGAAATCGGCGATGGCCTGGGCCGGCTTTTTTTGCTGGCGATAGGCGATGCCGCGCAGGAGCAGCGCCCGCGCCATGACGGCCGGCGGCAGG
>DASTMQ010000314.1:0-4864 GCA_035714005.1 Hyphomicrobiaceae bacterium
GGCCATGGCCGAAGTCGGCGCCGATGCCGCAAGCACCACCATGGTGGGCGACACCACCTACGATATCGAGATGGCGCTCAATGCTGGCGTCCGCGGAGTTGGCGTCGGCTGGGGCTATCACGCGCCGGTGCTGCTCCTGCAAGCGGGGGCGGAGCGGGTCGTCAACTCGAGCGAGGAGCTGCTCGCAGCCATCGCCGAAACCATGGGGGCGCTGGCGTGAGGCAGCCCAACGGCGAGCAAGGGAGCGGCAAGAGCCCCGACCAGCGGGCCGCGCTGCCGCGGCGATTTTATCAAACCGTGACGACCGCCGGCATCGACGCCACGCTTGCCCCAAGCCAGCGGCGGCCGGCAGGCTACCGTGTCCTGCTCGATGGCAAAGCGGTGCGCACGCCCGCCAAAGGCCACCTTGTCGTTCCCACGCCGGCTCTGGCGGCGGCAATTGCCGCCGAATGGCAGGCGCAGCGCGAGCATATCGATCCGGAAAGCATGCCCCTGACGCGCCTGACCAACTCCGCCATCGACGGCGTCGTCGGCCGGCAGGGGGAGGTGGCCGCGGACATCGTCAAATATCTTGGCAGCGATCTCGTCTGCTATCGCGCCGCCGATCCCAGCGAACTGGTGCGGCGTCAGGCCGAGGCCTGGGATCCACTGCTCGAGTGGTGCCAAGCGGTGCTCGGCATCAAGCTCACCGTCACCACCGGCATCGTGCCCGTGGTCCAGTCCGAGGCCGCCGGCGCGGCCCTGGCCCAATGGTTGCAGCGGCTCGATGCCTTCGCCCTGACGGCCGCCCATGCCATGACGACGCTGTTGGGCTCCGCGGTGCTGAGCGTGGCGCATGCCAAGGGGCGCCTTGCCTGCGCCGATGCCTGGGCCGCGGCGCATATCGATGAGGATTTCCAGGCCGAGAAGTGGGGCCTCGATAGCCTGGCCAAAGCTCGTCGCGACCGACAATGGTGGCAAATGCAGGCGGCCAGCCGTTTGTTCGCGTTGTCGGGCGAGCCTAAGGCAGGTTGACGGGTCTGCCGCCAGCAGCGGCGGCGGTCGCCGCCGCGATCGGATCGCCATGCAACTTAAAGCGCGCGACTTGCTCGAAGCGGCCGCGCACGCTTGAGCACGGAGCCCAAGCGCGCGGGCGGTTTGCCGGTCCGCCAGCCCATGCTATGCCCATGGTCAACTTGTGCGTTGCAATATCGGGGCCGCGGACATGAAGGACGTTCTCGACGAACTGGAGCGCCGGCGGGCGGAGGCGCGTCTCGGCGGCGGCCGCGCCCGGATCGAGGCGCAGCACAAGCGCGGCAAGCTCACCGCCCGCGAGCGCATCGAACTGCTCATGGATGAAAACTCCTTCGAAGAGTTCGACATGTATGTTGAGCACCGCTGCGCCGACTTTGGCATGGAGAAGATCAAGATCCCCGGCGATGGCGTGGTCACGGGCTGGGGCACCATCAATGGTCGCGTGGTCTATGTGTTCGCCAAGGACTTTACCGTCTTCGGCGGCTCCCTGTCAGAGGCCCACGCCAGGAAGATCACCAAGATTCAGGACATGGCCCTGCAGAACCGGGCGCCCATCATTGGCCTGTTCGACGCCGGCGGGGCGCGCATTCAGGAGGGCGTGGCCGCGCTCGGCGGCTATGGTGAGGTGTTCTTGCGCAACGTGCTTGCTTCGGGCGTCATCCCCCAGATCTCCGTCATCATGGGGCCGTGCGCCGGCGGCGACGTTTATTCTCCGGCCATGACCGACTTCATCTTCATGGTCAAGGACACGAGCTACATGTTCGTGACCGGGCCTGACGTGGTGAAGACCGTGACCAACGAAACGGTAACGGCGGAGGAATTGGGCGGCGCCAAGATCCACACCACCAAGTCCTCGATTGCCGACCGAGCCTACGACAACGACGTCGAGACCCTGCTGCAGATGCGTCGGCTGATGGATTTTCTTCCCGCCAACAACCGCTCGGGCGTGCCGGTGCTGCCGACCAAAGACAGCCCCGATCGCATCGAAGCCTCGCTCGATACCTTGATCCCCGATAATCCCAATAAGCCCTACGACATCAAGGAGCTGGTCGTTAAGATCGTCGATGAGGGCGATTTCTTCGAAATCCAGGACGCCTACGCCCGCAACATCGTCACCGGGTTTGCCCGCATGGAAGGGCGCACCGTCGGTATTATCGCGAACCAGCCCCTGGTGCTGGCGGGCGTGCTGGATTCGGATGCTTCGCGTAAGGCCGCCCGCTTCGTGCGCTTTTGCGATTGTTTCGAGATCCCGATCCTGACGTTCGTCGACGTGCCGGGCTTTCTGCCCGGCACGGCGCAGGAGTACGGAGGTCTGATCAAACACGGTGCCAAGCTGCTGTTCGCCTTTTCCGAAGCAACGGTGCCCAAGGTGACCGTGATCACGCGCAAGGCCTACGGCGGAGCCTATGACGTCATGAGCTCCAAGCACATCCGCGGTGATGTCAACTATGCCTGGCCGTCGGCAGAGATCGCCGTGATGGGACCAAAGGGGGCCGTGGAGATCCTCTATCGCGCCGAGCTCGGTGATGCCGACAAGATCGCCCAGCGCATCAAGGAGTACCAGGACCGCTTCGCCAATCCGTTCACGGCGGCAGAACGCGGCTATATTGACGAAGTGATCCTGCCGCGCTCGACGCGACGGCGCATCTGCCGCGCGCTCAACATGCTGCGCAACAAGACCGTCGAGAATCCTTGGAAGAAGCACGACAATATTCCGCTCTGAGACGGGCAAGGCTCCGGGCACGCGCTCCTCGGCAACGGGGCGCAGCCGGCAAACAATGAGCGACCGGCTGGCGCCAACGGGCGCGCCCTTGCCAAGGCGCGGGGCGCGGTCCGGGAGCTGAACGTCCATTCATCTCAACGAGGCGCGGACGACCGGGCTTCGTTTGCGCATTTTTAACGAACGGATCTGCGGCAATCGCAGCGTTTTTCTGCCCTGTAAGCCCACCGCTGCCGAGCCCCAACCGGTAGCCTCAGACGTGGGATGATCATGAGAAGGAGTTGACGTCATGAGCCGCCTAGTTCTCAGTGCTTTGACCGGCGCCCTGCTGTCGGGTTTGCTGCTCGCCACCCCGGCCGAGGCCGCTTTCAACCGACATGGCTACGGCAAAATCACCCCAGCCGAACATGCCGCGATCGCCCGTAGCCAGCGGCAGCTCAGTGTGATCAAGGCCAAGGCCCGCGCCGACGGTCACGTGACGGCGTGGGAGCGCGCCAAGATCGCTATGGCCCAGTCACGCCACAACGCTCTCCTCTACCGCTTGCAGCACAACTGATGCCTAGGGCTTAAGTTGTCTTGGTCTGGCGGCCGCCTCCGACGGCGGCCGCTAGCCTCGGCACGGCGGCAGCGGCTGCAGGCGTGCAAAAAGGAGCGGTCGTTAGCGGGATGGTAACCCTCAGGCCTTAGCCTGCCGCCGGCTATCAGTTGGGGGTTTGCCATGGGCGTACTGAGCGCGGTTTCGGTTCCGGAAATCAAGGCGCGGGGTAGCATCAAAGATGCAGACGTCTTGAAGCTGCGCCGCAGCTACTACGAGGACGGCTCGATCAGCGCCGAGGAAGCCGAAACCATCCTGGCCCTCAATGACGCCTGCCCGATTCAGGATCCCGCCTGGGCCGACTGCTTCATCGAGACCCTCACCGACTACATCGTCGACCAGGCCGAGCCGCAGGGCTATCTGACAGCCGAGAACGCCGACTGGCTGATCCGCCGGCTCGCCAAGGATGGGCAAATTGGCAGCAAGACCGAGCTCGATCTGTTGCTCAACGTGCTCGACAAGGCGCGCTGGGTGCCGCAGAGCCTGGTGCGGTTCGCACTCGACCAGGTGCGGGATGCGATTGTCGACAACGCCGGGCCGCTGCGCGCCGGCAAGGCCCACGGGAGGCCCAGCGTCGGCGAAGCCGACGTCGATCTGTTGCGCCGCGTCCTCTACAGCTTCGGTGGCGACGGCAACATCGCCGTGACGCAGGCGGAAGCCGAGGTGCTGTTCGACATCGACGCGGCCACGGCGGCGGCCGACAATCACCCGAGCTGGAGCGATTTGTTCGTCAAGGCCATCGCCAACTGCGTGCTTGGCGCGTCCGGCTATGCCGCCCCGCCGCGCGGGGTGGCATTAGCCCGTGATGCCTGGCTGGAGCGGCGTGGTGAGCTCAGCATCGACGAGGTGCTCGCCGGCATGAGCGGGGGTCGCAAGAACCTGTTCGGCGGTTACCGTCAGCAGAGCGTGGAGGAGCAGGCGATCGCCCGTTTGACACAACAAAAAATCGAAATCATTACGCGTGAGACCATGACGCCGACCGAGGTCAGCTGGCTCGCCCTCCGCATTGGCCGGGATGGTAAACTGACGGCCAACGAGCGGGCGTTACTCATGTTCCTCAAGGCGGAAAGCCCGGCAATCGATCCGCTGATCGGCGATATCCTGCTGCGGGCGGCGACGGCGGCGGCCTGAGACCAAGACGGCGGCGCCGAACAGCGGCGGCGGCTTAAAAAAGGCGCCCTGTTGGCGCGCGCGGTGACGGCGCCCGGTCGGCGAAAAGCTGCGGCTCGACATCCCCTATCGTGCGGCCGCCCTTTGCCCCTATCATCGGCCCCGAGAGGGAGTGCCGCCTTTGCTGTCGCCGGGATGGTAGCCGTACATGTTCCAGAAGATACTGATTGCCAATCGCGGCGAAATTGCCTGCCGGATCATCAAAACCGCGCGCAAGCTCGGCATCAAGACGGTAGCAGTCTACTCGGATGCCGATCGAGACGGCCTGCACGTGCGGTTGGCCGATGAGGCCGTGGCGATCGGCCCTCCCCCCGCCGCCCAGTCGTACCTATCGATCGACAAGATCGTCGATGCCTGTCGCCAGA
>DASTMQ010000315.1:0-13757 GCA_035714005.1 Hyphomicrobiaceae bacterium
GCTTGACGAACCGTCCATGGGTCTGGCGCCGGTCGTGGTCAGGCAAGTGTTCGACCTGGTGGGGCGCATTCGCGGCGAGGGCTACACCGTCCTGATCGTGGAGCAGAACGTCCGACAAGTGCTGAAGGTGGTCGATCGCGCATATCTGCTCGAGGTTGGTCGCGTCAAGGCGCAAGGGGCCGCCGGCGAGCTGGCGGCCAGCGACGAGATCCGCGCGGCCTACATGGGAATCTGAGGCGCGCGCGCCACGCCTATCCTGCCGTTCGCCGGGCGCAGCCCGCGGCGGCAACTTGGAGCGGTTAAACATGGATTGCCAGCTCGACATCTTTTTCGCCGAGGCGATTCTCAACGGCGTTCTGCTGGCCGGCCTGTTGGCTTTGCTTGCACTCGGATTGAACCTGATCTTCGGCGTCATCGACGTGGTGTGGATTTGTTATGCCGAGCTGGTCATGGTTGGCATGTATGGCATCAACTACGCGCACAAGAGCGGTGCACCATTTTTGCTGGCGGCGCTGTTCGGCATCATGCTGGTGGCGCTGGCGGGCGCGATCCTGCACTTTCTGGTGATCCGACCGGTGCTCGAAACGCCGCCGATCAACCAGCTTTTGGTCACCGGCGGCGTGCTGTTCTTGCTGCAGGCCGCCGCCACCATGGCCTTTGGCATCGAATTCAAGACGCTGGGCATTCGCCTCGGATCGCTCAATGTCGCCGACATGAGTTTTTCCTGGGCGCGCATCTCGGCCTTCGTCGTTGCCCTGGGCGGGGCGCTGGCACTCTGGCTGTTTCTCAAGCGCACCTATCTGGGCACGGCCATCCGCGCCATCGCCCAGGACCGCCAGGTGATCGCCCTGATGGGGGTGGACAGCCGCAGGCTCTATCTCATCACCTCGGCGATCGGCGGCGGCCTAGCCGGCCTTGCCGCCGCGCTGATGGTGCTGCAGTACGATATCTACCCGCAGATCGGCCTGCAGTTCGGACCGCTGATCTTCATGATCTGCGTGCTGGGTGGCCTCGGCAATATGATCGGCGGCTTCATCGCCGCCTTCATTATCAGCCAGTTCATCGCCGTGGGCTCGAGCTGCTTCCATACGGAATGGGGGTACGCGGTCGCCTTCCTGTTCTTCATGGTGGCGATCTTCATTCGCCCGCAGGGCTTGTTCGGGACGAAATCATGACAACCTTGCGCCCAACGCCTGCTGTCCTCATCGGCATCGTCGCGGTTGCCGCGCTGCCGCTGGCCGTGCGTGGGTTATTTCCGGCCTCGGAGAAATATTACCTGCATCTGCTGATCCAAATCCTGCTGTGGTCGTTCATCTATACGGGTTGGTCGCTGATGGGTCGGTTCGGCCTCACCTCGCTCGGCCACGGCGCTTTTACCGGCATCGGTGCCTACGCGACGGTGTTGCTGTGGAACTATGCCGGCCTCACGCCCTGGATCGGCATGCCGGTGGGCGTTTTGCTGGCTACCGTGATTGCCGTTCTGGTCGGCTACCCGTGCTTTCGCCTGCGCATCACCGGTCATTATTTTGCGCTGTTGACGCTGGCCCTGACCGAGTTTGTCCGCCTTTGCATCGTCGGCCTGCGTGACTACACCGGCGGCTCGCTTGGCACGCAGCCGCGACGATACGGCAGCGGCGTTTCCCTCTATGCCCTGCAATTTGAGCCCGACCGGGTGCTCGCCTACTACATCGCTTTCGCCTTGTGGCTATTTGGGCTTTACGTTTGGATGCGCGTCGACCGCAGCATGGATCGCTACGCGCTCGATGCCGCCAGCCAAGATGAAGATGCCGCCGCCTCCGTCGGCATCAACGTCAGCCGCGAAAAGCTCAAGATCACGGCGCTGTCCTCGGCCATCTGCGCGCTGGGTGGCGCCTTCTTTGCCCAGTATCAAATGTATATCGGGCCCGACACGATCGCCGGCCTCGGCGTCTCCCTCAACATCGTGTTTGCCGTCATCGCCGGCGGGCTCTACGTCATGCTTGGCCCGACCGTCGGCGCCGTCTTCACCCAATTGCTGGCGGAAGGCCTGCGCGTCGTTATCCAAGGCTCGGCCACGCTGCGTGGCCTGCTCGGCAATTCGGCCCTGGCCCTCGATCAAGCCATCTATGGCCTGCTGCTGATCTTATTCATCATCTACATGCCGAAGGGGATTCTCGGCACCGCCATCGACTGGTGGCAGCGGCGCAGCCAAGGCAGGCACGGGGCGATCGCCGTTGCCACGGCTTCCAACCCGATGCTGGGCAAGACACCGGGCGGGTGAAGCAAAGCCGCGCCTGGGATCAGCGGACCGCTGCCCCCGCCTCGCCGACGATAACGAACGGCGCCCAATAGGATGGGCCCTGTCCTTCCTCGATCAGCGCCAGCATCGAGCGGCGGAAGGCCTCGGCTCGACCGAGGCCGGGCTCGGCCGCGAGCGTGGCGAAGGTCTTGGTCGTGAGCTGCGTCGCGGCCGTCGAAAACACCGACCAGTGCGAAACCAAGAGCGCCCGCGCGCCGGCGTAGAAGAAGGCGCGGGCCAGGCCGGACAGCGCCTCGGCGCCCTCGCTGGTGCCAGCGGCCGTGTTGCAGGCGGAGAGCACTACCCAGTCCGCGTCGAGCTCAAGGGCAGCGATTTCCGATGCGGTGAGGAGGCCGTCGTCGACCTCGGTTGCAACCTCGGGCGGCGTCAGCACCAGGGCGGGTTCGCTGAGACCGGAAAGATCGCCCGCCACGAGGCCGTGGGTGGCGAAATGGATGATATGATATTCGCGCAAAGGCGCCGCCTTGACGCGCTTTTCCGAGGCGGCCTCGCGCAGGTTGACGGCATCGGCGGGGGCGCCGAGCACCTTGGCGATCGTGCGCAATTCGTCGGCCGTGTCGGGCAGCGGCGGCAGTTCGCGCACGGCGCGGGTATCGGCCAGACCGTTGCGATAAAAGCGCGACGGCTGTGCGAGCTTCAGCTGGGCGCTGCGTTGCTGCCTCTCGATCGGCCCGCGCAGAATTGGATCGCCCACGCCGAAGAACGGCTTGACCGCCGAGCCCGCGGGCGCCAGCCGCCGCAGCGCGCTCAGCGACTGCACCGACGGCAACACGCTCAGCGCGTGACTTTTGATCAGCCAAGCGGCGCGTCGCAGTGTCTCCTGTGGGGTCGCGGCCGGCGCGGGCGCCGCCTTCACCAGGACCTGCAAGGGCAGGCTCGTCAGCGGCCCGGTCGGCACGACAATGAGATGCCGCTTGCCATTGATGACCTCGGCCACGGGGCCGAGCAGGAGCCGGTAGAGCGCGTGCGCCCGGTCAAGATCGAAACCCTGCACGACCCCCGCGCGCAGTGCCGCGGCGCCCTCCGCATCCTGCTGCGCCAGCGGATCGAGGCCGGCCCGCAGTGCCGTGACGTGCTCGGCCAGTTCCTTGCTGCCGACCTCGATTTCCGACCAGGTGGCGCGCTCGCGCGTTAGCGCCCACACGAAGCTCTTCGTGGCGCCGACCAGCATCGCAATCAGCGCCTCGTCCTCCTTAAGCAGCGCCCGCACGTCGGCTACCGCCAGCGGCTTGGGATCGGTGAGGGCCGCATACTGCGGGAATGATTTGACGATCTCGATGCGCGCCTGGCGGACCTCGTCTTCGCTCTTGTCGAGCTCGCCGCGCAGGTTGGCCCGCCGGCTGGAAAACTCCGCGTAGCCGGGCAGCGCCTTCTCCGCCGCCTCCAGCCGTCGGTGGATGGCCATAATTTCATCCGAGCCGCTGGCGGCGACCTTGGACAGCTCCGCGAGTTGCTGGCCGATCGTCTTGATTTCGGCCTCGCTCCCCTCGCAGCCGGCTTTTTTCTGTCCGGGCGGGCATTGCTGCATCAAGCCGGTAAGCCGCTGCACCAGCTCCGTTTGCCGCTTGACGGTCGGTGCCGTCGCCTTGCCGCGGGCCAAACTTGCGGCGCGGAACTCCTCTTGCACGGCGCTATAGCGCGCATCCTGGCGCTGCACTGCGCTCCAGTTGGTCAAGAGTGCACTGTCCTCGCCGCTGAGGCGCAAGACGCGGTCGGAAACGTCCTGCACGCGCCGAATGCGCTGGCCGAGCGGGGTGCTGCCGGTACCGAGACGGGCGCTCATTTTCGCCAACGCCGAGGCTGCCGAGGTCGCCCATGCGAGCTGCGCGGTGGCGAAGCTTTCCTCGAACAGGAGGGAGACATTGGCGCCCGGCGTCGAGCGCATTTGCCAGGCGGCGCGGCAAAGGCCGATGAAGGTCTCGCGGTGGCGCTTGATCTCCTCCTGCACCACGGCTTGTGCTACCGTTTGCGAGGTGTCCTGTGCCGTCAGCAGCCGGATGGCCTCGCGATAGGCGGCAAGCGCGGCCGGCCAGTCCCTGCGTGCCAGCCCGAGATCGCCGCGGTTGGCATGGTCTGCGGCGAAAAAGGCGTGGTTCGGCCCCAGCAGCGCACCGATGTCCTGTCGGATCTGGGACGCCCGCTTGACGAGCGGGTCGGCGGCATCGGGCCGCCCCATCTTGAGGTAGAGGGCGGCCAGCTGATCGAGCGCCATGGCGGTGCCGGCGCTGTCGGGACCATAAACCTTCTCGCGGATCGGGATGGCGGCGCGGTAGTAGCCCTCGGCGGCCGCCAGATTGCCGGCCGCCTCGGCCACCAGGCCGAGCGAGTGATAGTGGATCGCCATCTGTTCGTGCTCGGCACCAAACTCGCGAACCACGAGCGGGGTGGCGCGCTCATAAAAGCGCAGCGATTGAGCAAAGTCGCCGCTTTTATAAAGGTCGCTCGCCGTCTCGCGCAGGTTGCTCAACTCCTTGGAGGGCTGTTGGGCGGCGGCCGGCCCGAGCAACGCCAAGCTCACCAGCGACGCGGCGATGAAGCGCCAGCAGCGCCAAGCTGACACGAGCCCCATAGCAATCCCCCGACGCTGCCCCAGCTTTTGGCTATTTGCCCGCACATCCCGTGGTGAGGTCGCCGGCCCGGGCCGCCGGCTTACCGTTGATGAAGACGTTGCCCGCCCCACCGATGGTGATGCCGCCGCAGTTGGTCTTGTCGCCCAGCACCGCGGCCGGCTTGCCGTCGATGAACACGTCCTTGGAGCCTTCGATGATGGCGCCGCCCGCATCCGTGGCGTCGCCCTTGCGCGCGGCGGCTTGGCCACCGATCGAGGTGGAGGAGCTGCCGCCCGTGACCACGCCCGGCACGCCGGCTGGGGCCTGCTGTGCTTCAACGCGCACCGGCTTTGAGACTTGCAACAGCGCCAGGAGTAGCGCGCAAACCGTCACGCCGCGTGTCAACATGCTTCCCTCCGCAAGCTGGCCGGATCGACCGCAACCTTGGGCCATCGTCCCCGAGCATCCCCTCGACGCACGGTCGCGCGGATTGTCGCTGCGCGCAAGGGGTGCCTCCTCGTTCCTTGCCGCCGTCGGCGGAGCGGGCCCTTGACGGAACCCGGCTATCTCGAGCATGTGCTCAAGCCGGATGGCGGTCATTTTTCCAGCTTGGTCACGATTGCCGGGCTTGCCTCGCCCAGCATCGCCGATTTTCCCGACGCCTATGCCGAATACGCCGCGCCCGTTGGGCCGCTCACTCGGGACACAGCAACAGAGGTTGTCCCATCTTGATCAGGCCGCCATCGGTGATCTTGTCACAGAGCCGATAGCCGGGTGGGGCAAGGACCAGAATGGTTGAGCCGTGCTCGAACCAGCCCAACTCATCGCCTTTTTGAAAGCGCGCGCTAGAGGGCACCACCGTTGGACGATCACGGCTGCGCTGCCGCGGCAGGTCAAGAAAACGCAGCCGGATACCGGCCACCAGCACCGCCGCCACGGCAACCAGCGTCACCGGCCGCTCGTCGCAGTCGAGTTTGAGGCTGAGCACGGCACGTTCGTTTCTGCAGTAGAGCCGGTCAATGCGCTTGAGGGCCGCTGGATTGACGTTCCAGGCCTCGCCGGGGATATGCACGACCCGCTCCGCCCGGCCGTCGTAGGGCGCATGAAAGCGATGATACATGCCGGCGGTCAGCCGCAACGTGACATAGGTGCCATGACGATAGTGGGCCACCAGCTCGGGGGCGCGCACAAGCTCGTCGAGTGCATAGGGCGACCCCTTCACCTGCAGCAGCGTGTCGTCGCGAACGCTGCCGCTGGCACCGATGATGCCGTCGCACGGGCTCACCAGCACGCCTGCCGTCCGGTCGATGGTGCGCGCGCCCTCCCTGAGTTCGCGGACGAAACAATCGTGCAGGCTGCGAAACTTGAGTTTTTTCGCTTCGGCGAGGTCCGGCGCGCAAAATAGCTTAAAGAGGGCCAGCGAACCGTCACGGATCAGGGGCTGCTCGAGCTTGCTGAACCAACCCATAAAGCGTGTGAGGGCGCGGCGCGGAATGCGATTGGTGAGAACAAAATTAAGTCGTTCGTTTTCGGCCAAACCATTGATGACGGCACGTATTGTCATAGTCCTGTAGTGTTCCTCAGCATCCTGTTGCGCCATGGATTCGCAAACCCTCGCTTTCCTCGTCGCCGGTCTCGGCGGAGTGGTTGCTGCCGGAACGCTGGCCAAGGCCGGCCGGCGGCTGCAACTCTCCCGGGCCAAGCATGCTTCGCTCGCCGGTCATCCGCGCTGGGCGAAACGGATCGCCGGTCTGATCCCGTTCTATGAATTCGATGCCGCGAGCTTTTTCAGCTCCGACGGCGCGCCCGGCGAGGTTGCCGCCCGACGCCAATCCGGCTTCGAGGCACTGGCGCGCCACTACCAGGACCGGTTTGCCCGCACCATTGCCCTCAATGCCAGCATCCGGGGGACGCTCTCGGATCTGCAGTTCACCGAGGCTTACCGCGTACCCTACCAGTATAGCCGGCGGGTGAGGGAGCAACTGGGCGGCAGTCCTCTGCTCAAATCCTCCAGCGGCGTCGAGCTCACCGATGTCGATGGTAACCGCTTCTACGATCTCGCCGGCTCCTACGGCGTCAACCTGTTCGGTTACGATTTCTATAAGCAGTGTATCGAGCGCGGCGCAGCCCGCGTGGCCGAGCTCGGCCCGGTCCTCGGCGCCTACCACCCGGTGATTGCCTACAATGCTCGGCGGCTGCGCGAAATCTCCGGCCTCGACGAAGTCTCCTTTCACATGTCCGGGACCGAGGCGGTGATGCAGGCGGTGCGGCTTGCACGCTACCATACCGGGCGGCGCAAGGTGGTGCGCTTCTGCGGCGCCTATCATGGCTGGTGGGGCGATGTGCAGCCGGGTATCGGCAATCCCGCGCCGGTCACCGACAGTTTCACGTTGGCCGATATGTCCGAGGCGTCTCTCAAGGTGCTGCGCACGCGCCGCGACATCGCTTGCGTGCTGGTCAACCCGCTGCAGGCCTTGCATCCGAACGCCTCGGCGCCCGCCGATTCTGCTTTGGTCGACGGCGGCCGCCGCGCCGGCTTCGAGGCGGCCACCTACGCCCAGTGGCTCGGCGCCCTGCGCGAAGTCTGCAGGCAGCGCCGCATCGTTTTGATCTTTGACGAGGTGTTCGTCGGCTTTCGCCTGGCGCCCGGCGGCGCCCAGGAATATTTCGGGGTCAAGGCCGACATCGTCACCTACGGCAAGACCCTGGGCGGCGGGCTTCCGGTCGGCGCGGTGTGTGGCCGCGGCGACCTGATGCGGCGCTTTCGCAGCGACCGCCCCGCCGACATCTGCTTCGCGCGCGGGACTTTCAACTCGCATCCTTACGTCATGGGCGCCATGTGCGAGTTCCTCGAACAGCTCGACACCCCGCAGGTTAAGGCCCTTTATGCCGATCTCGAGCCAACCTGGAACGGGCGTGCCGGCGCGCTCAATCGTCGGCTGGCGGACAACGACCTGCCCGTGCGCGTCGCCAACCTGTCGAGCATCTGGACGGTCTATTACACGCAGCCCAGCCGATACCACTGGATGTTGCAATACTACCTGCGCAGCCAGGGCCTGGCGCTGAGTTGGGTGGGCACCGGACGCCTGGTCTTCAGTCTGAACTATTCCGATAGCGACTTTGCTGCCGTCGCCGAGAAGTTCGTTGCCGCCGCCGAGGCCATGCGCGCCGACGGCTGGTGGTGGCAGGGGCAGCGCGGCCTTGCGCCGCGCCCCAACATCAAGCGGCAAATCCTGCGCGAAATGCTGCAGCATCGCTTCGCAGGCATGTTCGGCGCGCGCACGGTACACGGCCGATAAGCGGTGCCCGCCTTGCCTCAAGGCGCGCGTTCCGAGGCAATGGTCGGATCGATCAGCTCGCCGCGCAGCAAGAACAGCGGCGACTTGTAATAGAGCTTAACGTCGTGGAACGGGTCGGTCAGGATCTTCGTGACCCAAACCAGGCCCGCCTGCATGTCCTTGATGACGAACAGCTGGGCCATCCGGAACAGCACACCGATGACGCCGAGCCCCAACCAGATCATGCCAAGATTGCGCGCAAAGCCGGTCCAGTCGCTGTGGGGCGTGAGGAGACCGAACAGGGCGGGCTCGAGCAGGAGCAGAGCCGGAAACAACGCCCAAATCCCCATCAGAACCACCTTGCGCCGCAGGTTGTAGCCAACCTTGACATCCTCCTTGTATTCGTGCGTCGCCGCGTTGACGTGGTCGTAGCCCTTCGGCTCGAAAAAGAAGTGGCCGGCCTGCCGCGTGGTCATGCCGATTAACCAGGCGAGGAGGGCCGCCATTGGCGGATCGATGAGGAGCAAGCCATAGCCAACAAGAAAGCTGATCGCGCTCACGAGATGCAGGCTCTGATTGATGCGGCTGTGATGATAGTAGCGATGGTCGTCCCAACGCTGCATCGCGAGTTCCTTGAAGAAGGTCTGCATCTTTCGATCCTCATTGGTATTTGCCGATTTCTGGAAACTCCGACCAAGCCGTTCTGCACCAGAGCGCAACACCGCCGTGCTTTTGCCGAAGCGGATGAGGGAAAAATGTCCGAGCGGCGGTACCGGCCGGCGTTCGACCAGGTAGGCGGAGACCGTGTGCTCGGCCCAGTTTTCAAAGCGCTCCCACTCGAACTTTGAGCGCCAACCCAGCCGTTGCGCGAACGGCTGAAACAGAACTTCAAAGGCGCGCCGTGGCCCCTTTTCCGCGCCGACCCGATTGACGATTATGAGCTCACCGCCGGGTCGCAGCACGCGCAAGAACTCGTCGAGCGCGGCTTCGGGATTGGGCACCGTGTTGACGACGTATTGTGCCACGACGACGTCGAAGGATGCGTCGGGAAAGTCGAGGTGCTCCGCATCCATCAGCTCTAGACGCTCGACGTGCTGCAAGCGGTCCTCGGCCACGCGCTGGCGCGCCACCTCCAGCATCTCTTCGGAGATGTCGATGCCGGTGACGCGGCAGTTCGACGAGTAGTAAGGCAGCGAAATGCCGGTGCCGACGCCGACCTCCAGGACACGACCGCCGATCTGTTCGCAGGCTGCGACCGCGGCCCGGCGCGCCTCCTCGAAGACCGATCCGAACACCTTGTCATAGATGGGCGCCCAGCGCGCGTAGGTCTTGATGACCGTATCGCGGCTCAGATGCTCCGATCCCGTCGTTACCTGCATGTCCTTAGCCTCCACGAAGCCAGCTTGCAAAAAATTGGCCCCGACGCTGGCGCTGCCAGCCTGCCGCGTCGCGGCCGCCCGGAAATGCCAAGTTGATGAGCTACGACCATCGGACGTCGGATTTGAGCGAGCCGAGCGCCTTGCCTTCCCAGCTGGCTTGCGGGTGGGCCACCGGTTCGAAGGCGCCGACCGGGATTGGGCTCACGTGGCTCAGGAACTGGGCCGCGCTCGCAGCCCAAGAAAATCGCAGCGCGTGCGCGCGGCACGCCGCACGCGGCAATGCCAGAGCGCGCTGGCAGGCCCGCTCCAGATTGTCATCGAGTATTCCGACCGGGCTGTCGCCGATGACGTCCAGGGGACCGGTGACGGGGTAGGCGGCGACCGGCACGCCGCAGGACAAGGCTTCGAGTTGCACGATACCAAAGGTGTCCGTCTTGCTCGGAAATACGAATACGTCGGCCGCCGCCATGTGGGCGGCGAGCCGCTCTCCGCCCATGCTGCCGAGAAAATGCGCTTGCGGGAAGCGCGCGCGCAAGTCCGCTTCCTGCGGCCCCTCGCCGATCACGACCTTGCTGCCGGGCAGCGGCAGGGCAAGGAACGCCTCCAGGTTTTTTTCCGGCGCGATGCGGCCGACGCTCATGAAGATCGGCCGCGGCAGGTCCAGTTGGGCCTTTCGACCCGGATGAAACAGCTCATTGTCGACGCCACGGCTCCACATCCGCAGTCGTTGAAAGCCGCGCGTGGTCAACTCCGCCGCCAGCGTCGGCGTCGAGACCATGGTGGCAACGGCCGGGGCGTGAAAGCGCCGCAGCGCGGCGTAGCTCCAGGCCACGGGGAACGGTATACGCGCGGCGATGTACTCGGGGAAACGCGTCGTGAAGCTGGTCGTGAACGGCAGGCCGCGCTGACGGCAGTAGCGCCGCACGAAGAAGCCGATCGGCCCCTCGGTGGCAACGTGAATTGCATCGGGTCGAACGCGTTCGATGCGCCTTGCGATTTCACCCGGTCCCGGCAAGGCGCAACGCAGCCCCGGGTAGGTCGGCAACGGCAGCGAACGGAAGCCGTCCGGCGTGAGAAAATCGAGCGTCGAGCCCAGGCCGCGCACGGCGCTAGCCAAAGATTCCAGGGTCCGCACCACGCCGCTGATTTGCGGGCGCCAGGCATCGGTTGCAATTAAAATTCTCATCTGCTGCCTCGCCCTCAATCGGCAACCGCGTGTTTCTCGCGATTTTGTGCAAGCCCCAGGGGATGTCGTGGTGCGACTCGACCTCAATGCACGCGGCAGCATCGCTGCTTCACATTTCACTCGTGTGACATCGAGGCAGGATTTTGCGATGCCTTCGCGGTCTCCACCGGTCGAGGGCTCGCCGCTGGCGGTGCGCGGTCCTAGGCCGTGCCGGGGCTCAGGGCGGCCGTGCCGGCGCCGGCAATGGAAACTCTATTGCCGCGCCATTCGTAGCCACCGGCGGTAAAGGCGCGTAGCCAAATCAGCGGGATTAACGCGTCGCGCAGCAACCAGGCGAACGGCGATCGCCAACTCAGCGGCCAGCCCGCCGCCCGGGCCAGCAAGGCTTCAAGCCCGAGCCAGACGCTGACGAATGCGACGGCGATGATCACGCCGGGGCCGCCGAGCAATTCCCCTGCAAGCGTGGCGGCAACCGCCGGCGGCAAGCTTCCAGTCAGGATTTCGGGGAGGAAGTAGCGGGGAAACGTCATACGGCGCAGCTGCGCCCAGCGCGTCTGGCGGTTGATGACGCGGGTGGCGCAGCGCTCACCAATGGGCTGTTGAAAGGATGGTCCCGCGAGGCGCACCTTGCGCCCGCTCGCGCGCACGAGCTTGGTTGCCGCTGCATCCTCGGCCAGCTCGCTGCCGAGCGCGGCAATGCCACCTAGTCGATCGAGGTCGGCGCGGCGCCAGAGCATCGATTTGCCCTGCGCGAAGCCAAAACCAAGGGCATCGGCGGCGTATTGCCAGCGGCCCTGATAGGTATTGAGAAAGCCGCATTCGACCTCTGCCCAGAAGCCTCGCGGTTGAGAGGCGATCGGTGGTGCGCACACCAGGCCAGCGTCCGGCGTAAAGCGCGCCAACAGTCGTTCGACATAATCCGGCGGCAGCAGCAAATTGCTGTCGGCCAGGATGATCCACTCGCCCTGGGCCGCCTGCCAGCCCTTGATCAGGTTGTTGAGCTTGGGGTTGGCGGTCTCGCAATTGTCCCCGATCAGGATGCGGGCATTTGAGCCCGCGTGCGCAGCGATCAGCCGCTCAAGAAATGCTACCGCCGGGTCCGCCGCCGATGCCACGCAAAACCACAGCTCCGTCTCGGGCCAGGTCAGCTGGAAGCTCGACGCCAAGGTCATTTGCTCGAGGTCTTCCAGACCGCAGACCGGCCGAATGACGCTGACGACCTGCCCGCGGCCGTGCCGGCCAACCACGGGGGCGGGGCGCCGGCCGCGGGCCCAGACCGCACCGATGCTGGAAGCGTGCAGAACAAGGGCGATCAGGCAGAAGCCGATCAGCACCCAAACCGTCACGGTCATTGCTGCGCCTCTCGTGTTTGCGTCCTGATGCCGTGCGGCTCGGTGCCCGCTGGGCTCGACGCGGCAAAGCCGATGCGCCTCACGTGCCCAGGTCCGGCCCGGTCACCTCAAACAGCACGTGCGTGCGAAGCGGGCGGCCATATTCGTTCTCCGCCTGTACCGAGGCGCAGTAAGCGCCCGGCCGCAGGGTGGTCGGCAACGGCGCCCTCCAGATGTGCGAGGACGACAGCGCGCGCATCCAGGGCTTTTGCAGCTCGCGATGGTCGGCGAACACGCGAGCCACATGCGGGTCGGGGCTGCCAACGCGCTGCAGGGGGCGGGGCTCGTTCGTGACACCGGCAATGCTGTAGCGAACGCGCGTCGCCGGCCCGCCGTCGAACACATTGACGACGAGCTCGCTGTGCTGAAGGTCCGCGGCACTGAGGAGGGCCGTGCGCGGCGTGCCGGCGGATGGCCTTTCGATGCTTGCGCGCAGTTGCGCCCCGGGCTTGCCGGCGGCCGGAACGAAGCGCGTGTCGTATGTCGCGCCGTCGACCGAGAGCATGTGGTAGCCGTTTGGGCTGCCGTCCTCCGCATCGGCCGCGGGAATACCGCGGGCATCCTTGACCCCACTCCACCAGCCGCCCGAGGCCGCGGTCAGCACGTGATGGTGATGCGGCACCGCCTCATGAAAGCCGGCTTCCGCGCCAAAATAGTGGTGTTCGGTGAGATGCATGTGTCCGGCGAAACTGACCGTGTGCGGTCGCCCGGACAAGAGGCCGAGCAGGGCACCCCGATCGAGCGTGGTGTCGGCGGCGGCCGTCGCATTCTGGTAGTTCATGAGCGGGATGTGCATGCAAAGGACGACGAGGCGGTCCCTTGGAACGTGAGCCAGCACGTTGCGCACGAACTGAAGCTGCACCGGCCCGATCCGCCCGTGATAGCCGCCGCTGTTCGGATCCCAGGGGTTGTGGCCGCGATAGTAAACATTATCGAGAACGATGAAGGTGACCTCGGCATACTGAAAGGCATAGTGGCGAGGGCCGAAGGTTCGCCGCCAGGTATCCCGCGAGGTCCGGTCGTTTGCCGCCCCTTTGTCGATGTCGTGGTTGCCCGGGCAGTGATGCCAGGGGATGCCGGAAGCGCCGAGGAGTTTGAGGTAGCGCGGATAGAGCGATAGATCGTCGAACACCACATCGCCATGATTGATGCCGAAGGCGGCGCCGCTGCCGACCACGGGGCTGATGATATCGTCGCAAAGATAGCCGAGCTCGGCGGCATTGGCAGGCTGGGTATCGGCCATCAGCACGGCCTCGAAGCGAGCGTTCTCGCGCACACGCGTGAGAGCAAACTCGATCGTCGGCGACCGCCTCTCGGCGCTGCCCGCAGCCTCGTTCACGCGCTCGGCAAAATTGTGCGGCACACTGATGCGGGGCACGCCGCCCGCGCCGCTCGGCGTCGCCCAGTGCGGCGGCTTGATCAGGAAGACGTCGTCGCCCTCCGCCACCGGCAGGCGCCAGCGGCCCTCCGCATCGGTCAAGACGACGTCGCGGCCATTGGACACCATGACCCCGGCTATGCCCGGATCGCCGGGCAGGCGGGTCCCCGTGCCTCGCCGATCATGGAACACCGTGCCGTTGGCGACCACTGGTGCGGCAATGCCCAAGCCACTGCTCAGGCTCAGCACCGAGGCGGCTCCCGCGGCGACGATCTCGCGGCGGCTTGGCTGGCGCTC
>DASTMQ010000316.1:0-4947 GCA_035714005.1 Hyphomicrobiaceae bacterium
GGGTATTCGGCAAACAGCCAGCAGCGTTGGGCTTGGCCAGACGTTGACACGGGGAGTTGGGAACTGGCCCATCGTTGCCCCCGATCAAACCCTCTTTTTGGCAACGCATCATCACGCCGATGTGAGCTCGCGCTTTGGCACTTTGGCTTTACACTTCTGGTTGGAGAGACGGTCTGAGTTGCGGTCGGTCGTTTTCCCGCACCACGATGAGGCCGCACAGTGCGCCGTGCCTCCCACTTGAATACTTTACTTTAGTGCCTTCCACCTGGGCCGCGCAAACTCGCGGCCCTTTGTGATTCAACCCGACATCGGCGGCGAGAGCCCCAAGCTGCTGACGCGACAGTTGGCGCGAGCGCCGTTCGCCTCCTGCGCCCTGGTTCGCTGGCGCCTCACATCCGGCGGCAGAGGGCCGGGTTTCGCGCGACCATGAATAACAGATGAATAATGCAGTTGGCTGCTATTCAGCTGTCTGTACCAATTGCGACACGCTCGGGTGCTAACGCAACCGCTCGGTACGCCGGGGTGAACCGAGTCAAAGGAGCAACGAGCATGCAAGGCATCATCGGTGCCGTGATCTTCATCATTGGCTTGGGACTTGCTGCGCTCTCGAACGCAATGGCCACACCGGTTGGCGTCGACGCACGCGGTAGCGGTCTCTTGCATCGCCTGGTCCAGGACGCGCAGTATTCTCGTGGCGGCTACTGTGAGCGGCTGCGACGCGCCTGCGTCTACAAAGAAGAGAGACGAGAATTAGGCGAGGGCAATTGTCGGCGCTATCGCGCGGAGTGCAGCGGACGCGTTTCCCATTGCGAGCGCTTGCGTCGCGCCTGCATCTATAAAGAAGAACGCGGCGAACGAGGATTGGGCAATTGCCAGCGCTACCGGGAGGAGTGTCGGTGAGGCCACTGTAGCCGATACTCACGCTCTCTCACATACCAACAAAGTGAGCGTGACGACGCGAGGGTCACGCTCCGATTGCCAATGACGGACAGACGCCGAACACAGATGCGGCGGCAGAAGCTGTGAATACAAAATATTTGGAGGAGGTAGAAAGCGCGCGCAAAACGCCCGCTTGTCCCACAACTCCAGCAACGCTCGGCCAATTGCGCCTGCGCGCGATTAGCCTGTCGGCCCAAAAAAAGCTTCACAAATCGCAGCTGCGTGTAACCGCCACAGACCACCGTCAATCCGGCGCGCTCGAGCGAGCGATGGCACACCCCGTTCCCACCGCCCTCCGTCGGGCTTGTTTCCGGCATGCGACGTCCCCGTGCCGGGCCCAACATTCCATAGCGTCGGGAATGGCGCTAAGTTGTCGCTCGCACCCCCGGCGACGCCTTCAAGTTGCTGTGCGAAATCAAATGGCCAGCGGGGCCAAACCCGAGGTTCCCATGCTGAAAGCGCAGCGCAACGGCGGCCGCCCGTTGGCGTCGGCCAATCGGGTCCTGGTCGCAACCCTGCTGGGCACTGCCTTGATCATCCTTGCACTTCAACCATCGCAGGCTGCCGAGCCGGCTGATCTTAAGACGCTTGTCGTGTTACCATTCGAAATTCACGATACCTCCGGCGAGGCTGGCCCGGCCGACCGCCACGATGCGCTGCTCGGTCGCCTCACTGCACGGGTTCGCGATGAGATTGCTGCTGGGCAACTTTATCGTGTGGAGACCAAGAACCGAACTGACTGGGCCGTTGAGACCGTGAACCCGAGCACATTTTTGCGCAGCTGCAATGGATGTGAAATCGATATCGCACAACGCCTCGATGCAAATTATGTGCTCGTCGGCTGGATCTACAAGGTCAGTTCCCTCATCCTGGCGCTACATATCAACGTGAAGGACGTAGTGACCGCAAAAACTATTTACGCGCGCGTTTTTGACTTTCGCGGCGACAATGAGCAGGCCTACGCGCACGCTGCCAAGGCTTTGGTGCGCTCGCTGAGGGAAGAGTTGCCCATGCGTTCCGGCGCGGCCCAGTAGGATGGTTGACCGATCGAAAAAGGCTCGCGCTCAACAAGAACCTGACCGACTTGGTTCGCGGCCGCGGTTGCTCCAATTTTCAATATCGACAAGGGTTGAGCCGCCCCAGACTTAGTGTGCCCGAAATTTTCGGGCTGTTCGTGCCTCGCGGCTCTCCAAGCGAGGGCGATCCAACGCTATTCAATTGGGATTTTCGTGGTCATGATCGGCGTGATTACGCCGTTCACATGGTATTTGTGGCACAGCAGACAGTCCTGGCGCGCCAGGCTGCTGGTGTGACAGGTCTGGCAGAGATCCTTTTTCACCGCACCGAAATTGGACACAAAACTTTGAGGATTGCCCTGCTCGTAGCTCTTCAGATAGGCGCGACCCTTCTCGAGACTATGGCAGGTCAGACAGCCACGGTTCTCCAGCACGCCGAAATGCGGCTCATGGATGAAATTTGTGAAGCGTCCCCGTTTGCTCTCGACGGACGGCGGGGAGAAATTAACGAGCCGACCCTTGCCCCGGATATCGTCGACGCTGTGACATTTCGTACATGAGCCCTGAGCGTCCTTGCTGGTGAGCAGATCGAACACGGCTGCGGCCGGACTTTTAGTGCCTTTCTGGGCCTTGGGACCGGTCAGCGAGAGCCAGGAATAGATGAACTTGTCCTTATGGCCGATGGGACGATAGAAGATCGCGTAATCCTGCCGATACCAGCCACCATATTCAGCCCAGCTCTCCGCATCGACGTCGCTTTCGATGCCGAGCAACCGCGCAGCCGTTGCTGGAGGCTCGGCCGGTGCCGGCGGCGGCGGCGCCGGGGCGCTGACGGGTGCAGGACTGTCAGCCGCTCCCGCGCTCGCGGGCTCCTTGCGGCTTGGGGCTGGGGCGGCGCCGCCATCGGGCTTGGCCTTGGCGTTAGCGTTTGTGCCGCCCCCGCGCAGCTCTTCCTGCGTGGGATTGAGCAGATCGTCGGTTTGGTCCGCCGCCTTGGCGCCCGGCCGTTCGTCGGCGGCGGCTGTTTCCTTGTTGGGCCTGGCGTTCGCGTTAGCGGGTTTTTGCGCCGGCGCTTCGGGCTCAAGGCCTTTCGCGCCGACCTTGCTCGGCGGCGGGAACGCGCGCAGCTCTTCCGCGGTGGGGTTGAGCAGATCGTCGGTTTGATCCGCTGCCTTGGCCTGAGGCCGTTCATCGGCAACGGTTGCTTCCTTGCCGGGCCTGGCGTTGGCGGCATCGGTCTTGTTGGCCGCGGCCTCCGGCTGGGCCGCCGCCGGCTTGGCTGCGACGGGACCAGGCGCACTCTTGCTCGGTGTCTGCTGGTCGCCCTGAGCAGGCCGGCTCGGTTTGGCGTTGCCGGCCGCTTCGTTATCGATGACCAATTTCGATGCCGGAGCCTTCCTGGCTTGTGCCTGATCACTCGCCTCCTGCCGATTGGCCATTTCCGTGGCAAGATTGGGTAGCCACTGTTGTTGCGCGCTGCTGACGACGTCGCGCGGGATGCTCGCGGTCAGATCGGCAATGAGATTGGCGCTCAGCTTCCCCCTGGCGCCAATATTGAACTCGGCCAGCACATCGGAGGCTTTGCCTGTGATCAGCGCATAGAACAGACGCTTGATCTCCCAGACCAGGCTATTAACGGCCTTGAGCTGGGCGTCGCTTGCCCGGCTCAGGTCCTGGAGGTTCAGGCTGTCCACGGTCTTGATCAGAGCACGGCCCCGCTCGTTGCGGCTGATCATCGCCTTCATGAATGGCGTGAGCTCGGCTTCGGAAGCATCCGGCCATTCGCCGATTGAGCCCTTCTTCTTCAGCGTTTGCAGGTCGAGACCAGGGAGCGTCAGGAAGGCAATGCCTTTCGGGCCGCTGGCCCGTTCCTTGCCGATGATCTGGTCGAGATGGCAGGCGGTGCAGGTCTGCTCGAACGGCGCCACGGCCATGACGCGCTTGTCCTTGTGGCTGTTGTGACAGGTTGAGCAGGTGGTGGGAATGCGCTTTGTCGGATCCTTCTTCGCCACTTCCGGGAAGTGCTTGCCGAAATGCCCGGCATGGTCGTAGATGATCCGTGTGCGCCTCTTAAACGGATAATTCTCGAATTTCGGGTGATTGCCGTCGAAGCTGTCGAACTTCACCACATGGCAGGAGCGACATTGCTCGTTGGAGATCTTGTTCAATTTGAAATTGACGCCCTGATGCTCCTGATGACAGGTCGCGCAGGAAAGGCCGTGCGCGACCATCTCGTCGGTGGGGAAGGCGATGCTTTGCGCGCGGGCCGATTGCGGGGCGGGGGTTGCCGCAGCGATTTTCGCCAACCGCTTGGTGCTCTCATCCAGCACCTTGGCCGAGGCGCTGTGCGCGTTGAAGGCCGTGTCCGGCATTTTGTGGCAGGTAAGACAGGCCTTGCTGTCGGCAAGCGGATCGCCGCGGACGAGGCCGTGAATCCAGCTCAATTTGTCGCTGCCACTCTTGCTGTGGCAGGCGCTGCAATTTTCGATTGTGCCGTGAGCGCTGGCCAGCGGTCCCGGCATCAGAAACTGCGTGCCCTTCGTGAGAAAGAGGCCCGAGCCCAGGCAGACGACCGTCAGGAACGCCAGCAGCATCGCCAGACGGTCGCGCAGGGAGCCGCTGGCCGCCTGCCGCGCGGCCCTCGGCGGTCGAACCGATCTGGCCGATTTGGCCCATACCGCGCGCCGCATCACCTATCCCCCGATGAAAAGGCATAGACGACGACGACATGCAGCACCGTCAGCACGATCAGGGCATAAGTGACGGGCACATGCACGAACAGCCAGCCCTTGGTGAGCCCGAGATAGACACGGGCGAAATCGAGCCGGTCCTTCTCAATCACCAGGTTCTTGATGACGGCAAGTTTCTCCTGGCTCTGCTTGTCGACATAGGATGACAGGTTGTCGATCTCATCCGTCAGCCGCTTAAGTGGGCGCTGCGAGCCGATCAGATGGGCGGCAAAATTGCGCTGGCCCTGGAAAAAGTCGCGCAG
>DASTMQ010000317.1:0-1981 GCA_035714005.1 Hyphomicrobiaceae bacterium
TTCCTGACCTGCTGGCGGCGATCAACCGCTTCCTGGCCGAGACCAACAAAAACCCCAAGCCATTCGTCTGGACTGCAGACCCCGACAAGGTTCTCGCCGCTGTCAAACGTGGGAAGCAAGCGTTAGAGTCGATCCACTAGCACCTCGCCGCTCGCAGCCGGGGTGGCAAAGGTTGCGCGAACAATCTTTCGTGCGCATCGCCTCCTTGCTAGAGTTGGCGGCAATTGAAGCGAGCCTAACGATGGGCTTGCCAAGGAGGACAGGGATGCAGCTCAAAGTATCGCCGGTGACGCGTGAGGAATGCAGTGCGCAGGAATGGCAGGCGCGCATCGACTTGGCGGCGGCGCATCGCGCCGCCGTGATGCACGGCTTCCACGAGGGCATCTTTAATCACTTGACCCTGACGGTGCCGGGGAAGCCCGACCGCTACTATCAGATCCCGTTTGGGCTGCATTGGTCGGAGGTGAAAGCGAGCTCGTTTATGGAGGTCGGTATCGGTGACGGCAAGGTGAAACGCGGCGTCGGCGACGTCGAGCGCTCCTGCTATTGCATTCACGCGCCGATCCACAGCGGGGTTGCCCATGCTCGCGCCGTGTTTCACACGCACATGCCTTACGCCAGCGCACTGACGCGGCTCGAAGACCCCCGCATCAAGGAAATCGGGCAAACCGAGGTCCTGTTGATGGGTGCCATTGCCTACGACGACAGTTACATGGGGCCGGCGGTCGAACCGGAGGAAGGCGAGCGGCTGGCGCGGGTCATTGGCGACAAGACCATCCTGTTCATGGCCAACCACGGGATCACCACCGTGGGCGAGACGGTGGCAGAGGCCTACGACCGGCTCTATTACGTCGAGCGCGCCGCACAGGTGCAAATCTATGCCATGTGGACCGGCCAGCCGCTGAAGCAACTGCCCGAGCCCGTGCTCGAAAAAACCAGGAACGGGGGCGGCAATCCCAACTATGACCCCTCGCCATCGCAACGGCACTTTGACGCCATTAAGCGCCTGCTCGACCGACGCGAACCGGACTACAAGGATTGACCCCTGCCGAGGCGCCGGCTCAAAGAGGTCTCTCGCCGATCCGACGTTCCAGTGCGGGTATCATCTCGGCGGCGCCTTGCAAGAACGGGTTTAGCGCGCGAGCGCGGCGATAGTCGTCGAGCGCCGCGCGGTAATTCTCCTTGGCGATGTGAATGAGGCCGCGGCCGGCGAGCGCGCCGAAGTGCCGCGGCTCCAGGGCCAGAACCTTGTCGATGTCGGCCAGCGAGTGGTCGTACTCATCGAGCACGTAGAGCACGGTTGCCCGCTTGTTCCACCCTTCCGCCCAATCCGGGGCGAGCTCGACGATGCTATCAAGCACGGGCATGGCCGCCCGGGGTTCGCCCGCCTGCAGGAGGGTCAGGGCCTTCTGCATCAGGGCGTCGATCTCGGGCCGTCCGGATTGCAGCCACACACGCCAGATTTCCTCCAGGATGGTGTCGGCCTCATCGGCGTCATCGGTGCTGGCGAGCCGGGTAAAGAGCGCCTCGAGCCGCGCTGCGCGCCTTGCAAGCTCTGCCGGATTGGCTGCCGGCGGGGGCGGCTCGGCGGCGCCCGCCGGCAACGCCACCAGCAGCGCCAAAGCCAGCATCCCGAGCAGGGCGCGCGCGCGCATTGGGGTCTCCCACCGCCAGCTCCCGCGCGTCGGTGCGGGCAAATTGTTGCTCACCGCCGCGGGAGGCTCGACTATACTGGTTCCGGCGCGCCAAGCCACGCCGGCGACAAGGAGTGCGGGGATGCGAACGCTGTTGCTTGCCAGCTTGCCTCTGATACTGGCGATGGCGGTCACTTTTGGCGCCAAGGCGGCCGAGAAGACCATCGTCGTTTTAGGGACGGCCACCCCTGGCGGTGGCTTTCCCGTCTACGGTCAGGCGGTGAGCGAGAGCATCAACGAGACCGACGCGAGCCTGGAGGTACGCCCCCAGCACACCGCCGGCAGTG
>DASTMQ010000318.1:0-3089 GCA_035714005.1 Hyphomicrobiaceae bacterium
GCAGAAACTCGGCGATGCTCATGGCGGTTTTCGGGGCGAGGCGGCGCATCATTGGGCTTTCATCGCCGGTGGCAACCACCGTTATTGCCCGGGCACGACCCTCCCCCAACGCATCTTCCAGGAACTCTCTCACCTCGCGGCCGCGCTCCCCGACCAAGGCAATCACCGTGCTGTCGAAGCCCTGCGAGCGGGCCAGCATGCTCAGCAGCGTCGATTTACCGATGCCCGAGCCGGCAAATACCCCAACGCGCTGTCCCGCGCACAACGGCGTGAAGAGATCGAGGACCTTGACGCCGGTTTTCAGGGGCGCCCGCAGGCGGTGGCGCTGCATCGGGGCCGGCGGTTCCCGGTCGGCCGAAAGGCTGAGGTCACCCTGCCGCAGGGGACCCTTGCCATCGATCGGGGCGCCGAGCGCATTGATCACCCTGCCCTTCCAGGATGGATCCGGATTGAAGGCGATGAAGCCCCGATGCCAGGCGATGGCGCCCAGTCCCGCCTTGCTGGTCGGCTCGAACGGCTTGACCGTGGCCCCGGCCGCGTCGATGCGCACCACTTCGCCCAGCTGCCTGCGCCCGCCGGCTGCGAGCTCCAAGCATTCGCCGAGCTGGACGAGGCGCGACAGTCCGCTGACCCGGTAGAAGGCGGGCGTCACCTCGCTGACGATGCCGCCCGTGGCGATTTTCGCCGTAGGCATGACGCCGCGCAGCCACTGCTCGAGACGGTCCAAGGCGTGGCCGTGCACCGGCGCCGCCGCTTGGGCGGCTTCGCTCGGTGGCCCCGCGGGGCCGGGGGTAGGGGCAGTCGCCACCGTTGCCTCTGGTCCTTATTGATTTTGCCTTCGCGCTGCCCGGCGGGCGGCTTGCGGGCCCGCGCCGCAACGCCCTCCGGCGCCGGCCCGACGCTAGCCGTTCGAGCCCAACGCCCGGATCGCATCCTGCAACGAGGTCTCAGAATCCTTGATCGAGGCGGTCACGGCCTCAAAGGCGCGCTGCACCATGATCAGCTTGGTGATCTCGTTGACGGGATTGACGTTGGCGCGCTCGATGAAGCCCTGCTGCACCCCCGTCTTGGTGAAATCCAATACCGGCGTCGCCGGCCGATCGGGCACGACGCCCGAGTTCTCAAAGCGCCTCAGGTTGGCGGCGGCATCGATCGTAAAGAGCCCGAGCGCGCCGACCTGCCGGTCGTTCTGGGTGATGGTGCCATCGCGCGCGATCCGCGGCGGCCCGGCGTTGGGATCGAGCCGGATGGGGGCGCCGCCGGCGTCTTGGATGGCATAGCCGTTGAGGGTTTGCAGCTCGCCGGCATCCGTCATGCGCATGCGACCGTCGCGCGTGAAAACCTGGCCGGCGGGCGTGCCGATGCCGAGCCAGGCATCGCCCTCCACGGCCACGTCCAAGGCATTGTCGGTCCTGACGAATTCGCCGGATTTGCGCGAAATGAAGCTCGATCCCGCCGAGGCGAACGCCACCGGGTCGGGCGCCGTCAGCGACAGCACGCTTTCGAACTTGACTTCCTCGGCGCGGAAGCCGGCCGTGCTGGCATTGGCCAGGTTGTGCGCGATGGTCTCCAGGCGCTTTTGCAAGGACATTTGCGCGGACAGCGACACGTAGAGGTTGGATTGCATGTGAGCTCAAGCGCCCCCGAGCCGGAGGTTTTGCAGGCTGGCGAGCAGATCGCCGCCGATCCCGGCTTCCAGCGGCGGGCTGAAGAGCAAGGCGGGACCGGTCGCTGTCGCCGACGGGTTGGCAATGTCCCAGCGCGCGGTGAAGCCCGAGAGGAATTTGGCGAGCTTGGCGGGGTCCTTGAGGTCGTCGATGTCAAGGCGCGCGGCGATGATTTCCGCCTGCCGATCGATATCGATGTTGGACATTGCCGCCGGCAGGCCGAGCGCGGTCTGCGCCACCTTCAGCAGGGCGGCATCGGCGAGAATGCCGTAGGCGCTGGTCAGCGTTGCGGCCTTGCGCTGGAAATAGAGGGCGAGCCGCACGCCCTCGTTCTGGCTGCCCGCGTCCTCCTCCATCACCTGGCGCACGTACCGATCGACCGTGCCTTGCCGGGTGCGCTCGAACACCGTCGCCGTCTCGCCGTATCTTTGAAAGTTGAAGCTCTCCGCGAATTCCAGGTAGCGCGTATCCGCCAGCTTGCGCGCGAAGGCAGTATTGCTGTCGACACCCTCGCTCAGCACCTTGCGCATGAAGGCCTTGGCATAGGTCATGTCTTCGAGACCAAAGGCCTTCATGGCGAAAGCGAAGAGGCGATGATCGCCGAGAAGGTCGTCGATCGATTTCACCTGCGAAATGTGGGTCAAATAGTACTCGGCCTCGCGCGCCACTGTCGGTTCGGAACGCGTGTTGGCAAGCGCGCGGGGCAAATCGGCTGCCACGAGCTGATAGCTGCTGACGGTCGTCGACACAACCCGAAGCCTCCATCTGGGACCAAGCGAGCTTGGCAAAGGCGCCTTGCCCGAAACTGGTGCCGGCCCCGGCGCTGGCGGCGGTCCGGCCGCCGCGCCAGCCTCGCGTAAGGCGCGCGCGCTTTATAGTTGAGGCTCAAGCCCTTCCGGAGCCGCTCCCCGTGACCATCGTCCTCGGCCTCGTCATTACCTTGGGATGCCTGCTTGGGGGGTTTGTGGCTATGGGCGGCCATGTCTACGTGATCTGGCAGCCCTGGGAATATGTCATCATCTGCGGCTCGGCGCTTGGCACCTTCGTGGTCGCCAATCCAATGAAGACCATCAAGGATTGCGGCAAGGGCATCATCGAGGCTTTCAAGGATGCAGCGCCCAACCGCCGCCAATACCTAGATGTGCTAGGGGCGCTACACTCGCTGATGCGCGAGCTGCGCAGCAAACCGCGCAATGAGGTGGAGGGACATTTCGAGGATCCGGCGCAGAGCTCGGTGTTTCAGAAGTATCCGACGCTGTTGGTCAACGCCGGGCTCACCGCCTTCATCTGTGACTACTGCCGCCTCATCATCATCGGCAACGCCCGCACGCATGAGATCGAGGCCCTGATGGATGAAGAGATACAGACCCTGCGGCAAGACCAGCTCAAGTCCTATCACTCGCTGGTTTCCGTGTCGGAGGC
>DASTMQ010000319.1:0-11623 GCA_035714005.1 Hyphomicrobiaceae bacterium
CCCGACCAATCGCACCCCGGCGAGCTGGAGTGCAGTTCCAGTCTCTCTCGTCACGATTGCTATGGACGGGGCGGCCTCCAGGGCAGCTTGGGTCATTTTCTGATCGCCGGCGCCCGTGTGGATCGTGGCGCCGCCGCCTTCGCGTGGTAAATTGCCGGCAATAAAGAGCATTATGGGAGAGCGCCAATGTCGACCAGCCGTCGAGAGTTCTTGCTTGCTGGAAGTGCAGTGCTCACGCTAGCGGGCGGGCAATATGCCCGCGCACAATCTGCGACCCCCACTCATAAGGGTAAGATAGATGCGATGTTGCAGGGCGCGGTCGATGCCGGCGACGTGCCCGGCGTCGTCGCCATGGCAACCGACCGGAATTCGGCCATTTACGAAGGGGCGTTTGGCAAGCGCGTCCTTGGTCAGCCAGCGTCCATGACCGCCGACACGGTTGTGTGGATCGCGTCGATGACCAAGGCGCTTACAGCTACTGGCGCCATGCAGCTGGTCGAGCAGGGCAAACTCGAACTCGATGCACCGGCAGCCAAGGTCGTGCCGGAAATCTCCACCATTGAGGTGTTGGAAGGTTTTGACGCGTCCGGACAACCCCGCACGCGCCCGCCCAAGCGCCCGATCACGCTGCGCCATCTGCTCACCCACACGGCCGGTTTCGGCTACGACCTTTGGAGCGACGATCTGGGTAAATATCAGACGGTCAAGGCCATTCCGGGCATCATCACCTGCCAGAACGCGGCGCTGCGTACGCCGCTGCTTCATGATCCGGGTGAGAGATGGTTTTACGGAATTAACATCGATTGGGCCGGCAAGATGGTGGAGGCCTCGAGCGGCAAGAGGCTTGGAGCCTACCTGCATGAAAACCTGTTCGCGCCGTTGGGTATGAGCAGTACCGCCTTCAAGATCACGCCAGCCATGCGCGAGCGGCTAGCCAAGGTCCACCAGCGCGGCGAAAACGACACGTTCACGCCGCAGATGGACCTCGAAATCCCCCAGGATCCCGAGTTCGAGATGGGCGGTGGCGGTCTCTACGGGACCGCTGGAGACTATTTGCGCTTCGTGCGCCTCATCCTCAACCGCGGCAAGGCGGACGGCAACCAAGTCCTGAAGCCCGAGACCGTCGAGTTGATGACACGCAACAACATGGGCGATGCCCGGGTTACGCTCTTGAAGACGGCAGCGCCGGCCTTGTCAAATGATGCGGAGTTCTTTCCGGGCATAGCAAAGACATGGGGCTTGAGCTTCCAGATCAACGCGGAAAAGGCACCGACGGGGCGTCCGGCAGGTGGTCTCATGTGGGCCGGGCTGGCCAACACCTACTTCTGGATTGACCCTATCACCGGCATCGGCGGGGTTTATCTGTCTCAGGTCCTACCCTTTGCCGACAAGAAGTCGCTACCGCTCTACTACGCGTTTGAGACGGCGATGTATGCGGCCGCCTGACAAGGGGCCACGGCTGGGGTCGGCACGTCGCGACCCCAGGGCCGTTGTCCCGACGCGCATCGGCAAGGCCCATCGCATTCCGCGCGAGGCTGGTCGGTAGCCAGCGCATGCTCGATTGCCGGCGGCGGGCGGGGCGTCGCCCGATTGGGTCATCCTCCGCTTGTGATCGCCACCTCGGTTGCAAACGCCGGCATGCTCCTGCGGACGCCGCGTCACTTACAACCGGACACGATGCCGATCGGGTGCGGCGCAAGGATTTCATCGCCAGCCTGAGCGCCTGATCGACGTCGATCCACTGCGCGCAAGCTTTGTATGACGCGCGCAACCGTCTCCCGGCGGGAGCGACCTACAAGGCAGCGCTTGTCATGCGGGCAAAAGCGGTGCGCGGCAAGCCTGATCGGCAGCGGATCGACAACGCGGCCCTGGCGCGTGCGCTTGGGCGGAACGCGCACGCCCTTTGTCAGCGCCAACGTTTCGGCAGGACGACGGCATAACCGATGCGGACCTCGTGGCCGCCTTCGCCGCCCCCGAAACCAAACCTCTCCTCACCCTGCAATGCCGTCTCGACCAGCGGCAGCAAGGCCGTGGGAATATTCTTGTTTCCGGCATCCCAGACCGCCAGTAGCCCCTCGCGTTCGATGCGCGGGAGCGAGATCCATGGCGACAGCGTCAGATCACCGTTGGTCAGGATGGAGGGGGTGTCCTTGTGGTTGAGCCCGACGACGGCGGCGAGCCACGGATTGCCGGCAACAATGCGCAAAGGCTGGTCGGTGTTTCGTGCCCAAACCTTCGCGAGCCGTTCCGCCATGGTACGTTGCGGCCAATTCACACGCAGGCTGGAGCCGTAAGATCTGTGCGCATCGAATTTTACGAGGGCGGCGTATCCAAGCGACACCACGATGAGCAGCAAGGCCGCGCTCAGTGCAATGCGTTGCAACGCGGCCCGCGTGTAGCGCGCGGCTGTCAAGGCAATGGCCAGCAGGCCGGCAGTATTGAACATCGAGCTGCCCCAGGCAGTTTTTAGGCCTGCGTGCGACAGCAGCGCGGCGAGAACCGCAAACGCAAGTGGCCCGAGCGTGAACATGAGTAAAAAGTATTTGGCACGCGCGCTGATCGCAGCTTTGGTTGCTTGCCATCTGGCGTGCCGCACTGCTGGCCCGGCCCCGGGCCCCAGCATCTTGGCGATCATGAGCATCGCCACAACCCCGGCGACGTTGGCAGCAGTATCGAGTAGAAACAACGGCAGCTGATAGACCGGCAGCCCCAGCGAGCGTCGTGCCGCATATCTCAGCGGCGTCAAATCGTGCTGCGCCAACCAGATGGCGAGAGGTGTTACCAGCATCGTGAATACGGCGAGCCCCAGCCAAGGACCGAGCGTGCCAAGACGCGCACGAGCCGGGCCATCCAAAAGCATCCAGGCGACGACGGGTACGAGCAGGAAGATGGCGGAAAGCTTGGCGTAGACGGCGCCGGCAGCAAACACCCCCATCAGCATCCACCATATTACTCGGCCGCGCTCGACCGCACGCCACAGCATCAGCACGGTGCCCGCCCAGAACGGCGTGGAGGCGATGTTGTGATTAAACTCTGGTGTGGGCCACATGTAGTAGGTGACACCCGCCAGGAGCAAGGTTCCCGCAGCTGCGCGTTCCGGGCCCATCAGGTCACAACCGAGCGCGAACACCAGCCCGAACGTGGCAGCAATGAAGAGTTGCGAGATGAGGTAAGCGGGCCACCCAGTGGTCCCTGTGAGTAGGCGACTGCCTTCAAGAAACCAGCTTGGTAGCGCTGGATGCTTGTAGGTCGCGATCACCCATTCGCGCCCCCACATGTAGCCTTCGGCCACGTCGATGGGTGGCGCCGTATGCGTCAGCGCCGGCGCAAGGGTCCAAAGCACGATCTGGGTGGCGCCGAACAGCACAACCAACTGTGCCGGCGCGGGCCAAGCGCGTTCCGTCGTCTGTGGCGATCGGGACATCCTGGTTGCCTTGAGGGCGCCCGCTGGGTGCGCCAAGGGCACGGGCCTGCCCCGGGGCAATCCCAACGGACCGTGCCGGGCCAAGCTCCCAGAAGTCACCGGGGCGCTTTGGCAAGACCATACCCCATTGTCGACGGCCGCGCCGCGGCGGCGGGCCACCAACCGGTCCATGCCTCGGAAATGTCCCGGCTTGCTCGCCGCACCCCATTTTTCTGACCGGTCCCGACGATCATCGCGGGAATGAGACCTCTCCGGCGTTCGCGCGTGCGCCTCGGGTGTTGACATCATCGAGAAAAGAGCAGCACAGTAGCTGCGGATTACCGGTCATCCAGTGGAAGCACGATGCCCCGGATTTCCTGCCACGAGCAACGGCGGGCCGGGCGCACTGTGAAAGCAGTGCGATCGATGACTGTTGCCACCGCTGGCCCCGCAATTCAGATTAACCAACTTTCGATTTGCGCCGCGGCGGGTGCTTGCAACGCCGCCGCGACCGCCTCGGCAAAGGCTGCCAACTCCAAGAGAACACGGGCGCCATCCGGAGCATTGGCCGGATTGGGCGGCCAGCAAACGCAAGGCGCGTCCAGGTTTGCGCCGCTTCGTGGCGCCATGGCCGTGGCGCGCGGTGAACGACATTGGTTTTTCGACTTTGGCCCGCGGCATGTAACTCGCGGCATGTAGGAGGGGATATCCGACCATGGCTCACCGAGACGACATAGCATTGATGGCCCATCTGATGCGGCGTGCGGGATTTGGGGCCTCCCGCGACGAACTCGAAGCGCGCGTGGCCAGGGGCTACGACGCCACCGTGGAAGAATTGCTGCATCCCGAAGCGCAGCCGCCGGTCGATCCGTATACCCTGCTTCGCTACCAGCCTTCCGCTCTGCTGCCTGGCGGCGTGCCGCCGATGGGCAATGTCAATTACATGTACTACTTGGTGACCACGCAGCGCCCGCTGGAAGAGAAGATGGCGTTGTTCTGGCACCATGTGTTCGCCACCGGCAACTCGAAGGTCGACAATTACGACCAGCTCTTGGAGCAGATCGACCTGTTCCGGCAGCAGGGCATGGGCAATTACCGGGACCTGCTGATGACGGTCGCGAAAAACCCCTCCATGATCTTCTGGCTGGACAACAACCAGAACCATGGCACGGAGGTGAACGAGAACTGGGGCCGCGAGCTTCTGGAGTTGTTCAGCCTCGGTGCTGGCAACTACACGGAGGTCGATGTACGCGAGGCCTCGCGCGCCTTTACCGGCTGGACCTTCGGGACCAAAATTCCGCGGCTGCCTTACGGGCGCTTCCCGTGGAAATTCGAGTATCGCCCGGAGGACCATGACGAGGGCGAGAAAACCTTCCTTGGTCACACGGGCAACTTCAACGGCGAGGACATCATCGACATCGTCGTCGAGCAGCCGGCCTGCGCGCGCTTCATCTGCCGTCATCTGTACAATTTCTACGTCGCCGATGAACCGCAGGTGCCGGCCTGGAGTCTGCAGCCGCCGCGCGACCCGGCCGCCATCGACATGCTTGCCGAGACTTTCCGGGCCAACAAATGCGAGATGAGGCCCGTGCTGCGCGCGCTCTTCTCCTCGGACTTCTTCAAGGGCGCCCGCTACAAGCACCTCAAGTCGCCAGCGGAGGTCGTGGTTGGCACGCTTCGGCTGATGGGCGGCTACGAAGTCCCGCGCCCCGGCTGCGGCGAGCTGTCGATGCAGCCCTCCTACATGGGCCAGGACCTGCTCAATCCGCCGTCGGTGGAAGGCTGGCATACCGGCCAGGAATGGATCAACAGTGGCTCGCTGATGTCGCGTATTAACTTCGTCGCCGAGCAGGTCGGCAATACCAATCTGCCCGGCGTGCAGGCCATCGTGCGTCGGCTGCAAGCGATGGGTGTATTGGAGCCAGAGCAGATGGTCGACTCCTGCCTCGATCTACTGGGGCCCGTGGAGGTCGGCCCCGACACCAAGAAGGTGCTGACCGAGCAAGCCAAGCAATGGGGACAGATCCGCTGGGACACTCCGGCGCAGATCGAGGCATCCACCAAGCAGACCGGTGAGCTGCTGCAGCTGATCGTGGCGACACGCGAATATCAGTTCGCCTAACTAGACAACACGAATTCTACGGAGGAAATCCCCATGGCTGCGATCGAGAAGGATCCCGTGCTGGTCGTCGTACAACTCAGCGGCGGCAACGACTACCTGAATACAGTGATTCCTTATAACAATGGCCTTTATCGCGACAATCGCAAGGCCGTCTCGATTGGCGACAATCAGATCGTACATCTGGACCAGACCTACGGTTTCCCGTCCTACCTTGCGCCCATGAAGCAATTCTGGGATCAGGGCAAGCTCGCCATCATGCACGGCGTCGGCTACCTCGATTCGCCGCGGTCGCATTTCCGCTCCATGGACATCTGGCACACTTGTGAGGCCGACAAAGTCGGCACCGAGGGTTGGCTGGGGCGCGTCGTGCGCGAATTCGACCCGCGGAAAGAGAACGTGGTCACGGCCGTGAGCTTTGGTCCATGCTTGTTCCGAGCCCTCTCCGTGCCGGGCGTTCCAGTGGCGTGCGTGGCCGGGCCTCTCGAGACTTACGGTTTCTTGCCGAGCATTCGGGACAAGGCCCAGCGCCAGGCGGTCCTGGATCGATTTTCGCGTATGTACACGCCGATCCCGGGCAGTGGCGTGATGGAATACCTCGGGACCACCGGTTTGGACTCGCTTAAGGGGGCGGACATCCTCAAGGTAGCGCCAGGCCGCTACAAATCCGACCTGAAGTATCCCGACACATCGATCGCCCGGAAGTTGAAGGGCATCGCGCAGGTGCACTTTGCCGACCTCGGAACGCGCGTGTTTTATTGCGATCACGGCAGCTTCGACACGCACGCCGGCCAGAATCCCTTACACGCCAGCCTGTGGAGCGACCTGAACAAAGGTCTGGAAGTTTTCATGGCCGACCTCCAGGCGCACGACCGCTCGGATAACGTGATCGTGCTCATCTTCTCGGAATTTGGCCGCCGCGTGCGCGACAACGGTTCGGGAACCGATCATGGCGCAGCCGGCGTTACGTTCGTGCTGGGCGAGAAGGTCAAGGGCGGACACTACGGCGAGATGCCATCCCTCGACGCCGCCAAGCTGGTGCAGGGTGATCTCAACCCGAACATGGACTTCCGGGGCATCTACTCGACAATTCTGGACAAGTGGATGCATCTCGATCCGGTGCCGATCGTGAATGGCAACTACGAGCAACCTGGATTCCTGAACTAGCTCGCGACGCCTATTGGGGCGTCCGATTGGCTTGGAGTAAGCGAGCCTTCCGCTGGGTGGGAAGGCAGGGTTTGCCTGATGGGAGTTAAGAATGGCGCTAACGACATACGTCAAAGGCCGGGCCTATGACTGGAGCCACGCGATCGGGCGAGCCTCGGCGAACGGCACGGGCTTCAACTATCCCCAGACCATGTGCCTTGATAACGGTGGCGATGTTTACGTAGCCAACCGTGGCAATGAGAACAATTTCGGCATGCGGGTCAACCACATCAAGGTCGGTGGTCCAGGCGAGGAGGAACTGCTCGCTGAATTCGCAACCTATGGCGACAAGGACGAGAACTGCATTTGGCCGTTCGGCGTTGCGGTCGGCAAGAACGGCGAGGTGTATGTCACGGACGAGTGGAAGAGCACGGTTTCCGTGTTCGACTCGAAGGGTAAATTCATCCGCAAGTGGGGTGGGCCTGGCAGCGGCCCCGGCGAACTGAGGGGGCCGGCCGGAATCGTCTGTGCGGCTGGCGGCAACCTGATCGTCGTCGACAGCGGCAACAACCGCCTTCAAGTGTTCACGCCGGAAGGCAAGTTGGTGACCCAATGCGGCAAGGCCGGCAGCGGGGAGGGGGAGTTCAACAAGCCGTGGGGTATCGCGCTCGACCAGGATGGCAACATCTACGTCGCTGACTGGAAGAACCACCGGGTGCAGAAACTTTCACCCAGGGGCGAGTTCCTGATGGCGATCGGCAAGTACGGCAAGCTGCCGGTGGCACCCACCGCATTTGCGGTGACCTACCTCGGTCCGTTCATCGCCAGCGTGCCGGATATCGAGCGCGCACCGGCCGGCATTCTCAATCACCCGACCGGTGTCGCCGTCGACCCCGACGGCGACATCTATGTCACCGACTGGGGCAATCATCGCCTCTGCATCTTCGACAAAGACGGCAGGCCGCTGACGCATCTGGTGGGCGACGCGCAGGTGATGTCGAAATGGGGCCAGCAGAGCATCGATGCAAACCCCGATATGATGAAGGCGTACCGGCGGGTGCAGAACCTCGAGCAGCTTTGGCGCTTCTGCTTCCCGACTGCGGTCGTTTTCAACGCCAAGACCGATCAGATCATCGTTGCCGATAGTCAACGCAATCGCCTGCAGGTCTACAAAAAGGTGCGTGATTACGTGGACTTCCAAGCGAACCTGTAGGGCTTGATCGATCATCGCGGCAAGCGCAAGCGCCGAGCCGCACGCATCCTCGACCGGCGGTTGTGGCGTGGCGGAGGTAGTATGATTGGTGTCCTTACGCATCATTGGGCCAAGCCCGATAGCATTGACGAGGCCAAGAAGCTCTTGCACGGCAATGGCTTGGCGCAGAGCAAGGCTCCCGGTTTTGTCAGTCGCCAAACCCTCGTTGCGCACGCCGACCCTGCCAAGATCACCACGCTGGTGGTCTGGTCGAGCGACGACATCTACGAGGCCTGGAGGGCCAGTCCGCAACGGGCGACCGCCATGAGCGGGGCCGACCGTCTCTGGGCAAAGCCACCTCAATCCGAGCGTTTCCAGATCGTTGCTTGAACCACAAAGGCAAGAATGTTTGCGAGCGGGGTGCGCGCACGGCCGATATCATTGCGCGCTGCCATGCCCGGTCGGCATGGTGGCGTTGATCGGGTCGATGGCAGCCCGCCAGGTCGGCTTCAGCGCGCCCAACCACGTCATGGCTAAGGCATGAGCGCAACGCTCGGGGTCGACGTCGGCGGCACCTTCACCGACTTCTTCCTGATGGATGCGGCGAGCGGCGAAACGCGCACCCACAAGGTCGCCTCCACGCCCGATGATCCGGCGCGCGCGATCCTGCAGGGACTGCGCGCGCTGGCCCCCGCGGGTGGACTTTCCCACCTCGCCCACGGTACCACGGTCGCAACCAATGCCCTGATCCAGCGGCGCGGCGGAAAGGTCGCGCTCATCACCACGGCGGGTTTCAAGGACCTGCTTGAGATCGGCCGCCAGACGCGACCCAAGATCTATGACCTCAAAGCCGACCATCCCGAGCCGCTAGTCCCGCGCGAGCGTCGCTTCGAGGTTGCCGAGCGCGTCGGCCCAGCCGGTGAGGTCATTCTGGACCTTGCCGACGCCGAGATCAGGCGAGCCACGGCAGACGTAAAAAATAGCAAGGCACAGAGCGTGGCCGTCTGTTTCTTGTTCTCGTTCCTCAATTCCGAGCACGAGCGGCGCATGGGTGAGGCGCTGCGGGCGGCATTGCCTGGCGTTGACGTGTCACTGTCCTGCGAAGTCCAGCCTGAATTTCGTGAGTATGAACGGCTTTCCACCACCGTGCTCAACGCCTTCTTGCAGCCGATTGCTGGCCGATACTTGAGCCGCCTCGGGGCCGCGGTCGATCATCAGGCAGCCGGTGCCAGTATCGGTATCTGCCAATCCTCCGGTGGGCTGATGTCGATCAGCCGGGCCAGCGAGATGCCGATCCGGACCGCGCTGTCGGGACCGGCCGCGGGCGTCGTCGGCGCCGTTGCCGCCGGCGCGCGCACTGGCCGCCGGGATCTCATTACCTTCGATATGGGTGGTACCTCGACTGACGTCTGCCTCGTCCGCGACGGCAAGCCGGAGATGGCGTTCGGCCGCAGCGTCGCTGGTTTTCCGGTGCGCCTTTCGTCCATCGATATCCACACCGTCGGGGCCGGCGGTGGGTCCATCGCTCACGTCGGGCGCGACGGCCTAATGCGCGTCGGGCCAATGAGCACCGGCGCCGACCCCGGCCCTGCCTGCTACTGCAGGGGCGGCCGCGCACCGACCGTTTCGGATGCCAATCTCGTGCTCGGGCGTCTTCCCGAAGAGCTTATCGGTGGTGGCATGCGGCTCGACCCGTGGCTGGCCGAGAAGGCCATTGCCCCGCTGACGGGAAAGCTGGGGCTCTCCTTACGCGAGACGGCCCTTGGCATCGTGCGCATCGTCAATGCCAACATGATGCGTGCGATCCGAGTGGTCTCGATCGAGCGCGGCCACGATCCACGTAGCTTCACGCTGTTGCCGTTCGGTGGTGCCGGCGCGCTGCATGCGGTGGAAATCGCGCGCGAGCTTGGCATCCGCCGTGTGCTTGTGCCGCCGGCGCCGGGCATTCTCTGCGCCCAGGGTGTGGCGAGCGCCGATACGGAGGAGAGCTTCGTTGCCACTTGCCGAGCGGCGCTCGATGGTGATCTTGCCCCCGTGGCTGCGGCCTTCGACCGGCTGCTCGGCGCGGCCCGGCAATGGCATGCGCGCGAGCGCCAGGTCGGTTTGGAGGAGTATCAGGACAGCGCCATTGATATGCGCTACGTCGGCCAGAATTTCGAGCTGGCAATTACCGTGCCGCAAGGCCAGGGCTTACCGACGAGCGCTTGGCTGAAGGGCGCGTTTCTCGAAGCCCATCAGCGCCAGTACGGCCACCATGACCCCACCGCCGCGATTGAGATCGTCAACGTGCGGATGCGCGCCCGCAAGGCGCGCGCGAGTGCGAACATCTCCACTTTCAAGGCGCCGCCACATCCCCCGCACCTAAACTCGGGCGACACGCGGCTCGTGTGGTTCAGCGCGGACCAACCGACCGAAACCGTCTGCATCGACCGCGGTGCCCTGGTGCCTGGAACGGCATTGGAGGGACCGTTTGTGGTCACGCAGTTCGACAGCACGACGCTCGTGCCGCCGGGCAGTCGCCTGCTGGTCGCAGAGTGCGGCAGCCTTGAGATCGAGGTCGATCTATGAGTCCGCCGCCGTCCGCATTGGATCCGATTACGCTTGAGATTATCTGGAACGGGCTCAAGTCGATCAATGACGAGTCCTGGATTACGATCCAGAAAAGTGCCTTCTCGACCAATATCAAGGAGCGCCACGACCACTCGACGGCGATAGCCGATGCGCGCGGGCGGCTGATCGCTCAGGCGGAGATGGCGCTGCCTATCCACCTAGCCTCCTTGCTCGAATTGATGCGTATTCTGGTCAGGCGTGGCGGCGACATTGCCGATGGTGACCTCTTCATCGCCAACGATCCACACGTGGCCGGCGGCACACATCTCCCCGACATCAACATGGCAATGCCGGTATTTGTCGAGGGGCGGCTGGTTGCCTTCGTTGCAAATCTCGCCCATCACGCTGACGTCGGTGGTGCTGCCCGCGGCTCCATGTCGGGTGGCATGTCGGAGATCTACCAAGAGGGCCTGCGCATCCCGGTCATGCGCCTTTATTGCCGGGGCGAGCTCGACACCGAGCTCTTTGATCTTCTCCTTCTCAACATGCGCCTGCCGGCGGAGCGGCGCGGCGATTTGAATGCGCAGATTGCCGCGTGCCGTCTGGGTGTCGATCGCATGAAGCAGCTGTTCAGCCGCTACGATGCCAGAACGGTGGCATGCGCCTTCGAGCAGATCCTCGACCGAACAGCAAAGCGCATGCGCGCGGGCATCGCTAGCATTCCCGACGGTAGCTATCATTTCGAGGACGTGCTCGACGACGACGGCCTGAAGGAGCGCAACGTGAAGTTCGCGCTCGCGGTGCGCAAGGTCGGCGAGCGCATCGTCTTCGACTTTACAGGCTCCTCGCCGCAGGTCCCGGGAAACGTCAATCTCACCCTCAATGCCGTGCAATCTTCGGTTTGCTACGCGTTAAAGGCCATGCTCGATCCGGACCTGCCGAACAATCAGGCGGCCATCGACGCAGTTGAGATCATCGCCCCGGCCGGCACGGTCGCCAATTGCCTACCGCCGGCGGCAGTCGCGCTCAGGGCCAACACCTGCCAGCGCGTCATCGATGTGGTTATCGGTGCACTTGCCGAGGTGCTGCCTGGACAAGCGATCGGGGCTGCCAACGGCGCCAACACGAGTATGGTGTTTGCGGGCATCGATCCGCGCAGCGGGGCACCGTACGTTTACCTCGAAACCCTCGGCGGTGGTATGGGCGGACGCAA
>DASTMQ010000320.1:0-3016 GCA_035714005.1 Hyphomicrobiaceae bacterium
GCGCTTCCCTGATGCGACTGCGCGATGCGTCCTTCGGCAAATACATGGGTTTATTCCTCGAGCCCAATGCGCGTCCTAACCTCGATCCCAGGGCGTGCCCTTAGCGCGGGAGGGGGCTGCCGGCGGGTGCCCCACACGCCTCAAGCCTGCTGGCAACGGCTTGGCCCGGCCTGAGATCAGTCGCCTCGCGTCGGCGACAGCACCGCCGCCTTCCGCGTACATGCACAGCTACGTCACGGGAGACCGTTTCAGGCTCCCAAGGCGAGCTTAGGTGCGGCATGGTCTAGGGCGCTGCGGACCTTTGTCTAAAATCTATGGGACGAAGGGGCTGAGTGTTGATAATGCTCAACCTTCCCTTGGGACTCGGATCGCCATCGCGGCGTTCGCATGGCGTCGAAGCGCCCCAGGCTATTCAATGCTGCCGGGTGTTTGCGGCGCGCGCGGGCGCTACCGGCTTTGGCGCTGGCGAGGGGCTTATTCGGCGGCGATCTGATGCTCGGGCACGGCGTCTTGCGCGGCGCCGATTGGCACGACGGCGTGCACAACGGTTCCCGTTGGCTTGCAGCGGATCTGCAGGCTGCCACCCAGCTGCCGCAAGCGTGCGGTCATGCCGGCAATTCCCACGCCGGTCGGCAGGCGTTCGCCTTCAACCAGCGTGCCCGATGCCTTCAAGCCGATGCCATCATCGCTGACGACGACGTGCAGATGACCGCCGTGGCGCCGCAAATGCACGGTCGCGCACGAGGCCTTGGCGTGGCGGTGCACGTTGGCGAGCGCCTCCTGCACGACACGCAGGATCGATTCCTGTGCCTGCCGCGACAGCTCCTCGATGCAGCCGGTCGACCGCAAGCTGACCGCCAGGTTGGTGCGCCGCCTGAAGCCCTCGACGTAGCGTGCCAGGGTGCCAATCAGGCCATCGTCGGCGAGCGCCGGGGGATGCAGCAGATAGGTGAAGGTGCGCAATTCCTTCGAGGCCTCCTCGAGCGAGTTCTCGATGTCCTCGAGCACGCTGCACGAGCCCTTCGAGCCTTTCAGCGCGATCAGATTGAGGCCGATCGCCGCCAGATGCTGCGAGGTTGAATCATGCAGGTCCTGGGCGATGCGTTGGCGCTCATCGTCCTGGATACTCAAGACGCGCTGCGACAAGTGCTTGGCTTCCAGCTGGGCGATTTTATAGTTGGTAATGTCGCGGAAAATGCCGCTGGCCCGCAGCGGCTCGCCGTTTTCGTCCAAATCGGTGCGCCCCCTCGCCTGCAGCCAGCGCGTGTCACCATTGGGCCAAACGACGCGGAACTCGCTCTCGCCATCGTTCAAGGTACCGTAGGTTGCCGCGCGGATCGAAGCCCTGGCGAGATGGCGGTCGTCGGGGTGCACCCGCGAGATCAAGGCCGCGGTCGTCAGCGGCTCGCGCACGGGCAGCCCCAGCATGGCGCGGCAGTGTTTCGACGACCACAGGCGCCGCGCTTGGATATCGTACTGCCATAGGCCGATATCGGCGGCGGCAGCCGCAAACCGCATGCGCTTTTCGCTGTCCTTAAGATTGGCTTCGGCGAGTTTGCGCCTGCCGATTTGCACCAGCAGCGCCATCAGCACCGAGGCCATGGCCGTAAACATGGCAATGGTCGCCGTCACGATCCTCGGATGGCTCTCCCACAGGGTTGGCGACTTGTGCGCAACGACGGCGCCGCCGGGAAGATCTTGGGTCGACAAACCCCAGCGCTCGAGTTGCCGGGCATCGACGCGAAAGGCCTGCGATGTGCTCTTGTGCGGCCCGCTGGCCACGGTTTCACGGCCTTCCAGAATGTTGAGGACCAGGTCGGCCGTTTGCGTGCCCATGCCTTCGAAGGTGTCCATGTAGCCGCCGACGATGCCGCGACCGAAGTAGGTGCTATAGGGCGCGTAGATCGGGGCGTTGGCCGCGCCGATGATGGAGGCCGCATCGCCGGCGGCGGCGCCGCGGCCGGGTGCCTCGGTCAGTTTGGACAACAGCACGATGATGGTGTTGCGCGAGACGTTCGCCAGTTCCCGTTGCACGGTTTCGTCGGGCAGGCCGACCAGATAGCGCGTGCTCAGCTGCTTTTCGACGTTGGCCAGCTGCTGTTTCGCGATCATGGCCCCTTTGCGGTCGAAGGCGGCCGCGCCGGCCACCACGACCAGGTCGCGTGCCTTGGGCTGCAAGCGCCGGGCCAGCGCAACGGTTTTGCTGACATCGTGCTCGCTGATAATGCCGGCCATATCGGGCTCGAGATTGACGGTGGTCCCCGCCGGGGGGAGCACGCAAAAGACAATCGGGGTCTTGCTGCCCAAGAGCTTGCGGTAGCTCACAGCGGCGTCGAGCGAATCCGCGCTGAAGGCCAAAATGGCATGCGGTTTGGCGTCGCTATATTTGTCGTTGAGATAGTGAACAAACCGATCCTTGTGTTCCTTGCCCGGAAATTGCGTGCGATCCAGAAACTCGGTGTGGGTTTGGACCATCAATCCCGAAGCCAATTGCGAAAAGCGGCGGCGCACGGCTTCGCTGGCAAGAACCGCGGCATGACTTTCACTGCTATCTGGGTAAATAATGAGTAACCGCTTTAGGCTTTCTTCTGCGGTCGCAAGCGTGCTGAGGCCCAAAAAGACCAGTGCCATGGCTAACGCCAACGCCTGCCACGCAGTTACGCAGCGCCTGAAACGCGCCTTCGCATCGGGCTGCATATGGCCCGCTCCTTTATCCGTACTGCGGTTACGTGGGATCCGATAATGAATAGATTTCCGACCGAACGGTTAGGACATCCGGGATTATACTGAGGTGGCGCCGATAAGCTGTGTAGTCTCTCCGGCTCAGTTAACGTGAAGCTACCTCGGGCGGCCGAGCCAACCCGCCGCAGCGGGCAAAGCCTCCTGACATAACGGGCCGGTGAGGCCGGGCCGCGATAGGGCAAAAAGGGCGCCGCTTCCCCCGCAAGCAACGGTCTTTGTTGGTGACAGAGCCTGGGGGCGCGAGCTCGCGGCTCCTGCCAGCCAGCGTCATTGG
>DASTMQ010000321.1:0-8364 GCA_035714005.1 Hyphomicrobiaceae bacterium
GGGTAAAGAGCGCCTCGAGCCGCGCCGCACGCCTTGCAAGCTCCGCCGGGTTGGCTGCCGGCGGGGGCGGCTCAGCGGCACCCGCCGGCAACGCCACCAGCAGCGCCAAAGCCAGCATCCCGAGCAAGGCGCGCACGCGCATTGGGGTCTCCCACCGCCAGTTTCCCGCGCGGCGGTGCTGGCAAATTGTTGCTCACCGCCGCGGGAGGCTCGACTATACTGGTTCCGGCGCGCCAAGCCACGCCGGCGACAAAGGAGTGCGGGGATGCGAACGCTGTTGCTTGCCAGCTTGCCTCTGATGCTGGCGATGGCGGTCACTCTCGGCGCCAAGGCGGCCGAGAAGACCATTGTCGTTTTAGGGACGGCCACGCCTGGCGGTGGCTTTCCCGTCTACGGTCAGGCGGTAAGCGAGAGCATCAACGAGACCGACGCGAGCCTGGAGGTACGCCCCCAGCACACCGCCGGCAGTGCCGAAAACATTCCGTTGTTGGAGGCGGGCAAACTCGATATCGGCTTGGTACAGGGCGAGGCGGCGCTGGAGGCCCTCAATGGTCTTGGCCGCCCGCGTGCCGACCTGCGCATCGTCTTTGCCATGTACGCGACGCCCGGTATGTTTGTGGTGCGCGCCGACAGTCCCTATCGCAGCATCGAGGACCTCAAGGGCAGGCCCGTGGCCTTTGGCGCCAGGGGCTCCGGTCTCGTGCTGCTGGCGGGCTATGTGCTCGATGGTTTGGGCTATGATCGCAACCGCGACTTCGAAGCCATTCTGCTCGAGCGTGCCGGCGACGGGCCAGCCATGGTGGCGAGCGGCAAGGCGGCGGCGCTGTGGGGCGGTGGCAGCGGCTGGCCGGGCTTTACGGCGGTGGCCAAGGCGCCCCCCGGGGCGCGTTTCATCGTGCCGGATGCCGAAGGCATCAAGCGGATTAGGGCCAAGCATGCGTTCCTTGAGGTCTTGACCGTGCCGGCGGGCACCTTCCCGGGGCAAACCGCCCCGATCGTATCGGTCGGCTCCTGGAGCTTGATCCTATCGCGGCCAACGCTTCCCGATGACGTCGCCTATCGCCTGGCACGCGCGCTTCATAGCAGTCAAGCGCGACTGGCCGCGCGCCTGCCGCAGGCGCGGGAGACCACCGCGGCCAATACGGCGAGCGCGGCGCGCCGCGAATTGCTGCACCCAGGGACGCGCAGATACCTTGAAGAGGCGGGCTTTGTTCGCTAAGCGCTTGCGTCGGGCCGCCGCAGCCTACGAGCGTCCCAGTTCGGTGGCTTTTCGCGCGCGAATTTGTGCGCGCTCGCGGGCGAGTTTGGCTTCGCGTCGGGTGATATAGAGGGCGGACGCGAAAATGACCGAGGCACCGACCCAGGTCAAAAGGTCGATGCTTTCGCGGAACGCCAAATAGGTCATGCCGACGGTAAAGGGTAGCTTGGAGAACTCGAAAGTCATCCCCAGCGAGGCGTCGGTGGCGGCGTAGCCGCGCACGACACAAATGTGCCCGAGCACGGCGCACACGCCCATTCCGAGCAGCGCCGGCAGCACGGCAAGGGTCGGCCAACGCCACACGAACAGGGCCGGCAGCAGTGATAGTGGTGTCATCAGGACATTCGTGAGAAAGACAATCTTGTCGGGATCGTCATGGGCGGTCAGCTGCTTCACGAGCACGACCGTCAGCCCGGCGGCCATGGCGGAAAAAATGGCAAGCACTTGCCCCAAGCCGATCTCTGAGCCGACGGGACGCAGGATGATGAGGGCACCGAGAAATCCCACCCCGAGCGCGGTCCAGCGACGAATGCGCACCACTTCGCCCAGCAGAAAAACCGCACCGAGGGTGCCGAACAAGGGAGCGAGAAAGCTGATGGCCGTCACCTCACCGATCGGAATGAGAAAAATCGCGTAAAACCAGGTCTGCATGGAGAGCAGCGAGATGAGCACGCGCAGGCCGTAGAGATTGAATTGGTCGGAATAAAACAGCCGCGGGCCGCGGTAAATCAGCAGCGGCACCAGCATCAGGCAGGCGAAGATGTTGCGCAGAAAGACTACCTCAAAGGGGTGCAAGCCGGCATTCATGGCCATGCGCGAGAACATGGCCAGCCCCGCGAACAGCGCCATGGCGAGCGTGATCCATACCACCCCTGCAATCGGATCGTTGCCTGTGCTCGGCTGGCTGGCGAGCCGGATCCTCAACTGCGGCATGAATCGTAAATCCCCGCCCCTTTGACCTGCACGCGGTGGCATCATGCGCGCTAGGCGCGCCTTTGCAAAGCGCCGTGAGCTTGCGCGCGCAGCAGATTGCGGCGGGGTGATACTCAGGCCCCAAGTTCGGCCCACACATCGTAGGCGTCGCTGGCCACGATGCGGGCGCGCACGATATCACCCTGCGCAAGGTCCTTGGCTCCGTTGAGGAAAACCGAGCCGTCGATCTCCGGTGCGTCCCACTTGGACCGGCCGATCGCGCCCTCCTCGTCGACTTCGTCGACAATGACGTCGATGCCGTGTCCGACCCGCGCTGCGTTGAGGTCGCGGCTTATCTCCTGCTGCACCGACATCAAGCGATGCCAGCGCTCCTCCTTGACCTCCTCGGCAACCGCCCCAGGCAGCTCGTTGGCGGCGGCGCCGGCGACGGCCTCATATTTGAAGCAGCCGACGCGCGCCAAGCGTGCCGCCTTGAGCCAATCAAGCAGCAGTTGAAAGTCCTGCTCGGTCTCGCCCGGAAAGCCGACGATGAAGGTGGAGCGCACCGCCAGGTCGGGACAGATTTCGCGCCAGCGGTCGAGGCGGTCGAGGGTCTTTTCCTGGTGTGCAGGCCGACGCATGGCTTTGAGCACCGCAGGGGAGGCGTGCTGGAAGGGGATGTCAAGGTAGGGAAGGAGCTTTCCCTCCGCCATCAGCGGTAACACCGCATCGACGTGGGGATAGGGATAGACGTAGTGCAGGCGCACCCAGGCACCGAGCTCACCTAGCGCCTGCGCGAGATCGAGGAAGCGCGCGCGCAGCATGTGCCCATTCCAACGGCTCGCGGCGTACTTGAGGTCGAGGCCATAGGCGGAAGTATCCTGGCTGATGACCAATAGCTCCCTGACGCCGGCTTTCACCAAGCGTTCGGCCTCGCTCATCACCTGGGCCGCGGGGCGGCTGGCGAGCCGCCCGCGTAGGCTCGGGATGATGCAGAACGAGCAGCGGTTGTTGCAGCCCTCCGAAATCTTCAGATAGGCGTAGTGGCGGGGCGTCAGGTGCAGGCCTTCCGGCGGCACGAGATCGAGAAAGGGATCGTGCGGCGGCGGCACCGCTTCGTGCACGGCCTCGACGACCTGTTCGTATTGGTGCGGGCCGGTAACGGCCAGCACGCCTGGATGCTCGGCAAGGATACGCTCCCTTTCGACGCCGAAGCAGCCGGTCACGACAACGCGCCCGTTCTGGGCCATGGCTTCACCTATGGCCTCGAGGCTTTCCTGTTTGGCCGAGTTGAGAAAGCCGCAGGTATTGACCACCACCACATCGGCACCCGCGTAGTCCGCCGAGAGCTGGTAGCCCTCCGCCCGCAGCCGCGTGAGGATACGCTCGCTGTCTACCATGGCCTTGGGGCAGCCGAGCGAAACCAGACCGACCCGAGGAGCGGGCTCGACGGTGCCGCGCCGCACCGCCGCACGGCGGGCGCCCGATCGGGGAGCTTTTCTAACGGTGATGGGTGACATGGGGCGGCTTTTAGCGCCCGACCGAGGCCAAGGCAAATGCCGGTCCAGGCGGCTATCCGCCCGGCCGTGCCTGGCGTGCTTCGGCGGCCGCGCGCCCGCGGCTGCAAAACCAAGACCTTGGGGTCGCACGGCTTTTGACAAGATCCGGTGCGCCACGGGCGCCGTCGCTCGCCCTTTAAGCGCAATTTTGGGAGGACGCGATAGGCAACGCAGGTGCGCCGTCGCGGCGCGCTGCTGGCCGCCTGTGCCATTGCCGGCCAGGCGCGGGCGCGCGTCGAGGTCGGCATTTCCACTTGCGGGGCTCGCGCCGGTACCGGCCATATCGTCACCTCGGCCAAGGACCCTTCGCTGCCACTTTCAGCGCCCGGGGCGCAACGGCTGCCACGGCGGCTCGATGTGCAAATTCGCCATCGACCTCGGCGGCACGAATAAGATGGCCAGCAGCTGGGCGATGCTGGCGCCGACCGCGAGCCCACCGCCGCGCTCGCTCAGCGGTGAGGCTCGGTGCGGAAGCACGCCAATGCGCTGCTCGGCGGCTGGCGCCGTGGCATCGTTCTCCAGCCCCTGAGCGTGCAAGCCCAGAAAGGCCTAAATAGCCTCGCCGCCGTGACGGCGCTTGCCTTGCGGGCAGACTAGGCGCCGACGCGGCGAGCTACGGGCGGCCGTGGTATTGCGGCTCCAGCATCGGCAGAGCGCGCGATGGGCCGAGGCAATGCTTGCGGCCGATCGCGCGATGCGCGCAGCGACGGGGCTTTACCCCCTGACGGCTAAAGTCAGTCGTAAAACCGGCGATCGTGGCGATGCCACCAGCCGCAGCGCCGGCCCTCGCAATGCCAGCCCCAACCGACACCCTTCGGACGCACGGGGCGGCAGCTGACGCGACGATGGCCGCGCATGTAGTGCCAGCCGCTATCGTCGCGCGCGCACACAAAGGTGGCAACTTTGCTGAGGAGGGGTTGGCTCGGGGGCACGGGCGTGCCGCTGATCGGTGCGGCGCTGGCCGTTCCCGCCCACAGCGTGGCGGCGACAAGCACGGCGGCACAGACGAGACCTGAACGCATGAATGAGCTCCGATTTTTTTGTTGCTGCGCCCCCGTTGGGGGCGCCTGAAAACGCCGCACCCTCGGCTTCGTTCCGATGCGGGCCCTCGCGCCCGGCGCCTGGTCGCGATCTTGCCGCCGTTAGCTTCGGGCAAACAACGAGTTACGAGCCGCGAGAAATTTTTTTGCCGGGCCGCCGCCTCACAGCGCCTTTGCCATCTCGCGCAGCACGAATTTTTGGATTTTACCGGTGCTGGTTTTCGGGATCTCGTTGAACACGATGAGGCTTGGACATTTGTAGGCGGCCAGGCCGGTGCGGCAGTGGGCAAGCAGTTCTTCCTTGGAGGCCGTCATGCCGGACTTTAGCTCGACGAAAGCCACCGGCGTTTCTCCCCACTTCGCGTGCGCCTTGCCGACGACGGCACAGGCCGCCACGGCGGGGTGTTTGTAGATCACCTCCTCCACCTCGATCGATGAGATGTTCTCTCCGCCGGAAATAATGATGTCCTTGGAGCGATCCTTGAGCTGAATGTAGCCGTCCGGATGCAGTACGCCGAGGTCACCGGAATGGAACCAGCCACCGGCGAAGGCTTGCGCCGTGGCGGTTTCATTCTTGAGGTATCCCTTCATGACGATGTTGCCGCGGAACATCACTTCGCCAAGGGTCACCCCGTCCGCCGGCACTGGCGTCATCGTTTCGGGGTGCAAAACATTGAGCTCTTCGAGGGCGGTGTAGCGCACCCCCTGGCGCGCCTTCAGTTGGGCGCGCCGGCCCGGGCCGAGCCGATCCCACTGCGCCTGCCATTCATTCACCACCGCGGGGCCGTAGACCTCGGTCAAGCCATAGACGTGGGTGACGTTGAAGCCGGCTTCCGCCATCGCCGCCAGCACCGCCTCGGGTGGGGGAGCCGCCGCGGTGACGAACTCGATGCGCTGGGATAGCGGCCGCTTTTCATCGGCTGCGGCGTTGAGCAGTGTCGACATGACGATGGGCGCGCCACACAGATGCGTAACTCGATGCTCGGCAAGGGCCGCAAACATTGCCTTGGCCCGCACCCACCGCAGGCACACATGCGTGCCGGCGACCAGCGACAGGGTCCAGGGAAAGCACCAGCCGTTGCAGTGGAACATCGGCAGGGTCCATAGATACACCGGATGCCGGCCCATGCCGGTTGCCAGGGTGTTGGCGTAACACATGAGCGCGGCACCGCGGTGGCTGTAGACCACGCCCTTGGGGTTGCCCGTAGTGCCGGAGGTGTAATTGAGCGCGAGCGCGTCCCATTCATCATCGGGCATGCGCCAGCCAAACGCCGGATCGCCTTCGGCGAGGAGCGCGTCGTAGTCGAGATCCGACAGGGGCTCCGACGTCTGCGGGAATTCGCGGTCGTCGTAGTCGACGAGCAGAGGCTTGATCTGGGTTTGTGCCACGGCCGCCCGCATCACGGCTGCAAATTCCCGATCGCAAATCACCAGTTTGGCCTCGGCATGGTCGAGCTGAAAAGCAATGACGGCCGCATCAAGGCGCGTGTTGATGGCGTGCAGCACCGCACCGGTCATGGGCACTCCGTAGTGGGCCTCGAGCATCGGCGGTGTGTTGGCGAGCATCACGGAAACCGTATCACCTCGCCCGATGCCGCGCCGCGACAGGGCCGAGGCGAGGCGGCGCGTGCGTCGGTAGAACTCGGCGTAGGTGTCCTGCCGAGCCCCGTGGATCACGGCGATGCGCTCGGGAAAGATCGCGGCGGCGCGCTCCAGGAACGATAATGGAGAGAGCGGCTGAAAATTGGCGGCACACTTGTCGAGGTGCTGGGCGTAAGGGTTGGCGGACATGAATTGGAACCTCCAAGGGCGCCGCGGGGGCGACGGCGGCATCGCGCCGGCGCAACCTAGTGGACTGGCGGGCCGCGATACAACCCGTGACCCACGCCAGTTGGCGGCGCGAGACCGCGATGGCGACCGGGCCGACCCGAACGGCCAAATGTGCTCAACCCGGGGCAATCAAGCAAAATCATTTGCATGCCCCGGGAAAGCTGTGGAAAACTGGCGTGCTGGTCGGCGCACGGGGCACGTGCCCGGCTGGCGCGGGGCAAGGCAACCCGTCTCGGACGGGACGGCGTGGTGCGTCGAGGGGAGACGAGCCCATGGGGGAAACGGCTGCCGGGATCAGGGGTTGGCGGTCTGCGGGATTGCTTGAGCGATTGGCTAATCTGCAGCGCCACGGCGCTGTCCCGGAGGCGAACCGTCTGCCGCGGCCTTCGCCGCCGAGAGGCGCAAGGCTCAGACCTTTTGCCGTCGGCATCCTCGGCAGCCTTGTCCTTGGCGTCGTCAGCTTTGCCCTGATCGCCGCCCGCCTCGAGGTCGAGGCCGGCCCGCATTCCGCCGCCGCCTTTGCTGCCGGCGCGTGGCAGCATCGACCCTCGCCCATCGCTTTGGACCTGCCGATCCTCAAAAGCGATGCGCCGGCCGCCTTCCCCTTGCTCGTCACCGGCCTTGATGGCGCGGGCGAGGCGCGGATCGTCTTGCGGCATTTGCCGGAAGCGCTGTGGTTTTCGCGGGGCGAACGGCGCGACGAGCACACTTGGGAACTGGCGCGGGCCGATCTCGACGACCTCGCCGTGACGCTGCGTCCCGGCACGCCGCCCGCCTTCGTGGTTGGGATCGAAGTCATTGATGCCCATGCCGCGCCCTTGACGCAGACCTCGGCCGCGGTGCGGCTAGTCGATCCACCGGCGAGCCTGGAGAGCCCACCGCTGGCGGCGACCGCCAACTCCGGGCGGCGCGATCACTGGGTGGCGGCGGCGGACCTGGCGGTGCCGAGCTGGTCGAGCCCCACCGTCACGCGCGAGGGCGTTGCCCGCGAAGGTCGGGCGCGGGCCGCCGCGCGCGCCGGCGATCGCCCCCTCCCGGCCGTCGCCGATGTGGTGCGACAGGGTCCATCGGCCATGCCGCAAGCCGCGCAGCGCCCACCCGGCATGAGCGCGCTTGGCGCCCTTTCGCGCGAGCCCATCGGCGAGGGACGCTGGCTCTGGTGGAAATTGCCCGTGCCAGTTTGGCCTCCCGGCGGCGCCGGCGAGAGCGCGCGCCAATAACCCCCCTCCTGCCAAGGGGCGCGTCGGGCCTGGCGTTATGCATTGGCCGCCAGGGTTCGCGTGCCGGCGAGCTTTGGCCAGCGACCGGCGCCTCGCGGCCGGTCCGGCTGCCAGCGGGCCGCGGCCTTGCACGACCCCGCAAACATCCCCGATCCGTTTGGCCGAAGCCGTAAAGGGCTTGCGCCAGCGGCCCGGCGCGGCTTGCGCGGCGAGGGCGACGGGACAATCGCTTCGCCTGAAGCTTGGCCGTCGGCACCCTGAAGCGCGGCCCAGCGCCTCCAGACCAGGCGACCGGCGCCCGGCCTCGATTGGCCGAAGAGCCAATACTTTGAGTTCACTTTGGTCTGATAACCAACAGGCGCCTTTCAGCGTATCCAGGCACCAGAACAGGCTTAGAGTGCTGGTCATGGCCGCAAATAGTCTGCCCCGGCTTGCCTTGCCGCTCCTTTCGCCCATGCGGGTGTGGTGGCAAGGCCTCGAACGCGCACGCAAGCTCACCGTCGCTCTCTCCCTGCTGGTGGTGATCGGCGTGGTCTATGTGTGTT
>DASTMQ010000322.1:0-6271 GCA_035714005.1 Hyphomicrobiaceae bacterium
ACCCAATACAGCCACGCCGACAAGCGAAAAATGAAGATGCATAGCAAATCCCCCACGACCCAAAATGCCGTGAAAGGACGGAAAACGCAACCGCTGTCGACCTCAATCGTGCCAGCAGCTTGGCGGCGATTGGCAAAATCAATGGGGAGCCAAAAGCTTTGTCTCAAAAACGACGACGGCAACTGACTTTTCGAGCATCGACAAATCTGCGATGGGGTTCTGACCGTTCCTGACCAGATCGGCGCCCTCCCTGACTGGGAACCGCTTCCCCGCAAGGCTCGCAAACTCAACGCCGGCCACAAGCTACAGTCCCGTATAGATGAACCCGGCCCAGAAATAGGGATGCGCGTAGGGGCGCGCGATGGTTTTGCCGGTGGCGGTCGCTGTCCTGCCCGTTGTCTTCGTCTCCGTCGCGCCGGGCTTGAGCCATTCGACCAGGGCACTGTTGCGCGAGTGGCGAAGCCCGTCTGCACTAACGTCCCTCTCGATCTCGGCGAGTCGGCGGCGGTTGAGCCGACCGCGCGCGGCTGCCAGCTTCGCGTATGCGGCCAGGTCGTCGTTGTTTGCCTCCCGCAGCCAGGCTTGCGCTCGGCGTAGCGCCGTGGGTGGGGAGAGACCGCCGCCCAAGTGCAGCTCGTAGAACCTGGCGATCAACAGCGCCGTTGCCGCATCTGAAACCGGCCAAAGGGTGCCAAGCACTCCAGCAGCCCCGAGGGCGATAAAGGCGCCGGGCAGGCCGACGAACTCGTCGGGGCTGCTGCGGATGTCATAAAGCCCGGTCTCGCAGGCCGAGAGCACGACTAGTCGCGGCCGACCGAGCCCATCCGTCTCCAAGAGCCGACCGACAGTCAGCGGTGCCATGTCGTGCAGCACGAGTGCCGAGCTGCGCGCATCCTCCCATGAGAAGCTCCCATGCGAAGCAAAGTGCCAGTAGGACCTTCCTTTAAGGGCGCCAAGCACGGCAGCGGGCGTCGCCGCAGCCTCCCGCAGGACGACGCGCGCCTTGGCCCCAAAGTGCGAGGCGACAATCTCGCCTTCGTTCTCCGTGCCCGGCAGGTCGCCGGTCGGGTTGACGATTGCCGCAAGAGTTGCCGGGCCGGCCTTGCCAGCAGCCTCGTTCGCGACCACAAGCGCCTCTAGGCTTGGTGCATAGACAAGTTCGTGGTCATCGATAAAGCGTCGCTTACTGGCGGGATCCTGCGCCAGTCCCAAAGGAAGAATTCCGAGCCAGCCCGACGGCAACCAGAACACCCGCGTGCCGGAGCGCAAACCCTGTTCTTTCAAGACGGCGTGCAACCGCCCTGCAAACAGGCGCCACAGCTCAGGCCCGAGGCCGTCAATGGCGCCCGTCCACTCCGGCCAGCGGCTGGCCCGCTCCTCGCCGTCCAGGTAGTTGATGAAATAGGCAGCGATCCAGCCGGCGGGTTTGCCGGCCTCCGTACCGATGAGCACTCCGGCAAGCCGCTCTGGCGTCAGGTCCGGGAGATCGACGACGCTCGCACGTGTCCCGTCTGCCGTCACAGTCACCACGACGAGCTTGCCGCCAAGCGCGGTGACGATCGGCATCACCACGGCGCCGCCCTCTTGCCCGAGCACCTTGCGTACCCGCGCGATCGTCGTCTCGGCCTTGCCATCCCCTCGCGGTGCGCCGCTCGTGACGAGCTGCAGCAGCGCCAGCCGGGAGGCGGCGAGCTTCTCAAGCGCCGCGGCGCGTTCCACGCCGCGCGCGGTATCGATGGCCTGCTGCTCGGCGCGAATGGCGGTACGCAGTTCATCGAGGCGTCGGCGCGCATCAGCGGGCAAATCGAGGGCCTGCAGTTTCATGGCGACGGCCAACAGCCGTGCTCGGCCTTCGTTTGCAAGCTCGAGAGCGCCGTCGACCTCCCCGCGCTCAACGGCTGCAAAAGCCGCCTCTGCAAATAACGGCCCTGCCTCGGCAATAAGTGCGCGCGTCTCGGTCTCCTCCAGCCCCTGGCCGAAAAGCAGCAGGAACGCCTCGCGCGCGCTCGCATGCACGCGCCCCGCCTTTTGCCACTCCTTCGCCTCCATGAGATTGCGCGCCAGGGTCCGCGCCGTTTCCATGTGCTGGAGCGGGAAGGTATCCCGCGTGAATACTGAGAGGGCGGCCTCGTAGGCGGCAATGGCCCTGGCCCGGTTTTCGCCCGGCTCGCCCCGGATCCGCTCTGCGAGCACGTCGCCGGTCCCGCGCTGGGCCGTCGCCCACTCGCGCGGATACGCCTCGCGGGTAAAGACCGTGAGCGCCGCTTGCAGATGGGCCGCGGCCGTCTCTTGGTTATCCGCGCGATCACCGCCGAGGCGGTTGAGATAAGCATTGGCAAGGTTGTTCTGGGTGTAGGCCCATTCCAAGGGCGCGGTATCGCGGGCAAGCACGCCGAGCGCCGCCTCGAAGTGCTGAATTGCCTTCTCGCGATTTTCGGCGCGCTCGCCCTCAACGCGAGAGCGATAGGCGATGCCCAGGTTGTTCTGCACTTGCCCCCAGAGGGTGGAGTCTGCTTCGCGTGTGAAGACGGTCAGGGCGGCCTCGAATAGCGCGATCGCCCTCTCCAGGTTGTCGCCATGCTCGCCCCGGATCCTGTTCCAGTAGGCGATGCCGAGGTTGTTCTGCAGCTGTGCCCATTCCCGCGCCTCCGCATCACGGGTGAACACCGTCAAGGCCGCCTCAAAATGCGCGATCGCCTCCTCCTGGTTGTCGGCGCGCTCGCCGCGAATGCGCGCCCAGTAGGCGATGCCGAGGCTGTTGTGGACCCTCGCCCAGTCCTGGGCGTTGGCCTCGCGGGTGCGAATTCCCAGCGCCGCTTTGAGATGACTGATTGCGCTCTCGAGATTGTCAGCCCGAACCCCACGCGGGCGCATCACGTAGGCACTGCCGACGACGAACCCAAGCTCGGCCCGCACCTGCTCCCGCGGCTCCGCCAGCGGCCAAGGCGCAAGTGCGCCCTCGCGCGCCACGAGCTCCTCTCCAACTGAGATTTTCTCCTCGAGATCCTGGGATTGTCGCCAAATCTGCAGGCGATCGGCGAACTCGACGGATTTGCTCGGATTGTCGGCTTGCTGTGCGGAGACCTCTCCCACCGCAAGCAGCAGGATCAGGAGCGTATGATGGAGGATATGAAGGTTGCGCACGTCCGTCGCTCCCGAATACGGCGCGGCCAGCGCGCACTGGGCGCGCAAGGCCCGCCGGCTGACCAGGAGCAAGACAATGCGGCGATCGTGAGGATCTGGCCGGGATGGATTGCTAGGCTGCCGATCGGCCGGCATCGAGAGGGTCGTCATGCCTCCGGTTTGCGGTACAAGTGTCTGTCTGAGCGCCGGCTCAACAGTCGAGGTTTACTTGCGCGGTCTCCAGCAACGGCCGCATGTCCTGCACCGCTTTTCCGCATGGCTTATGAAATTCTAAGACCTACCGATGCATCCAAAGGTTGCGAGCCGGCGTCGCGGAGACCCACTGGTGATGGGCGCGAGCGTCAGCGCGATAAGGCGCGCTCTGTTGCTTGGCGCCCCGCCGTGCGCGGCATTCAAGGTTGGGCCTGCGGGCGGAAAGCGCCAGCAACTCAACCCCACCCTCACGCCGGCTGAGCCAGCTTTGGGGTCTTGTGCCTGGCGGCCTGCTGGCCTTTGCTGTGGTCTTGCCGTCAAAGTCCGCCCGGCTCGGCTTGGAGCGTGGCAGTCAATGAGAACAAACCCGATCAGTGGCCGGCATTGCCGGCAAAATGCTAAGGGTGGTCATGCCTGACAATCCCTATTTTCCACGCCTGTTTTCTCCACTCCAAGTCGGTGCACGGACGCTGCGCAATCGCGTGGTGCTGTCGGCGACGCTCACCAACTATGGCGCGGGCCACCGCGTCACAGAGCGCTGGACCGTTTTCCTCGCCGAGCGCGCCAAGGGCGGTTGCGGAGCCATTGTCACCGAGGTCATCGCCGTCGATCCAGCGGCACTCGCACATGGCGCGATCGTGGCCGGCTATGAGCAGGAGAATGAGGAGGGTTTCAAGCGTACCGCAGCGGCGGTTGAGGCTGCGGGTGCCCTTCTGATCGGGCAACTATGGCACCCGGGACGTCAGCAACTCTGGAGCCCGGTGTGGTCACCAAACGGCATTTCGGATCAACCGGACGCCTATAGCTGGACCGTGCCCCATGTCATGTCGACGGACGAACTGCGCCAGGTCGCCGATGCGTTTGTGGCTGTCGCGCAGCGCCTGCAGCGCTGCGGCTTTGCTGGCGTCGAGCTTCACGGTGCCCACGGCTATCTGCTATCGCAGATCCTGTCTCCATGGTCGAACCAGCGTTCCGACCGCTATGGAGGTTCGCTGCAAAATCGCCTGCGCTTCGTTGCAGAGGTGTGCGGCGCGATCCGGGCGACGTGCGGCACGCAATTCGTGATCGGCCTCAAGATGCCAGGCGACGAGGGCGTCGAAGGTGGCATCGATCCCGACGAGGCGGCGCGCATTACCGCGGCGCTCGTTGCTCACGGCGGCCTCGACTATTTCGCCTACAGCCAGGGCAATTTTACCAACAGCTTGGAAAACCACGTGCCGGACATGCATTTCCGGCCTGCACCCTTCCTCCACATTCACAAGGGCATCCGGCCCGCCGCCGGCGGCAAACCCGTCATGGCACTTGGGCGGATCGCAACGCCGGAGCAAGCCGAAGCCGCGCTTGGCGACGGCACCGGCGATTTGGTCGCCATGACGCGCGCACTGATCGCGGATGCGGATTGGCCGAACAAGGCACGCGACGGCCGTGCCAAGGATATTCGGCCGTCAAGCTTCGACAACTTCGCCTGGGGAGAGGTACATCTCGGCAAGCCGCTGGCCGAGGCTCACAATCCGCAGCTCGGTGTCAGGGGCGAGTCCAACTGGCGACCGGCCGGCGCCGCCAAGAAGAAGCGCGTGGTTGTGGTGGGTGCCGGCCCGGCAGGCCTGCAGGCGGCGCGCGTGGCGGCGCAGCGCGGGCACGACGTCACCCTGCTGAGTGCATCGCAACAGTTGGGCGGCAAGCTGCGCTGGGAGGCAGGACTGCCAGGCCGGCAAGACTACCATCAAGTGTTGTCTTGGATGCAGCACCAGCTTCGCCACAGCCTGGCAAAGATTGAACTCGGCGAGGTGGCAAAGCTCCAGGACATCCTGGCCGTCAAGCCGGCGGCCGTGATCCTTGCTACCGGCTCGAATTCGCGCTCGCTGGCGGGGTTCGATGGCGGTGCCTCGGTTCGCGACTGGGACGCCCAGCGGACCGAGGTCCGCTCCGACGGGATAGCGGTTCTATTCGACATGGACCACAGCGCCGCGACCTACGCCGTGGCGGACGCACTGGCGGCTCGCTACCAAAAACTCGTCCTTCTCACCCCACGCACGCAGATCGCTCGCAACGTCAATTACTGCAGCGCCATCGGCGTTCATCGCCGGCTCTATGAGGCCGATGCCGAGATCATCGTGGCGGCCGAGCCGATTTTTCTTGCCGGCGGCGTGCTGAGGTGGCGCAACGTCTTCACGGGGCGGGTGCGTGATATCGACAACGTTGCTCTATTTCTTTGGTCGACGCCGCGCATCGCCAACGACGGGCTGGCCGAACCGTTGCGCCGGGCCGGCGTCGATACGCGGTTAGTTGGCGACTGCGTGGCGCCGCGCAATCTCGTCTGCGCCATCCACGAAGGCGAAGCCGCCGCCATAGCGATTTGAGGTCGCGAGCGTGCTGACGCCTTGCAAAAGCAAGGGCTTTGGCTCGGCAAGGTTGCGCGCAGATGGCGTGTCTGCTGTCCGGCAGCAGCTCGCCAACAACAAGCGACGCTGTGAGGTCAACCAACGCCACCCGTGTCGCCGGTCCTCATAGTATAACTGGAACTGGCCTCTCAGGCCTGGACTGCCGGCGCGCTATTGCGCGATGGCGCCCCGTAGGGCCCGCTTCAGCGCCTCCAATTCGAAGGGCTTTTGCAGGATGGGGCCACCTTGCAGCGATTGCGGCAGGATGCTTTCGCCGTAGCCAGTCGCAAAAATGAAGCGCATGCCGCGCACCGCCAATGCCTCGGCGATGGGAAAAGTCTGCTTTCCGTTTAAGTTGACATCGAGCAGTGCCACGTCGAATGCGGGGCCATTCGTTGCCCGCTTGAGAGCATCGTCGAACCTGGCAACGGTGCCAACCACCGTGCAGCCTAGATCCTGCAGCATATCCTCCATCAGCATGGAGACCATCGATTCATCCTCGACCACCAAGACCCTCAGACCCTGGAGGTCGATTGTCGCGGCGCGCGACGCTT
>DASTMQ010000323.1:0-9561 GCA_035714005.1 Hyphomicrobiaceae bacterium
GTTTTGGCTTATCGGCAGCGGCTGCTGGCGCGTCCATCCTTTGCGCATGCCGTCAATGAGGCGCGACCCTACCGAAAGCTCTTTCCACTTGGCGCGCCAGATCGGGACTGATCGATCCGGGCACGCCCCCGCGTCGGTCCACGCGGGCCATCAGGGCCGCCAGCGTAAAGTCAAGTCTTAGGCGGGGTTTGTGCTTGCGCTCAAGCTTGGGCCGCGGCAAGCCGCCGCCAACGGCGGCTGTCAGGCCACCAGGGATCGGGAATAAGTGATCGGGAATAGAGTGGGCTCCCAATCGTTGTAGGGGGGATCAGCTCTGCAGACCCACACCAGCATCGAGCTGACATTTGGGCGCCTCCCCACGGATCGGCGCCCGTTCTTTTTGGGGCATCTGCCGCACTGACAAAACCCCGCGACCCCTGCGCAAGGCTATCAGCTTTTGTTAGGGTCAGGGCGTCGGCGGGGCCCGAGTGGAAGCGACGCGTTTTGGGCTCGCACTATCCTAAAATGGCAGTTCGAGTACCCTACACCAGTCGTCATCCGCGATAATGACGGCTCCCCGGTTGGCCGTGCTCCCCGTGTGATTGCTTTCGGTCAGGATTTCTTGCAGGCGCCGTTTACCCTCCTCTTCCGCCGCCGCGTGGCCCTCGAGTTCGACCCCAATTTGGTCCAGGACCGTCACTTGACCGCGTTTGACGTGAAAGAAATAGCGAGGCATGCGCGCAAAATCTCCTCACAAATAAACCCGGGCCAGCGGTGTTCGATCCGTCACATGCCAATGCCATCCATGTTTGCGGTTCGCACGAATCGCAACGCCGCGGTATTTCCTTAGGCATTTTTTTTATCGCACCGACCAGATCAGCAATCGCCCTCTCCCAAACTACAGAAGCGACGCCCCAGTCCGCGTGCGTCGAGGCACAGCTGAGAGACGGGCGGCCTATGATCGTGAGCGGCGTGCGACGCGTTGCGGACCGAAAAGGGCGCCGCGACGCGGCAAATATTTTACCGGCACATTGGTCAAAGGTTTGTGCGCGGCCGCCCGCCGTCGCTCTGATCGCGGTCGACACGGCAATAGTGGCCGCCGCACCTACGCGGGCCGAGAGACAAAGTATCAGCCAGAAAAGTCGCTATCTAAAAAAAAGGTATTTGACGAGGGCGGCGGCAGCCAGAATAAGCACAACAATAACGAGCAGCAGAAGTGCGGATAGTTCCCAGTTCCAGACGATATAGGTGTCGTGCAGTGCCATCGGCGGCGATCGCAAAATATTGTCGAAACCTCAACCACCGGGATACGCCAGAACCGTCAGCGGGTGATAATTCCCCGGCTCATGTCAATGCGTGAGGTGCTCATGGTGTAATCCTGCACAATTTTTTGCTTATCAAAGAAGATCACGAGCGTTTTCTTATCGCCCTCAGCCCCACTGTGTACGAGGTTGACATAGGGTATGAAATTGGTGGGCTTCGACTGGAGCCTCGTAAATTCGTACTCCCAGGTCTCGAAGCCATTCGAGCTGAACGACGTCTTGATTGGATCGCCATAGATCCTGCGCACGTCCGTTTGGGTTGTTTTGCCCTTGAGCAATTGCCCCGACACGGTTGCGTTGGTCGCGTCAGCAATACTCTCATTACCCGAGCTCACGCAGCCACCGAGCGCGCACCCCAGAACCAAAAGACCAAATAGGTTGAAGCGCATTGCCAAAGCTTTCGTTGCCGAGGGCAGGCTGGGCCGGCTATGGCGTTGCGCCAACAGACAAAGTCGAAGCCGGCCCCGAACCCCAGCAGCCAACGTGCCGATCGGCGCGGCAACGACTATCCATGTCCGCGTGCTCCCTCGCGTGCGTTTGATTTCCCCCGCACCGGACTACGGAATCGGGCGCTACTATAGGATGGTCAGGTGAGGGCTGTCAGAAACCAAATTGCCGGCGGCGCGCGTGGTCCGGCCCACGGCCCGACATGGCCCTCGGGCCCAGCCGGGCAATACAATCAACGACCTGGGCGGACACGCTCCTTTTTCACAAGCGGAGCATTTCTGTGGTGCGGCAGCCACGCGCCGTGGGAAAGGCGCGCCTGCCGGCAGAGCACGCAATCACAGAAAGCGGCGAAGCCCTTTCGCCGACAATTGGGGGCGACGGACGATTGCGCTGGGTCGGCTCGGCGCCCATCCCATCGCGTGGGCTGCTGCCCGCCGTTGCACCGGGACGCAAGCCAAAGGTGCATGCGTTGCGGCGAGCGCACACGGAATATCAATGGGCTGCGGCACGTCGGCTTGGAACTTAACCGCGCGCGGAAATTAGATCAGGCCTGTTCCAAGGGTTCGTGCATGGCGATCTCGGGCAAATCCCCGATTGGACCTCACCCGCCTGCATGCTCGGATCGCACCATTCCTCATCTGCGCAAGGCTCTCTCGTGCGCTTTCATTCGCCAATCGATGCCAGGCCGATCGCTCTCGCGGCGGCGCTTTTGCCGTGGCTCGGCGGAGCCAGCCAAGCGCAATCCTTCTTTCAATGGGCCGAGGACATGTTCGGCATGCAGCCTGGCCGGCGCTACGAGCGACCATCGCGCCCGACGGAGCCCCTGCGGCAAAAGGAGAAACCAAGCCGAAAGGAGCCCGCGCCGGCAGCAGCCGTCGAAGACGGCGGTCCGCGGCCCGACCTCAAGCCACAAGCGCCGCCCGTTGTGAGTTTTCCCTACAGCTTTCCCGCAGCATCGGTCGTGATCGATACGTCCGGGCGCAAGCTCTATTACGTCTTGGAGGGTGGACGCGCCTACGCCTATTCGGTCACTGTCGGGCGGGAGGGTTTTACATGGACGGGCGTCGAGGCGATCAGCCGCAAGCAACCATGGCCCGATTGGTATCCTCCCGAGGAGATGCGCCAGCGCGATCCAAAGCTACCCGAAAAGATGACGGGCGGCGTTCGCAATCCGCTGGGCGCCTTGGCCATGTACCTTGGCACGACGCTTTACCGAATCCACGGCACTAACGACACCCGATCCATTGGGCGAGCGCAATCCTCGGGCTGCTTTCGGATGCTGAATGGGGCGGTGCTGCATCTGGCAAGTTTGGTGGAGATTGGGACGCGCGTCGCGGTGGTACGCTCGCTTTCCGATAGCAGGCGAGAGATACCCAAGTCTTAGGCTGGCCCAAACCAGGCCGCCGCGACGGCACCCTGGGGTGGTCGTATGGAAGTAGCCATCTGGCCACAGCTGCCCGCAAAATTGCGTTGCGGTATTCCAGCAGACGGTAGCTTTATCGTTTTCCTGTCAAGCTGCGTTTGGGACTGTTTCAAGGCGCTGAAGCGCACCCTTTCTAGCGCCCACGTCCCGTGAAAGGCGCCCCCCGGACGGCGCCTTTCTTTTTCGCCGACCACTTCGAATGGCCAATTTCGAGGAGCTTTCGCCGGTGCTCGGGAAAGGTGCTGTCGCGGCGCGCCCCTCGCCTCAGATCTCCTTTATCCCGTAGTCCTGCACGCCTTGCTCGTTGCCGTAGTACTTGTAAGGCAGGAATTTGCCAGACATCGTAATCTTCACGCGGTCCCCCTTAGGGTTGGGCTGGCGCTCGATCTCCATGTCGAAGTCGATCGCCGACATGATGCCATCGCCGAATTCCTCTTCGATCAAGGCCTTCCAGGCCGGGCCGTTCACCATCACCAACTCGTAAAAGCGGTAGATCAACGGATCGGTGGGCGGCATCGGCCCCCCACGCTGCGGCACCTCGTTCAGCATCTTCTCCTCATCCTCGGAAAGGCCCAATAGCGCCGCCGCCTTACTCGCCAGCGGCTTTACAAGCTTCATTTGACCCAACAGTGCGCCGACCACCAGCACGGGCGAAATGCCGCCAATCTCATCGGTGATCTGCTTCCAGGTCAGGCCCTTTTCACGTTTGATGTCGAGGATTTTCTCGGTCAGTTGCTCGCGACGCATCTTCTTTCACTCCCGTGCTGTGATGGCGCTAACGAAGCCGTGGCGGCGCGGCGATGCTGCCTTACGTCGGGCTGGCAGCTCAGCTTTGGCGCTGTCAGGGAACGCAAGGTTAAACCGGGCAAATGTGGCCGGACGCGAATTGTGCGTAGCAGGCAGGCCCGGCCGATGCGGAGCAACCGCCGCGACCGCATTGGCCGCTTGCAAGGGGTGCCGGCGGGACGCACAACGGCGCGGCGCAAATCCTTGTCGCGCATTTGGAAATGCGTTGCAAGCTCCCGCGAACGTATGACCAGCAAAATCCAACAAATCATTGCGCAGCGGATAGTAGTTCGCGTGCTCGTGCAGCTCGATGCGCGCGCGCTCCGCCGGAAGCGCATTTTCGATCAGCTCCGCGATCCAGGCCTTCGGCCGGTTGGTCAGCAGCAGAACCTTATCGGCCCGCAACCGCGCCTCGTGTCGTGTGTGATCATGAACACGGTCGACCTGGTGGCTTTGTGGATCGCAACGATGTCGTCCTGCAGCGCCGCGCCTGAGGTCATCAGGCGCGGAGAACGGCTCATCAATCAGCAAGGGTCAGGGCTCGATCGCCAGCGCAGGTGTAGCTGCGCCAGCCTCCTTCGCCCTCGCCGAGCGTCGCGAGAAGCCACGTGCGCCTTGGGTGCCGCAAGGGCCTGCCTTATCTTTGCCGGGAATGTCCTCTTTGCCTTCAGCCGAGGCGGCCTTGAGCCCAACGCTGCCACGACGACGACAAACGGCGTCATCCCGAGCGCGGGGGCAACGGGCCATCGTCGGCGAGACTGCGGCTGCCGCATCGCCGGTTGCGGTCGGTGCGCGAGCTCGGATCGTTTGCCGCGTCGAAGCCGCGAACCATCAAGGCTGGGGAGGCCAAGACGCCATGGTGCACCATCACGTGCCTGCTAACCCGAACACGGTACATTGGGGCTACTGGGATGGCTCGCTCGCGCCGATCCTCAACATCCGTTCCGGCGATCGGGTTACGCTCGATACCCTGTCCGGCGAGCCCGCGGACCTGCCCGGGCCGACGAGCGGTTTTTCCGTTTTGTCTGACCATCGCGAGGTTCTGAACGCGGGGCGGAAAGGGCCGGGGCCCCACTTGCTCACCGGCCCAATTGCGGTCGCGGATGCCCGCGCCGGCGATGTGCTCGAAGTGCGCATCCACGAGGTCACGCTGCGACAGGATTGGGGCTGGAACCTGCAGCTTCCACTGCATGGCACCCTGCCCGAAGACTTTCCCGATGCGCGTCTCATGCATGTGCCCATCGATGCTCGCAACAAACGCGCGCGAATGCCGTGGGGCCAGGAACTCGAGCTGCACCCCTTCTTCGGCAACTTCGGGGTTGCGCCGCCACCGGCCTGGGGCCGGCTGTCATCCAAGGAACCGCGCGCCTTCGGCGGCAACATGGACAACAAGGAGCTTGGTTCCGGCGCCACCGTATATTTTCCCGTATTCGTTGACGGAGCCCTCTTTTCCGCGGGCGATGGTCACGCCCTGCAGGGCGATGGGGAAGTGTGTCTCACCGCCATCGAGACGGCGCTGAGCGGAACGTTCGAACTCATCGTCCGCAAGGATCTCAAGCTCTCCGTTCCCCGTGCCGAGACTGCCGACGCCTGGATCACCATGGGTTTTGACGAAGATCTCGATGATGCGGTGAAGATCGCTGTACGCGACATGATCAGGCTCGTGGCAGAGAGCAGCGGCTTGCCGCCGCAAGATGCCTATTCGCTGTGTTCGATTGTCGCCGATCTTCGCGTCACCCAGACCGTTGATGGCAACAAGGGCATACATTGCGTGCTGGCGAAATCGAAACTGCCGAAGCCCCGCCGGGCCTAGGGCGCAGCGATCGGCTTTGCCAGCGCTGGCGCCGACCGACGTCAGCCTGCCAGCCGTGCAGCAATTGCACGCAAATCCGGCGCGCCGAGGCCGCGTTCCATGGCCAGCAGATCGAGGGGCGGTGCCTGTCGGCCGCAAATCGAAAGGATGGCATGGGCCTGCCCACGATGATGGGTCTGATGGTTGAAGAGGTGCGCGAGGATGTCGCTCCTTCGATCTGCAAAGGCCTTGCCCGAGCTGTTCTGATAGGGGTGCTTTTCCTGCAGCGCGGCCTCGTCAAGCCCGGCGAGGTAGCCGATGCTGCGATCGTCCTCGTCGGCGCGCGCCATTGCCAGATCGCCACGTCCTTCGTGAATGATAGCGTCGAGACCGTTGGGGTGGCTGCTTGCCGGTCAGCCGCCCGAGCCAAAGGCGGTCGGTGAGCAGCAGATGATTGAGGGTGCCGTGCATGCTCTAAAGAACGCACCCACATCGCGCCGATACTCGGTTTCGCTGAGCGCAAGCGCCGCCTCATAGAGCCTGGCGTTGGCCCATCGGTTATACAGCGCAAACCGCTGCAGATGCGCTTTCATCTTTTGCCTCCTGGTGCATGGGTTGCCGCATTGAATGAGCTCGGGAACCCTGCCATGAGCAAGAAAGAGGACGCGGACGGGCCCAGCCGCCGCTTCAGAAGGATTTTGGCCGCCATTGCCCGAAGTCGACAGTTGCGGGATTGCCCGAATTAAGGTCGACCTCGACGCCGAAGCAATCGGCCCTTCGCGTGGGCAGATGCTGCTTCAGAACCCAGCGCTTGCTTGCTTCGTAGTCCACGTATCCCGGCCAGCTGGTCGCATTGGCGAGCCAGCAATAATCGGCAAGCTTTGCTTCCTGCAAAAGCGAGCATACCAGCCCGCTGCCGTAGACGCCGATTTTGTAACCTGAGCCCTTCATGCTCTGCGTTATCTCCTCGAAATAGGCGCGCACGTATCGCTGCACGAATTTGCGCGCCTCTGCATCACCGGCCGGCATTGCCGTTCCCCGCAGCAGGCTGAGGAATTGGGCGTCGACGCCATCGACGCCAAAGTATATCGCGCTGCCCGCCGGCTGCGCGAATGTGCGCGCTAGCTCAAGCGCCCGCTTCGCGTCGCGGGCGCCCCGCCCCTTGGTCATGAATGTGCACAGACAATCATTGAAATGCTGGAATACGACGGCGACGCTCATATCGAGTTTGGCAATCAAGCTCAACTCACGCAGGGTCAGCGTTTTGCCCGGCAATGTCTCGTTGCTCCAATCGTAGTAGCGGATGACGGTGTCGATGCCGATTGCTTTGACTTTTTTCAAGAAGGCCTCTTGCAATTGTTCGGATGCATCGATGGCGACGTAGCCTTTGCCGTTTTCGCACACGGGGGCTGCAGGCGCAGGCAAAGTCCAACCGCAGCCGAGCAATGCGCCGACCGCTAGAGACAGCGCGGCCTTGAGGACGAAGTGAGACATGTCGCGGCGGTTCTCCGAGTGCAGCTGCCGGCGCTTGGCCGTTCTATCACTGGCCAAGTGGCCGTGCTTGGTCCGCCGCTCAGCCCTTGGGGCGCAACTTGGGGGGCAACCTGGGGGAGCAACTGCTTGCGCGCTCGGCTGCTGACCACGCAGCGGGGGCTTGGCGCGCCAACCTGAATTGGCGGCGGCGTCGCCTGGCCCTTGGCCTGTTCAGCGCAGGTTGGCCCGAGGCGCTTGCGCTGCCCGTCACCTCAGCTCGTCTTCGTTCTCGCAGCATAGTGCTCCTGGAGCTTGCCTTTGAGGGTTTTACCCGCGACGTTGCGTGGGAAGGCGGCAAGGATCATCACATCGCCGACGCGCTGGAACTTGGCACCGACGCGGGTATTGATCCAGGCGATGAGTTCGTCGGGGTTCAACTGAACGGCCGGCCGCAAAATGACGGCCGCAACAGGCGTCTCGCCCCATCGCGAATCCGGCGTGCCAAAGACGGCGACCTCGGCGATGCCAGGGTGTTGGCTGGCAATCTCCTCGATATCTCGCGGATAGACGTTGGCGCCGCCCGATATGATCATGTCCTTTTTACGGTCGGCCAAATACAAGAACCCTTCCTCATCGACATAGCCCATGTCGCCAGAACGGAACCAGCCGTTGATCTCGGCACTGGCCGAAAGCTCGGGCCGCTTGTAGTAACCGGCCATCATCAGAGGTCCGCGCCCACAAATCTCACCGACTTGGCCAGCGGCAAGCTCCGCACCATTCTCGGCGAGGATGCGCATTTCGTAGAACGAAATGGCCGTGCCGACGGAACCTGCCTTGCGCACCGCATCGGGCCTATCGAGCACCGTCAAGACATAGCCTTCGGTCAGCCCGTAAAGCTCGCAAAAACGACCCGGCAGCAATTCGTTCAGACGATCCTTGTACTCGCGATGCAACGGCGCACCCACGGATTGCAGCATCTCGAGGGATTGCAAGCGTGAGGGCGCGAAGGCATCGTCATTCAAGAGCGCAACGATTTGCGATGGCACCATGATGGTGTGCGTGACCGCCGAGCGCTCGATTTCTTCGATAACGCGCCGGGCTTCGAAGGCGCGGTGCGTGATATAGGTGCACCCCAGATACATGGCGGGCAGCAAGTCGAGAAAGGCGCCGTTGAACACCAGCGAACCGGGGTGCAGGCATACACTTTCTGGGGACATGCGAAAGGCGGACGCGAACATCGTGGCATAGCCGGCGCGCACGCCGTGCGTATGAACGATGCCCTTGGGCTCGCCGGTCGTGCCGCTGGAATAGATGATGTTATAGGGATCTGCGGCGGCAATATCGGCCTGCGGCGGCTCATCGCTGGACGCCTTCTCGACCAGGTCGCCGTAGCTTTGGAAGCCCGCAAGGGATGTCGCCTCCGTCATGATCCAACGATCTGCACCGATCGCTGTCAGCTCCTCGCGCACTCTTGCCAGCACCGTTGCCAGGGCGCTCGTCGAAATCACCAGCCCCGCATCTGAATTGGTCAGGAGCGAGAGCAGGCCGGTCTGTTGCAGCAGCGGGCTCATGGGGACGGCGACCAGTCCGGTCTTTGCCGCCGCCCAATAGACCTCTAGCTGCTCTAGGCAGTTGGGCAGGACGGTTGCAATCTTGTCGCCCTTGCGCAGGCCCAAGGCTCGCAAAGCGTTGGCCAGCCTGTTGACCCTCAGGTTGAATTCTCGGAAGCTGTAGCGCTGGTCTTCGAATTGGACCGCAACGTGATCGGCACGGCACCGCGCGTGTCTCGGGAGCAGGGTTCCCAAGTTCATCGTCTGTCGCCCCCAAAGCCGCGGAATTTCTGGCAGTTTGCCACCGCCGCGAGGACCTGTGAATGACATTCAATGTGGCGACGGTCACAGCTGGAGACCGCGGCGCTGCGTGCGGGGGGCATCCTCGGGGGTTGGTGCGGCATCTGGCCCGCCGTTGAGCGCCATGGCGCGAAGGCGCAGGTTGGACGCCTGCCAGGGCCAGGGCTGGGGGCACGCGCATTGCTGCTGGCAAGCGCCCGCCCGGCAAGGAGGCGTCAAGGCCCGGCGACGCCAGGGCGCAGACCAGCCAAGCGCTCTCTCCGGCCAGCGGGCGATCGCCGCCGCGGTATCCTGGTAGGGCTCCTCGCCGTTTCTGAGATGCATGCGCGCTTGGTTTTTTACGGACCAAGGTTGGTTTGGTGAGCGCGGCCAATCGCGCTTCAATTGCCGCATCGAACGTCGGGTCGGTATCGGCACGATCAAAAAAGACGACATCGATGTCATTCAGCCGCCCACAATTTGGCAGGCGGTCGTGCAGCGCATCCCAAG
>DASTMQ010000324.1:0-2803 GCA_035714005.1 Hyphomicrobiaceae bacterium
GCGGACCACCGACGATGCCATGGCCAAAATTGATGTCGGCATACCCAAAGATCGGTGCGGTTGCGGCCCCGTGAAGTTGGGCAAAGACACGGTCCTCCTCGTGCGGCACACCGCGCGCATCGGCGCGAACGCCGGCATAAAATATCACGGCGTGCTGCGGTCGCGTCGCCGCGCGCTTTAGCATTTCTTCGAGTGAGATCTCGTTCCACCACTCGAAGCTCGCGCGCTGGGCGAACGCTTGCGACGCGCGGCGCAATTCATCAACCCAGAATTGCTCCAGCGCCGAGTTGCCGATGGCAAAGGCAATATTGCTGGTGTCCGGCAGTACCTGGAAAACATTTTCGATCAACTTTGACAAGTCTATCGCGCTCGCGACTGCCGTATCATTCCACGTCAGCGCCGCCGTGCTGATAAAGCGTTCGTCGGTTCCCGTAATGAGCAATGGCGTGGCGGCGAAGACCTGCGTGCGATAGCGCTGCACAAAGCGGGCGGCGGGCGCGCCCATGGCGACGACGAGATCGAGGTCACGCCCGCTAAAAAGGGAACGCAGGTATTCGACAAACGGGACTTCGTCGGGAGCCTGCGCCAGGCGTGCGGTCTCGAGCGAGGCCTCGTAGAGGTCAATGGCGTCGGGCGACCGCTTGATAAGCTCCTCGCGGAAGCGGCCCGAGACGGCGCTCCAAGGCGCAAAGTGCGGCCCAAAGGAGTGCAGCAAGAGAACGCGCCGCGGCTCGCCGGCTACCGCCGGCGGCATGCTCGAGCAAAGCAGGGCTGCCGCCACCCCCAATCGGCAAAAAAATTTCATCCCCAGCAATTCCCCGCGGATGGGCCTAACGGCCTCGGTACGGAAGCGTACATACCATCCGCGCTCGGAGGGTGGAAATACGGGAAAACCCCTGAAAATTAACCGCTATTGCGGGCGATCGGTGGTTTTGCGGGCGTGAAGTTACCCCGCCGGGCCGTGCTTGGCCCGGGGGCCTCGTTATGCCGGGTTAACAATAGGCTGGGGCCCGTCCGGGAAGCCGCAAGCCGTTGACGCCTTGCTCGGGGAATAGCGTTTGAAACAAACGGTTTCGGCTTCGGCGCGCCCGCGTCGCGCCGATGACCACGCTGGCGCTGGGGCGGCTTGCAGCGAGGCGGGGCCCAGGCGAAGTGAGCTCAGCGGCCGGCCGCGCTGGAACGCGGCGCGCATCGGCAGACGCGCACTCTCTGTAAGATGACGGCGCGATGTCCGTTCATCAGATGCAACGTCATCTCGAGCTGTCGCAGCAGTGCGGTGGCCCGGCGGGTGCTGCGGTCCTCATGTTGTAGGCTGAGAATTTGCACCCTTTGGCGCTTGATGCGCTCGCGCACCTCAACGATGTGGCGGTTGATTTGTGCAAGTTTTCGATATCTGTCACCGACCCAGGCGAGGCGACGGCTCCGCCGGTCGGCGATCTGGCCGCTCAGGCGATCAACGAGCAGCTGGTAGTAGGCTTGTGACATGATCCGCACTTCAACCCGAACCTAACAGCGGGCTTGCAAGAGATCTACTGGGACGATGCTCATGGCTGTCATGTCGGCGGGCTGCCGGCAATCGCGCCGGTGTGAAGACGATCATCATCGCCGGTGCCAACGAACGGGGCGCCTGGTTAACGGGAGTTGGACCATTCCCTCGAGCTCGCGCATCAGCATGGCGCGATACTGGATCTTTGCCTGCAAGGAGCGCTCGAGCACACTTAACAGGCCTTCGGGGTCGCCGCCGTCGTGTCGGCTTCTTGCCACGACCCGGGCCCGCTCAAGGGCGACGCGATCCCGTCCCTCGGCAATGCGTCGGTTAAACTTTGCAAGCTGACGGTAGGTGGCACGTTTTTGCATGGGGACCCCGCCCGGCAATTTGAGGCGTGGTCCTAGCATCGCGCCCAGCCCCGCTCATCGGACCAAGGTCGCTACCAATTCGACCGACCGGCTGCAGCCTAATCTTTGCCGTAACTATGTGAACCGAGCTTTGGCGCCAAAATCCGCGGCGCTTTCGCGGCGAAAAAGCCCTTCTCGGAGGCCCGATGGCGGCGGCATCGCCAAACCGTCGGCGCGGCCGGCTGCTCTTGGTTAAGGGCACCGTCAACGTGGCGAGCGATAGCCGCGCAGCTCGGCGTATCGCCACCTTTGCTCGGGGGTGAGCACCGCCGCCGTTGTGAGATGGTACTGCAAATGAACGGCGCGGAGGCTCGCCCTGCGGCGCGCCGATCGCTTGGGTGAGCGAGGCGAGGCTGCCGGGCGTTATGCTGCCGCCGGCGAACTGGTGATCGAGCGCGCGTTCGGCGGCGATGAGCTTTGCGCCGGCCGCGATCGCCTCGTTCTTCATCGCCTCATAAAGGCTATGGACGCGGTGTTTCTAGTCGGGGCTGAGCTGCAGACCCTCGGCGAGCTCAAGCACAGCGGACCTGGGTAGCCGTTGAGTTCCGCACTAAGCGCCAGGCCCACGCCGCGCCCAGCTTGCCAATCGGCGAGCTGCTGCTCGCTCAGGGCCTTGATGTCGCGTGCGTCGAGACCGACGTAAGCCGAGTGTTGATGGTGATGTTGGGCCAGGGCGGGCCCGGCGAGGGATAGCAAAACTGCTGCCACGACTAAGCGCATTCGATTGATTACTGAGACGAGGATGACAGAGGCAGCTGCCTGCGGCCTACCGGAATGAACATCGGCGTCCTGCGCATCTCGGGCGTTGGCAAAAGGGGCGCGCAACATGCGTGCGGGCTGTTAGGGATGTTGTCATGCATGGACCGTGCCATCGGTCTGTGATCGAGATCACAGCCGGCCGATCCTC
>DASTMQ010000325.1:0-2130 GCA_035714005.1 Hyphomicrobiaceae bacterium
CACCTGCGCAGTGAGCTGCGCAACCAGCGCGCGCTGCGTGTCGATGGTCTTCTGCGCCACTGCATTGGTTGTCAGATGCGCGTAGCGCTCCAGGTCGCGCTCGGCGTTGGCGAGCTGGGCTTCATCGAGCGCCTTCTTTGCCACCGCTTGGTCCAGCTGTGCCTGGTAGGTTGCCGGATCGATCATTGCCAGCACGTCACCCTTCTTGACGTCCTGTCCTTCCTTGAAGTTGATGCTGACGATCTTGCCGTCGACCTGCGGGCGCACCGTTACCGTGTTGCGCGCCTTGGCGGTGCCCACGCCGTTCAAATACACCGGCACGTCTGCCAGGCTCGCCACTGCGCTGAGGACCGGCACCGGGGCGTCGCCGCCGTTGCGCCCCCGCCGCCCCCGCTCCTGCTTGTGGGCGGCCGGCATGACCGTCACGAACACCACGACGGCGGCAATGGCTCCGACCACTGCAAGGGTCAGGGCCTGCTTGAGGAACCTACTCACCTGGCATCCTTTCTAGGCCGGCGAGCAAACCGGCCGCCTTTGCCCGTCGTGGGCGCGCATGATCTGGGCATTGAACGCCGGGATAGGGCAAAACCGTCGCCCGGCGCCACCTCCACCCTGTTTCCTGTGGCGTTGTTGCAGTGTAGCGGCCGGATTTGCCGAATTCCTGAGGATTCGGCGCCAAGCCTTACGGCGCCGGCCTGTGCCGAGGCTTGGGCAACCAAAAATAAACCAGGGCGAGTCTCCTCGCCCTGGCCGCTCCGCCCCGCAAAGTCAGCGTTCAGCCTTTCTCTTTGGCCCTGGCGGCCGCCCGTTCGGCTCTGGCGGCTTTGCAGTTCGCCGATAGCTGCGTCTCGTTGGCGTGCATGCACTCGCGCATGCCGCCGCCCTTGCCTCGCTCCACATTGGCGCAGAACTTTTGCACATCCTCCGCGCACGCGGCTCGCACTTTGGCGCGCATCTCCTCCTTTGCAGCGGAGGGCGTAGCCGTCTGCGCGACCGCGAAACCGAGAGGAATGCCCGCAAGCAGCAGAGCGGTGGCAATGGCCTTGTAATTCATGATCGATTCTCCAGGATATTGCAGCTTGCGTGACCCCGCATCGCGGTTACCGATCCGCAATGTTGAAACAAGAACGGTCGTGGCGAGCCTGTCCGTCGCCCTAAATGAAAAAGAGCCGTCCCATCGGGACGGCTCTTTGTCCATGCATCGCCAACTGGCGAATGGCTAGCCGAGCCCCTCGGCGCATACCGTCGCCTTGCCGCGGAAGTTGGGCCGCGCCCGATAGGTCATGTCGATGCGATCGATGGCGCGCTCGCGACCCTTCAGATCGAGTGCCTGCGTGTGCTCGCCCTGGCGCAGGAGATGGCGCACGTGGATGTCGTCCGGTGCGCCGTTGGCATAGATCACCTTGAGGTCGAGCATCTCCACATCGTTGCCGCGCGCAGCCAGCCGTATCGCCTTGAAGCGACCGTCGCGCCGTCCGACCTTGATGCTGTCGCGATCGCGACCGATGAACGACACGTCCTGGCACCCGAGCTGCACCCACTGGTCGTCGCCGCGACGGTCACGGCCTTGCGCCATCACGTCGCTTGCCACCAACCCGCACGCCAGCGCGCAGGCAATGACAGCCATGTTCTGCAATCGCATTGGTGGTCTCCTCTTTGATGCCCAGGGGGCTCAACGAGGCGAACAGTCTTCCGTTCCCCATCGAACGACGAAGGGCCGCCCGCTCCGGACGGCCCTTCCCGCTAAGTACCTCGCAGCGCTACCAGAGCGGCTAGCCCTGCAGCCCTTCGACGCACACGTTGGCGAGACCTTTGAAGTTGGGAATGGTGCGATAAACGAGGTCCACCCGATCGATGGAGCGTTCCCAGCCCCGCAAGTCCAGCGGCCGCGTACGGTCCCCCTGGCGAATGACGTGCCGCACGGGAATGTCGTCCGGCGCGCCATTGGTGTAGATCACTTTGAGGTCGAGCATCTCGACATCGGCGCCGCGCACGAACAGCCGGATCGCCTTGAACCGCCCCTCGCGCCGGCCAACCCTGATGGTGTCGCGGTCGCGTCCAAACAGCGCCACCTGCTTGCAGCCAAGGTCGACCCAGGCGCCGCCGCCGGGGCCGGGACCCGGACCCGGA
>DASTMQ010000326.1:0-20165 GCA_035714005.1 Hyphomicrobiaceae bacterium
CAGGGTGGGGGCGAGATGCCGACCTTGCGCGCCAGCTCGACGTTGCTGACCCGGCCGTTGGCTTGCAGTTCCTTGAGAATGCGCCAATCGGTGGCGTCGAGACGGGCACGCATGGAAAGGGGGCTCCGAGCAATCCTTGCAACTGTTCCCCAAAAGCGGCCAATGGCGCAACGACGTTCGCGGATGCCGCGGCGCGATCCTGCCAAGGAGGAGCAAAATGACCGCTTCTGCGGTGACCGCTGGACGTCGCGGCTGGATCATCAGCGATGGCAAGCGTGGAAACGAGGTGCAAAGCGGCGGCGTGCTGGCCGCGTTGGGCCTTGCCTGCGAGACCAAGCTCGTTGAACCGAAAGGGCTCTGGCGGCTGTTGTCGCCATGGGGTCCGGTGAGCCCGTCCGAGCATTTCGGTGGGCCGCAAAGTCAATTCCGGCCGCCGTGGCCCGATTTTGCCATTGCCACCGGCCGCTTGACGACGCCCTATATCCGCGCGCTGAAACGGGCGGCGGGGCTCGCCACCTATACCATCATTCTGCAAGACCCGAAGGTGAGCGCCACCGCCGCCGATTTGTTCTGGGTGCCCGAGCATGATCGGCGCCGCGGTCCCAACGTCGTCACGACGCTGACGGCCCCGCACGGCTTCTCGCCACGTTGCCTCGCCCAACTTGCCAAACAGCTGCCGCCGGCGCTGGCCGCGCTGCCGCAGCCGCGCATCGCCGTGGCGCTCGGCGGACCCAACGGCGACTATCGCTACACCGCCGAGGTCATGGCGCACCTCGTCAGTTCGCTGAGCTCGCTCGTGGCCTTGGGTGCGGGCCTCATGATTACGCCGTCGCGGCGGACACCCGCCACGGTCACGGCCCGCATCCGTGAGGCGGTGACCGGGCCATCGGTGTGGCTTTGGGACGAGGTCGGCGACAATCCCTACGCCTATTTCTTGGCGCACGCGGACGCCTTCATCGTGCCCGCCGATTCCGTCAACATGACCGGAGAGCCGTGCGCCACCGGACGCCCCGTCTTCGTCTTTTACCCTGCCGGCGGCTCGGTCAAGTTCGACCGCTTCCATCGCGCGCTGGAACGGCAGGGGGCGACGCGGCCGTTGCCTTTGCGTTTCGAGCACTTCCAAACCTGGAGCTATGCGCCGCTCGATTCGGCCGAAAGCATTGCCCAGGAAGTGGCGCGCCGTTGGAGCAAGCGCGCCCAAATGCTGGGTACCCCGGCCCGGCGAGCTCCCTGAAAGGGCGCGCGTCCCCGCCTGCACGGCGGCACCGCGCGTGCTGCTATTGACGGGTGGTGCTTTTCGCCGGATATGCAACTTGCGCCGATATCGCCCTGCCTCCTGCCCGGCGCTTCGCCTCGTACCTGAACTCCTCGTCAAGGCCTGAGCGATGGCCATTCCCATTGTGCCGTTGGTGGTTGCCACCGCCCTCTTCATGGAGAACACCGATTCCACCATTCTGGCCACGGCGCTGCCCACCATCGCCCGCGATCTGGGCCTCGATCCGATTTCTCTGAAGCTCGCGGTTACCTCCTATCTCGTCAGTCTTGCCGTCTTCATTCCGGTCAGCGGCTGGGTGGCCGACCGTGCCGGCGCGCGCACCACCTTTCGTCTCGCCCTGCTCCTGTTCATGGTTGCCTCCGTCGGCTGCGCCTTCTCCGGTTCGCTGGCGGGCTTCGTGTTCTGGCGCGCGGTGCAGGGTATCGGCGGGGCGATGATGGTACCGGTGGGACGCATGGTGGTAATCCGAACGGTGCCCAAAAACGAACTGGTGAGGGCACTTTCGTTCATCGCCATGCCGGCGCTGATCGGCCCCATGCTCGGGCCGCCGCTCGGCGGTCTGATCGTCACCTTTGCGGATTGGCGCTGGATTTTCTTTGTCAACATCCCGATCGGCATTCTCGGCATCGTCCTGGCCTCGCTCTACGTGCCCGACATTAAGCAGGAGACGCCCCCGCTCGACGTCGCTGGATTTGTGCTGAGTGCTCTCGGCCTCGGCGGCGTGATCTTGGGAGCAGCCATGACGGGCCGCCACATCGCACCCATTGAAGTGGCGGTCGGCTCGATGCTGATCGGGGCCGTGATGCTGACGGGCTACGTGCGCCATGCGCTGCGCACTGACCGCCCGCTGCTCGATCTGCGCCTGCTGCGCTTTAAGACCTTCGAGGCGGGAATTCTCGGCGGCACCTTCTTCCGTTTCGGCGTGGGCGCCAGCGCCTTCTTGCTGCCGCTGATGCTGCAACTGGGCTTCGGTCTCGATCCCTTGCGTTCCGGTCTCACCACCTTCGCCGGGGCCGTCGGCGCCCTGATGGTCAAGCCGTTCGCGCGCAGCTTTTTGTTCAAGTTTGGCTTTCGACGGCTGCTGATCGTCAACGGCTTGTTGGCCTCCCTGACGCTGATGGCGTTCGCGCTCTTCAAGCCGACCACGCCGCACGTCATTATTTTGGGCGTGCTCCTGTTGGGCGGCTTCCTGCGCTCGCTGGAGTTCACGAGCCTGTCGGCTATCACCTATGCGGAGCTCGAAACCCGACAGATCAGCGCCGCCACGGGGATGGCGAGCGTCGCCCAGCAAGTCTCGATCAGTTTGGGGGTGGCGACCGGTGCCATGGTCCTTGAGATCTCGGCCTGGGCGGCCGGGCGGCTGGCGCCGGCGGTGGCGGATTTTGCCGCAGCCTTCATCGTCGTCGGCTTCGTGTCGGCGATGACCTCGGTGCTGATGCTGCGGCTGCCGTCCGGGGCCGGCGATGAAATCGCGGGCCGCGTCCTGCCGCCCGCCGAGCCGCCGCGCGTGCGACCCGCCTAGCGACGAGATCGGCTTTTTTTTTAGGCCCGACGCGCGCGGGGCTGCCAGATCGCCGTGTGGGCAATGCGTGCGATCGGCCTTTGCTCGTCGGCCACCACCAGGCCATCGAGCTCGACAAAGCGATGGCCCTTGCGTTCGTCGTTGGCAACGATCTTGGCACGAACGCTCAGTTGCTCGCCGATCCTCACGGCGGCGAAGTGTTCGATCCGGCTGCCGACATGGATCCAGGGGCCGAGCACGACATTGTGCACCAGCGCCCAGTTAAAAAGGCGCGGCAGCAGGCCAGCGTGGCAGAAGCCTTCGGCGGCATAGATCGGATCGTTCTCGCGAACGTCATCGTAGTACTGGGCCGCGAATTGCGCGGTCACCGTGAGCGGGCGGATACCGAGCCAGCGATCGCGTGCCAGGGTCGCTTGATCGGCCGGTGGGCGATCGACGACGGCCGGCACGGCCTGGAAGGCATCGAGGGGCGGTGGCGGCGCGCTGCCGAGCCGGGCGTGGCCGGTGGCGCACAGTTCAGCGCGGCACAACACCTCGATGTCGAGGCCGCCGTTGGCCTCCCGCGCCGTAACGGTGGTGGGCTCCCCGTCGTAGACCGGCTTGACGAAGCGCGCCTCGAGCACGCCGTGCTCAAGAAAGCCTCGCCGCCAACGCGCCACGGCCGGATGCGTCATATAGGCATAGACGTCGACGCCTGGAACCAGTCCCCCCCCGAAGCCGAATTGGCGCGCGACGCCATCGTCGTGCATCTTGTTCTCGGATTGGCGGGCGCTGTTAAAGGCGATCACCCGATAGGGCGCGAGGGCATCATGCATTGGTGCCTCCTTGTGCCGATGCCGTGACGGGAGCCCCGGCGGCCAGCCAGCGCTCGAGCGGTGCAAGCAGGTCTTCGAGCGGCCGATAGCCGTTGGTGACGAGCGCATAACCCTTGGCCAGGCTGCCGGCGATCAGGGTGGGAAAACCGCGGATGCCCAGCTCCTGGGCGGCCAGGAAATCGCCGAAGGTCTCGTTGCGCATCGCCGGCGCCACGAATGCCTCGGCGAAGGCTTGGCGCGAAAGGCCCGCCTCCTCGGCGACGCAGCAGATCTCGGTTGCCGAGGTCATGTCGCGGTTCTCGGCATAGAAGGCCTGCTGCAGGCGTGCCATGAAGGCCAGGGCGAAGTTAGGCTGCAGCCGGCGCACCGTGACCACGGCGCGGCAGGCCGGCTCCGTGTCGTAGTTGAAGTTTTCGCGCTCGAAAAAGCCCATGTCGAAAGGCTGGCCCGTGGCGGCGCCGACGCGGATCCAGGCCTCACGCACGTAGTCCTTGTCGGCCGCGCCCATCGGCTCGGTGTTGCCGGCCCTGAGCCCACCCAGCATCAGCCGCAACGGCAACTCATCCTCGAAGCGCTTCGCCAGGGAGGAGATCACCGGCGCGAAGCCGTAACACCAGGAGCACATGGGATCGGCGACATAGATCATCTCCATTGCTGCCGTCATTGGCGTTCGCTCCTCGACCTCCTGCTGGCAGGTCCCGCCGGGATCACGATCCCGGTGGGTTCACGGGGCCCGGCGGGTTCACTGGCCTCGCGGGTCCATGGGCTTCGCAGGTTCACTGGGCCCGCCGGGGCAACGGCCCTCGGCGGCCACGCAATTTAGCCCGGCGCGCCCTCCTTTCCTAGGCGCGGGGGCCGGAGCCTCGGGCGGGAACTTGCCCGCCGCTCGTACCGTTCCCATCTCAGGGGGTGGCCAACGGCGGCTGCAAACGGGGCAAGGTGAACGATCAGCAATGTTCCCGATCCGAGACAGCGTCAACCGCACCAGCGACCCCATCGTCGTGTGGACGATCATTGGGCTGAACATTGCGGCGTTTTTCTATCAGCTCGGCATGAGCACGCCCGAGCTCGACTATTTCCTGTATCAGCACGCCCTGGTGCCGCGCCGATATTTCAGCCCGGGCTGGGCCAACATGGTGGGCTTGTCGCCGACCGACTTCTCGCCCTTCCTCACCAATATCTTTCTGCATGGCGGCTGGCTGCACATCATCCTCAATATGTGGACGTTCTACATCTTCGGTCCGGCGCTGGAGGATCGCTTGGGCTCGGTGCGCTTCGCCATCCTCTACCTGTTGGCGGGCGTCGCCGCGAGTGCCACGCATGCCCTGTTCAATGCCACCTCGATGGTGCCCGCGCTCGGCGCCTCCGGGGCCATTGCCGGCGTAATCGCTGCCTATGCCGTGCGCTTTCCCTACGCCTGGGTGCGCATTCTGGTGCCGATTGTGTTCATTCCCCTGTTTTTCAGCATCCCGGCCGTAGCCTTCGCCGGCATCTGGTTTTTCATGCAGCTGATTCAGGGAGCGAGCGAGCTCATCTCGCCCTTCCAATTGGGTGCGGGCATCGCCTGGTGGGCGCACATCGGTGGCTTTGTCGCAGGCTGGCTGCTGCTGGGCGCGCTCGATCCTTCGGGCACCCCGCAAGCGGGCGAGCCCCGTTGGTACAACGGCGGGCCCTGGGAGCGCTCGGGACGCCGCTGAGGCAGCCACGATGCTGCGCTTGAGGCGGAAAGCGCTTCAAGCTAAAAGGCGCAGCAACTCCCCATTGCTCTGAAGTTCGAGGCGCCCGTGGCGAACCCCCAATACGTCTATCACATGCACAAGCTGTCCAAGACCTACCCGGGGGGCAAACAGGTCTTGAAGGACATTTCGCTGTCGTTCTTTCCCGGCGCCAAGATCGGCGTGGTCGGCTTGAACGGTGCTGGTAAGTCGACGCTGCTCAAGATCATGGCCGGCGATCTGGAGGATTTTGTCGGCGAGGCCTGGGCCGCGGAGGGCATTCGCGTCGGCTACTTGCCGCAGGAACCGGAGCTCGACCACGACAGGGACGTGCTCGCCAATGCCATGCAGGGTGTGGCGGCAAAGAAGGCACTGGTTGATCGCTACAACGAGCTGGCCGCCAACTATTCGGAGGAAACCGCCGACGAGATGGCCAGGCTGCAGGATGAAATCGAGGCACAAAATCTGTGGGATCTCGACGCCCAGGTGGAGCAGGCGCTCGACGCCTTGCGCTGCCCAGCCGGGGACGCGGACGTGAGCACGCTGTCGGGTGGCGAGAAGCGGCGCGTGGCCCTGACCAGGTTGCTGCTCGCCAAGCCCGACATCCTGCTTCTCGACGAGCCGACCAACCATCTGGATGCGGAATCGGTGGCCTGGCTCGAACGCTATCTCAAGGAATATCCCGGCTGCATCATGCTGGTGACGCACGACCGCTATTTTCTCGACAATATCACCGAATGGACCCTCGAGCTCGATCGCGGCCAGGGTGTGCCCTACAAGGGCAACTATTCGAGCTGGCTGGAGCAAAAGGCCAAGCGTCTCGAGGTCGAAAAGGGGCAGGAGGAGGCAAAGCAGCGCACGCTGAAGCGCGAACTGGAATGGATCAGGTCCTCACCCAAGGCGCGCCAGGCGAAATCGAAAGCGCGCATTCAGGCCTACGACCGGTTGGCCGAGGAGGCCGCTCGCGAGCAGACCGCCAAGGCACAAATTCAGATTCCGCCGGGGCCGCGCCTGGGCGGCGTCGTGCTGGAGGTCGAAGGCTTGTCGAAAGCCTTCAGCGACCGATTGCTGATCGACAATTTGTCCTTCACCTTGCCGCCCGGCGGTATCGTTGGCGTGATCGGTCCAAACGGTGCCGGTAAGACGACGCTGTTCAAAATGCTGACGGGGGTGGAGCAGCCCGATGGCGGCAGCATCCGGCTGGGCGAAAGCGTCAAGCTCGGATACGTCGACCAAAGCCGCGCGCATTTGGACGACAAGAAGAGCGTATGGGAGGAGGTGTCGAACGGCCTCGATATCATGAAGCTCGGCGACAAAATGGAGGTGAACAGCCGCGCCTACGTGAGCTGGTTCAACTTCAAGGGTCCCGACCAGCAAAAAAAGGTCGGCCTGCTTTCGGGCGGCGAGCGCAATCGCGTGCACCTTGCCAAAATGCTGAAAGAGGGCGGCAATCTGCTGCTGCTCGACGAGCCCACCAACGATCTCGATACCGAAACCTTGGCGGCGTTAGAGGCGGCGCTTGAAGATTTTGCCGGCTGCGCCGTCATCATCAGCCACGATCGCTTCTTCCTCGACCGAATGGCGACGCACATCCTGGCCTTCGAAGGCGATAGTCATGTCGAATGGTTCGAAGGCAACTTTCAGGATTACGAAGCCGACAAGAAGCGGCGGCTCGGCGATGCCGCCGTCGAACCGCATCGCATCAAGTTCAAGCGTTTCGAGCGGCGCTAGCCGCGAGGTCGCCGCCGCGCGGGTTAGCGGCTTGGCGCCAGCAGCTCCCGTCGCCGACGCCAGTCTTGCGGTTTCTCGAAACTGCCGCGCCAGAGGCCGCGCTTATGGGTCTGGGCTTCCCGCTCGGCCACCAGGTAGCGCCAGCCCATGAACGTGACGGCAAGGCCCGTGCGCACCATGCTGTCGCCGAGGTCGCCAACCTGCTCGCCCGCGCAGCGCGCCAGCGTGCCGCCGTAGCGGTCGGCGCCCTGGGCGCCCTGGGCGCATGTGCGGAGGTCGCATTTCCAACAATCGCCGCCGGTGCGGCTGGCGGTGACCCGATAGCGGCACGTTGCCGCCGACCCCCGCTGGCCCGCTGGCGGCACACGTTTCGCGCCGGGGGTTCGATGCGGTCGGTCGGCGCTTTGCTGCGCGAGGTGGCGCGGTGCGTTAAAACCGCGACCCCGCGTCCGCCGCCCATTCCTTGTCGCAAGCGGCGCCCGCGCCGAGGACGCCTCCCGCCATCCGTTACGGGCCCGGCCGCATTAGCTGCGGTTGAGTGCGGCGGTCAGGGCGTGCAGGTTGCCGCCGTTTTGATCGATGTAGTCTTCGAACAGCTTCTTCAAAAACGGCGTCATCCAAAAGCCCAGTACCATAGCATCGCGGACCTTGTAGCCGCTGCCAGACCTGGCAAGCAGCCAGCGCACGTCATAGGCCGTGCCGTCCTGCAGGACGACCTGGCTGTCGACCATCACGCCATTGCTGCCGCGGGTACTTTGGTTCGTCCAGTTGACGCGCGAGACGGGATATTTCGGTGCTTCGCCGGCGGCATAGCGCGAAATGAAGCGAACCATGCCGGCGAAATAGGTCTCGCGGTCGGTTGCCGCCAGCTTGGCGCGATAATTGCCGAGGGAGTAAAGGCCGATATAGGACACATCGGCATGACGCTGGATCACGGTGGCCATGACGCCGGGCGAGCGCGTGCGGGCGGCCGACATCAGCTCCTTGCCCACCTGCGACATGTATACGACCGGGGGATCGGCGGCGCGCGCCAGCGATGCCGCGCCAAACCAATCGGCGAGCAGCGAAGCCAGGATCGCAACCGCAGCGAGCGCCCCTGCTGCAAGGCTTGCCAGCCCTCCGGTCAGATAGTCCCTGGCATGGCTGGCCCTGGCATGGCTGGTCATGCAACCTAAGAGCTTCATCATACCCTACTTGTCCCTCTCCCCTGACGCAGGCCCGCACCCGTCATTTGGACTTGCACGTGTTTTTGAACACGGAATGGGGCGCCCCGTCAAAGGCTCCTGCCGCCAACGATCGGATCGGGTGTGCACTCCTGAATGTCATTGAATTGTGTCGAGCCGGCGATGCAATGCTCCACCTTACGCCCGGCGCGCAAGCCCAAAAAAGGTGGGCCGCGCCTCAAGGCGCGGCCCACCGTACACAGCCAACAACTTAAAATTCGTTAGCTCTGGTTTTTGACTTCCGGCAGTTTGCTCACTTCGTCGGACGTCATGCCGAGCTGAACATTATCGCCGGATTTGGTGAATTTCCCTTCGGGGATCTCAACGAGCTTGCCGCCAAAGCCGAGAAAACCACCGGTTTTGAAGCGGATAGCCCGCACCTTGCCCTCGGGACCGGTATCAACGCTCTGCACCGAGCCAAGCTTGCTGCCGTCCGATGAAAACACATTGAGGCCGATCATCGGGTTCTTTGCCGGGGCCGCCGACTGCCGCTCGGTCGCGGACGGCGCCGCCGGGGTCTTCGCCGGGTCGGAGGGCGTCATACCGGTGGGCGGTGTCGGCGCCGGTGCCGGCTTGGCCGCAGGCGGCGTGGTCGGCGTGTCGGGCGCAGGCGTCTGCGTTTGCGCTACGGCAGAGAGCGCGGCGGCGCTGGACAGGAGGGCCGCGGCGCCGATCAGGCGCAGGCGCGTGAGCGTGGTCATGATGCAATCTCCGTTTGTTGTTGCTGCTTTTTGGACAACCCATTACCGGCGCAAAGGTTGCGCCTGGCGACCGCTGTTCGAGGCGGCTTTGGGCGGATAATTTGGGCGCACCCGGGCTCCGCCGGCGCCTGCTCCCGCCATGACACGTTGCTGCCATTTTTTGGCCAATCCATCGCCCAAAAGCAGGGCGCGACGACGCCCGGGAATGGGTGGCTCGACCGGGCGCGTGCGCGCCGCAACGCCCCCCCCCCGCACGGCAATAAGCAGTAGACGGATGAAACGCGCGCCGGGAGCGCCGATCACGGCGCCCGCCAATCCCCGGCCGCAGCGCCGCGCCTGCGCGCTTCCCCGTGCTGCTGCCATGGCCCCGCTGGCTCGAGGCGAGCCTCGGGGTTAAGGGACTGCGGGCCCGTGCGCAGACGCCTCCGCGAGCCTCGGCGCTCGGCCATGCCGGCCCAGCCTCGGCGCCAGGTCCCGCCCCGCGCCTCCGCCGGCCCCGCGTGGATGGCCGGACTCTTCGCTTGACACATAAGGATATCTTTATATGGTTGTGGTTGCGTGAGCTGAGGAAAGCCATGGCATCCCTGTCCCAGCAGACCTGCGTCAGTGTCCTCAAGGCCATGGCAGAGCCAACGCGGCTGCGCGTGTTGGCGCTGCTCTGCTACGGAGAACTCAATGTCAAGGACCTGACGCGGGTCCTCGGCCAGAGCCAGCCGCGCATCAGTCGTCACCTCAAGCTCCTGTGCGAAGCCGGCCTGGTCGAGCGCGCCCCCGAGGGCAGCTGGGTCTACTTTCGCTTGTCCGACCAGCCGCACGGCAGCGAGCTCGCCGGCTTGGTGTTGCGCGCTGTGGATGCCAACGACCCCGTGTTGCTGCGCGATCGCGCCCGGGCCGAGGCCCTGCGCGCGGAACGCGAGGCGGTGGCCCAGGCCTACTTTCAAACCCATGCCAATGAATGGGACAGCATACGGGCGCTGCACGTGGCCGAGGCCAACGTGGAAGCGGCGATCTCGACGGCGCTCGCCGGCGTGCCTCTCAACCTGCTGCTCGATTTGGGTACCGGGACAGGGCGCATGCTGGAGCTATTGGCAGAGCGCTATCGCCGGGGTCTCGGCATCGACCGCAGCCCGGCCATGCTCGCTTACGCGCGCGCCAAACTGGAGCGCGCCAGGCTGCAACACGCGCAAGTGCGCCAGGGCGACATTTACGACCTGCCGCTCGCCGATGCCGTGGCCGACGCCGTCGTCATGCACCAGGTGATGCACTTTTTGGGCGACCCGCCGCAGGCCATCCGCGAGGCCGCGCGCGTTTTGCTCCCCGGTGGCCGGCTGCTCATCGTCGATTTTGCGCCGCACGAGCTTGAGTACCTGCGCGATCAATTTGCCCACGAGCGCTTGGGTTTCTCCGATGCGCAGGTAAGCCAATGGCTTGCCGACTGCGGATTGGAGCTGCGCCAGCGTCAGGATCTTGCACCGGCGAGCCTGGCGCCGGGCGGGCAACTCACCGTCTCGATCTGGCTCGCGAGCCGGCCCGCGACGGCAACGCCCAGCCGCGACGGCAGCGGCCAACGCAACCTCGAGCAGGTGAGCTGATGGAGAGCGTCAAGGAACGCCGCAGCAGGCTCGTCGGCGACGGCGACATCAACGTGTCGTTCGAGTTTTTCCCGCCCAAGACGGCAAAGATGGAAGAGGCGCTCTGGGCGGCCATTCGCCGGCTCGAGCCCCTGCGGCCCCGCTTCGTGTCGGTAACGTACGGCGCCGGCGGCTCAACGCGTGAGCGCACGCACACCACCGTCGCCCGCCTTGCCCACGAAACTTGCCTCGTGCCGGCGGCGCATCTCACCTGCGTCGAGGCGACCAAGGCAGAGGTCGATGAGGTCGCGCGCCGCTACCGGGCGAGCGGCGTCAACCACATCGTCGCCCTGCGCGGTGATCCTCTGGCTGGCGCCGGCAGCCGCTATGCTCCCCATCCCGGTGGCTATGCCAATGCTGCCGACCTGGTCGCGGGCCTGAAGCGGATCGGCAATTTCGAGGTCTCCGTTGCCGGCTACCCCGAGTGCCATCCCGACAGTCCCGACCTGACGGGCGACCTCGACAATCTCAAAGCCAAGGTCGATGCCGGGGCAACCCGCGTCATCACCCAGTTTTTCTTCGATAACGACCACTTTCTGCGCTTTCTGGAGCACGCGCGCCGCGCCGGGATTTGGGCGCCGATCGTGCCCGGCATCGCGCCGGTGCATAATTTCAGGCAGGTCGCCGGCTTTGCCGCACGCTGCGGCGCCAGCATGCCGGCTTGGCTGGCGCGTCGCTTTGAGGGTTTGGACGAGGATCCGCAAACCACCCACCTGGTCGCTGCCGCGGTGGCGGCAGAGCAGGTGATGGATCTCGTCGACCAGGGCATCCGCCAATTTCACTTCTACACCCTGAACCGGGCGGATCTGGTCTACGCCATCTGCCATCTCTTGGGTTTAAGGCCGCAGGCCGCGACGTCGAACCAGGTGGTCAACGCATGACACGATCGCAACGCCTGGCCGCGCTGGAAGCGGCCGCCGCAGAACGCATTTTGATCATCGACGGCGCCATGGGCACCATGATCCAGCGCCTCAAGCTCGACGAGGCCGCCTTTCGCGGCACCCGGTTCGTCGGCCATGGCAAACCCGTGCAGGGCAACAACGACTTGTTGGTGCTGAGCCAACCGCAGGCGATCGCCAAGATTCACGCGGACTATCTCGCCGCCGGGGCCGACATCATCTGCACCAATACTTTCAATGCCCAAGGCATCTCGCTCGCCGACTACGATATGCAGGGGTTGGCACACGAGATCAATTACGCGGCAGCGCAACTTGCCCGCGGCGTCGCCGATGCCGCCCGGCGCGGCAACGGTGCCCCGCTGGCCGTGGTCGCCGGCGCGCTGGGCCCCACCAACCGCACCGCCTCGATCTCCCCGGACGTCAACAATCCGGGTTTTCGCAATACCTGCTTCGATGAGCTTGCCGATGCCTACGGCGAGCAAGTGCGCGGGCTGATCGAAGGTGGCGTCGATCTCCTGCTGATCGAGACCGTGTTCGATACCCTCAATGCCAAGGCGGCGGGCTTCGCGGCCCTGCGCGCCTTCGACGAACTCGGCGTCGCGTTGCCGTTGATCGTCTCCGGCACCATCACGGATCGTTCCGGGCGCACCCTATCGGGGCAAACGCCGGCCGCCTTCTTCTACTCCGTGCGCCACCTGAAACCGTGGGCGGTCGGGCTCAACTGTGCGCTCGGCGCCGAGCTGATGCGTCCCTATATCGCCGAAATCGCCGCCGTGGCGGACACGCGCGTGATCGCCTATCCCAATGCGGGCTTGCCCAACGCCATGGGTGAATACGATGAAGGTCCCCACGACATGGCCTGCCATATTGAGCCGTGGGCCAAGGACGGCCTCCTCAACATCGTCGGCGGCTGCTGCGGCTCGACGCCCGAGCACATTGCCCAGATCAAGGCCAAGGTGGCGCCATTTCGGGTGCGCCCGATCCCGGAGATCGAACGCCGCATGCGCCTGTCGGGGCTCGAGCCCTTCGTGCACGGTTGAAGGCTGGGAGCGTAAAGAGCAATGAGGGCTAACAGCGCCGCCAGCAACTTCATCAACATTGGTGAACGCACCAACGTCACGGGCTCCCTCAAGTTTCGCAGGCTGATCGAGGCCGGTGACTATGCCGCCGCGCTCACCGTCGCGCGCAGCCAGGTCGAAAATGGCGCGCAAATCCTCGACGTCAACATGGATGAGGGTCTGCTCGATTCCGAAAAGGCGATGGCCACCTTCCTCAACCTGATCGCCACCGAACCGGATATCGCCCGCGTGCCCATCATGATCGATTCCTCCAAGTGGTCGGTGATCGAGGCCGGGCTCAAATGCGTGCAGGGCAAGGCGATCGTCAATTCCATCTCCTTGAAGGAGGGCGAGGAAGCTTTCTATGCGAGCGCGCGCAAGCTGATGCGCTATGGCGCCGCCGTGGTGGTGATGGCCTTCGACGAGCGCGGACAGGCCGATACGGTCGAGCGCAAGGTGGCGATCTGCGAACGCGCCTACGGCCTGCTCACCGGCCGGCTCGGCTTTGCCGCCGAGGATATCATTTTCGATCCCAACATTTTCGCGGTCGCCACCGGCATCGAGGAGCACAACGGCTACGGGCTCGCCTTTATCGAGGCCACGCGCCAGATCAAGGCCAAGCTGCCGCACGTGCACGTCTCGGGTGGCGTGTCCAACCTGTCCTTCGCCTTTCGCGGCAACGAGGCCGTGCGCCAGGCGATGCACTCGGTGTTTCTCTACCATGCCATTGCCGCTGGCCTCGATATGGCGATCGTCAATGCCGGACAGATCACCATCTATGACGACATCGAGCCGAACCTGCGAGAGTTGTGCGAAGACGTCATCCTCAATCGACGCGCCGACGCCACCGACCGGCTGCTGGAGGCCGCCGGACGCTACCGGGGCGAAGGCGTCAAATCGAAGGAAAAGGACCTCGCCTGGCGCGAGGCCCCCGTCGAAGAACGCCTAAAACACGCGCTCGTGCATGGCATCAACGACTACATCGAGGCCGACACCGAGGCGGCCCGGCGCCTTGCCGCCAAGCCGATCGAGGTGATCGAAGGCCCGCTGATGGCCGGCATGAACGTCGTGGGCGACCTGTTCGGCGCCGGCAAGATGTTCCTGCCGCAGGTGGTCAAGTCGGCGCGGGTGATGAAGCAGGCTGTCGCCTACCTACAACCCTTCCTGGAGGCGGAAAAAAAGGCCTCCGGCCTCGACCAGCTGCCGGCGGCGGGCAAGGTGGTGATGGCAACCGTCAAGGGCGACGTGCACGACATCGGCAAGAACATCGTTGGCGTGGTCTTGCAATGCAACAACTACCAGGTGATCGATCTCGGCGTCATGGTGCCGGCCCAGAAGATCCTGGAGACGGCGAAAAAAGAAAAGGCGGACATCATCGGCTTGTCCGGGCTGATCACGCCCTCGCTCGATGAAATGTGCCATGTCGCCGCCGAGATGGAGCGGGAGAACTTCACCGTGCCGCTGCTGATCGGCGGCGCCACCACCAGCCGTGTGCATACCGCGGTCAAAATCAACCCCAACTACGCTCAGGGACAGACGATTTACGTGACCGACGCCAGCCGGGCGGTCGGCGTGGTCTCGAACCTGATGTCCAAGCTCGAGCGCGCGCCCTACATCGACAGCATCCGCGCCGAATACCGGCGCATCCGCGAGGGCTACCTAAAAGGCGAAGGCAAAAAAACGCGCCTGCCGCTGGAGGCCGCGCGCAACAACGCCTTCAAGATCGACTGGTCGGCGTTTCGGCCGGTACGGCCAAGCTTTCTGGGCAGCCGCCAGTTCAAGGCCTACGAGCTCGCCGAGCTCGTAGGCTATATCGACTGGACCCCCTTCTTTTCCACCTGGGAGCTGGTGGGCAAATATCCGCGCATCCTCGACGACAACGTGGTGGGGAGCGAAGCGCGCAAACTGTTCGCCGACGCCGAGGCACTGTTGCGCCGCCTGATCGCCGGCAACTGGCTCACGGCCAACGCGGTGATCGGGTTTTGGCCGAGTAACGCCGTCGGCGACGACATCGAGCTCTACCACGACGATGCGCGCCGCTCCCGGCGCGCGGTTCTCCATACGCTGCGCCAGCAGATGGCGCGCGAGAACTTACGCGACCGGGCCCACACCGCGCTCGCCGATTTCGTGGCGCCGAAGGCGAGCGGTATCGCCGATCACGTCGGCGCCTTCGCGGTGACGGCGGGCATCGGCGAGGCGGAGGCGCTGGCGCGTTACCTCGACAAGACCGACGACTACGGACGCATTATGCTAAAAGCGCTCGCCGACCGGCTTGCGGAGGCCTTCGCGGAGCGGATGCACGAGCGCGTGCGGCGCGAATTTTGGGGCTATGCGCGCGATGAGCGGCTGGATCGGGAGCAGTTGATCGCGGAGGCCTACCGGGGCATCCGCCCGGCGCCGGGTTATCCCGCCCAGCCCGATCACACGGAAAAAGCGACGCTGTTTGAGCTGCTCGATGCGGAGGCTGCCACCAGCATCCGCTTGACCGAAACTTATGCGATGTGGCCGGGCGCTAGCGTCTGCGGCATCTATTTCGCCCATCCCGACAGCCACTACTTCGGCGTCGGCAAGATCGAGCGCGATCAGGCAGCCGACTACGCGCTGCGCAAGGGCTGGAGCATCGAGGAGGCCGAGCGCTGGCTGGCGCCTGTGCTCAACTACGATCCCAAGCTCGCCCGCAGCGCCGCGGCCTGATAGGCTTGATCGGCCTTGCAGCGGGGCGCGAGCCCCCGCGCGCGAACTCTGCAGGACGCAACGCCGGGGCAAGCGGGGGAAGCGATGCTCTCACGTGCAGTGCTGGTGGCCGTGCAGCTCATCGTCGGCTGGATGGCGACGCCGCGGCTGCTCGAAGCGCTGCCGCCCGTCGGCGGCCTTGGCATCTTTGCTTATGCGGTGCTGGCGGGCCTGGTGGTCTGGCTCGTGGGCCTCGCCCTGTCGCAGGTCCTGCGCGACACCCGCCAGCCCTCGAGCGCAACCTTGATGGCGGCAATTCTGATCGCCGTGGCCGGCGCCCTCCTCGTCAGCTTCCGCGGCTCGCTGCCCGTGGAGCTGCGCGGCGCGCTGCGCGCCTTCAGCGATGAGCTCTACCCCTTGCTCGGGGCGCTGGTGGGTTATGCGCTGAAACGCTGAGCAGCTATGCGCTCAAAGCCCGGCAGCGCGCGCCTGGCGGCGGGCGAAAATGCCGAGGGCGCGGAGATCGCTCTCTCGCGCCCTCAATGGCTCACTCAAAGCGGTCATTGGGACTTCGGCCGATCCCCCTTGTCCCGCGGATCAGCCCCTCCCATCAGAACATGCCAAACACGACTGCAGTCAGAAAGGCGAAGGATATCAGGGCGGCAAGCACATTGAGCCTGGTCCGTAGTTCCATCGCTCTGCCTCCGGCGAGTGTTGACGCAAGTTGCCCCGCGCCAACGCGGGAATCTAGGGATCGGTTCGATCACTGCCAAGCGAAATCGCTGCTGCAGCGCAATAATTCTAGGTTGTTGAATGAAGTTTCCGGATTGCCTCACCGCTTGATGCACAACAACCACGTGAACACTAGTCTTATACAAGAGGTTTGTTTGAGTAAACGCGCTGTATTAACCTTACATTCAGATTGTAGAGCTTGCGCGCATCCCAATGCTGCCCCAATAGCGTCATTCAAGTTCTTGTACAGGAAGAAAGTCGCCGGCGGGGGGCTCCAGGCCGCATCCGCGGCGCCGCCGTTGCAAAGATGCGACAGATTTGCCGCACCCCCGTCCCCCCGGGCGGAGGAGGGGGATCGGTCTCGACACCCTGGCCCCTATGGCCTACGCAGGCGCGCGAGAAGGCCGAATCAGGCGTTTTTTGGAGACCGTGATGGCAAACTTCAAAGCCTTGCTGGCCGCCAAGACGGAGGCCGGGCCGAGCCTGAGCTGGCAGCAGCTCGCCGATGCGGACCTGATGCCGGGCGATGTCACGGTGGCGGTGAGCCATACAACCATTAACTATAAGGACGGTCTGGCCCTCACCGGCAAGGCGCCGGTGATCCGGCGCTGGCCGATGATCCCCGGCATCGATTTTGCTGGCACCGTGGTGGGCTCGGAGCACGCGGGCTTCAAGGCTGGCGATGAGGTGGTGCTCAACGGCTGGGGCGTCGGTGAAACCCATTATGGCGGCTACGCCGGGCGCGCGCGCGTCAAGGGCGACTGGCTCATCAGACGGCCGGCGACGCTCAGCGCCGGGGAGGCCATGGCGATCGGGACGGCGGGCTACACCGCCATGTTGGCCGTGCTGGCGCTGGAAAAGAATGGCCTCACACCCGCTCAGGGTCCCATCATCGTCACGGGCGCCGCGGGCGGGGTGGGCAGCGTCGCCATCATCCTGTTGGCGCGCCTGGGCTACCGCGTCATTGCCTCCACTGGCCGCACGAGCGAGGCGGACTATCTCACGGGCTTGGGGGCGGCCGAAATCATCGACCGCGCCGAGTTGCAAGGGCCGGCAAGACCGCTGGGCAAGGAGCGTTGGGCCGGCGGCATCGACGCCGTTGGCAGCCACACGCTTGCCAACCTGGTGTCCATGACGCAATACGGCGGCACCGTTGCCGCCTGCGGCCTGGCGCAGGGCATGGACCTTGCCGCCTCCGTCGCACCCTTCATTTTGCGTGGCGTCACGCTCGCCGGCATCGACTCGGTGATGGCGCCCAAGCCGCTGAGGCAAGAGGCGTGGCGGCGGCTGGCGCAGGATCTCGACAAGGACAAGCTGCGCGCCCTTACAACCACGGCGCCGCTGACCGAGGTCATCCAGCTCGCGCCCGCAATCCTGGCCGGCAAAATCCGCGGTCGGGTGGTGCTCGAGGTCGGCTAGCGCGCCGTCCTGCGCCATGCCCATGGTTGCCGATCGGCTTGATTTTACGCGGCGTGATGCGCAAATCTTGGGTTGGCGACGGCCGATCGAGGGTGACGTTGCGCCTATCAACGAGAGCCCGCATGGTCACTATTCTTGACACGCGCCAGCCCCGGCACCCGGAAAAGGCCCACAAGCCGGACACGGAGGTCTTGCGCAAGCCCAGTTGGATCCGCGTCAAGGTGCCGGCGGCCTCGCCGCAGATCGCACAGACGCGACAGATCCTGCGCGAGCACGCGCTCCACACGGTGTGCGAGGAGGCCGCCTGCCCCAATTTGGCTGAGTGCTGGTCCGGGCGGCATGCCACCATGATGATCATGGGCGACACCTGCACGCGCGCCTGCGCCTTCTGCAACGTACGCACCGGACTGCCGCAGCCCTTGGACGCGCATGAGCCCGAGCGGGTGGGCCAGGCGGTCGCCAAGCTGGGTCTGCAACACATTGTCATCACCTCGGTCGACCGCGACGATCTCGCCGACGGCGGGGCCGCTCACTTCGCTGCCACCATTCGCGCCATCCGCGTGCACACGCCGCAAACCACCATCGAGGTGCTGACCCCGGATTTTCTGCGCAAGGACGGCGCTCTGGAAACCGTCGTTGCCGCCGCGCCCGACATCTACAACCACAACCTCGAGACGGTTGCCTCGCTTTACCTCAGGATCCGGCCGGGGGCGCGCTACTTCCATTCCATTCGTCTGCTGCAGCGCGTGAAGGAGCTGGCACCGGCGATGTTCACCAAGTCCGGCATCATGGTCGGCCTTGGCGAGGAGCGCGAGGAGGTGCTGCAACTCATGGACGATTTGCGCACCGCCGACGTCGACTTCCTCACCATCGGCCAATACCTGCAGCCGACCCGCAAGCATGCCGAGGTGAAGCGCTTTGTGCCGCCGGAGGACTTCGACGCCTACCGGCGGGTGGCGCTGTCCAAAGGCTTTCTGTTGGTTGCCGCCAGCCCACTGACGCGCTCGTCCTACCATGCGGGTGAGGACTTCGCGCGGCTGCGCGCCGCCCGCCTCGCGCAGCGGGGGCACGAGGACTGAGGCAACGGGAGCACGCGTCCCTGTCCCCATCGGCGACAGGGAGCATCGTCGGCATGCCATCCTTTCGCACAACCCACCGAGTGCCCTTTACGGCGCGGCAGATGTTCGACCTCGTTGCCGACCTCGAGAGCTATCCGAGCTTTCTGCCGCTGTGCGAGGCCCTGCAGGTTCGCCAGCGCGAGCAACGCCAGGGCAGCATCGCGCTGCTGGCCGAGATGACGGTCGGCTATATGAGCATTCGGGAAACCTTCACGAGCCGGGTTGAACTCGACCCCGCCGCTCTGACCGTGTCGGCGAGCGCGGCCGGGCAAGGGCGCGGCCCGTTTCAGCGCTTGGAAAACCGCTGGGGCTTCCGCCCCGCCGCGGGCGGCTGTGACGTCGACTTCTTCATCAGCTACACCTTCAGATCGCTGATGCTGCAGGCCCTCGTCGGCAGCCTGTTCGATCGCGTCTTTCGCCGCTACACGCGCGCCTTCGAGGAGCGCGCCCATCGCGTTTACGGCAGCCCCAGCCCGCCGCCGCCCTGAACGGGCCCATCACTTGCCAGGGCCTGCCAGAGCAGGGCCAAGGCCGCCGCGGTCGATGCTTGCCGAATGCAGACGCGGCCGATATCGCCGAACCGACACTCGACATGGATGGCCGCATGTCCACGGACGGCGGCACCCAGATAGACCAGGCCGACCGGCTTGGCCGTGCTGCCGCCGCCAGGGCCGGCAATGCCCGTGCTCGAAACGGCGACATCGGCTTTTATTCGCGCCAGTGCACCCACCGCCATGGCCTGCGCCACCTCGGCGCTCACCGCGCCATGCCGCGCCAGGAGCGCGCCGCTGACGCCGAGCTCGTGCTCTTTGGCCGCATTGGAATAGGTGACAAAGCCGCACTCGAACACCTCCGAGGAGCCGGCGACCTCCGTCAGCACGGCGGCAATGAGGCCGCCGGTCAAACTCTCCGCGGTCACGATCTTGGCGCCGCGCGCCCGCAAGGCGGCAACAAGGCGGGAAGCTTCATCGATCAGGGGCGCAGCAAACATCGAGCCTCGCAAACAAGAACGGTATCCGCCGGGCAACGGATACCGTCAAGGGAGGCAGAAATTGAAAAGAGAGAGGGGAAAGGCTCAAGCGGCGGCAAGTTTCTCCGCTTGGGTCAGCAAGGAATCGAGCGTGGTACGGCTTTCCGGACCCATCACCCGCATGGTTTTGGATTGGGCCTCTTTCCACACCGGGTAGGCCTTGTAGATCACGGACTGGCCCTTGGGGGTCAGGTGCAGTCCGCGGCCGCGTCGGCCTGCCGGCGGATCCATGGTGATGTGGTTGAGGGCCAACAGACGCTTTAGGTTACGCGACAACGTTGACTTTTCGATATCGAGCGCATGCCCGATCTCGACAGCCGTTATGCCATCCTGCTGGGCAAGCTGGGTGAGCAAGGTGAATTGGCTGGCGGTGATCCCGAGCGGGCGCAAGGCATCGTCGTAGACTCGCGTCACAATGCGGCTCAATTGCCGCACGCGCGTCGATATGCAGGCCGCTGACGTACTCTCAGCAATCTCGCCGATGTCCGCGGTCGCAACACCGACGCCGGGTGTCATGATATTCATCGGGCGCCCCCTGGCGCTGATCTTTAGGCTCGGATCTGTGCATGCCGCGATTCGGCCGCGCAAGGCAACGAGCAGCGGCAACTCAGGATTGAGGCCG
>DASTMQ010000327.1:0-2719 GCA_035714005.1 Hyphomicrobiaceae bacterium
TGACAGGCGGGGCGATTGAGCGACCGGCGGGAGAGGGGATTCTCCTGTTCAGATCGGATGCGCCCTGTCCAAGCACTTTCAGCTTCTACGCGATTTGATCCGCGGCCCTTCGATCAGGCGCGCCATGGAGAGCGAGTCCACATAGACGCCATCGCGCAGCGAATAGGCGCGATGGGTGCCTTCGGTCTCGAAGCCGAACTTGCGATAGAGCGCAAGGGCGCGCTCGTTGTCGGCGTGCACATGCAGCTCCAGCCGGCGCAGTCCCAGCCAGTTGTCGGCAAGGTCCAGCGCCGCCTTCATCAGCGCCGTGCCGACTCCCTTGCCCTGCCAGTCATCACGCACGGCCATGCCGATCTCTCCGACATGCGCGCGGCGCGGCCGCGTGAAGCGCGTCAGGCCGAGATTGCCGACCAGTTCGCCGCCGACCGTCGCGACCAGCGTATGTTGCGTGTCGTCATTGTGGGTCAGGCGCTTGCGCCAGACCTCGGTGCTTTGGAACGGCAGTTGCAGCGTCTGCGCATAAGCATTGCGATGCGTGAAGAGCTGCGTGAGCGCTTCGACGTCGGTGATCTCCGCAGCGCGAACCTCGATCTTGATGCGTCTGGGTTTCCTCATCCGCCATCAATCGCACAAAAAAATGCGGCCGGGCACCCCCTCGGGTCCGGCCGCTATCCCCCGAATTTGCGGCGATGTGACTAGGCCGCCTCCGATTTCCTTTGGTACGCCTGGTGGCAGTGCGCGGCGCAATAGGGCCGGCCCGGCTCCGAGGGCTCGCCGCAGAAATGGAAGCCCGGCTGCTTCGGATCGCCCACCGGCCAGGAGCAGCTCTTGGTCCCGCCATGGGCGCGCACCGGATAGCTGCGCGGCTGCTCGCGCGGCGCAGGCGGCTGGCTCACCACGCTGCCCTCGTGCGGCTGCTGCAAAGCGCGCTGCAGCGGCATCATCGGCTTCGGCTGCGGTGCCATGGCCCGGCGCGGCATGGGACGGCGCTTCGGCGTCGAGATTCCGCCGGCGTCGCGCTTGATCGGCGACGGCCGGCCGGTCAGGCCGAGGCGGTGCGCCTTGCCGATGACCGCATTCCGCGTAACCCCGCCCAGCGCTACCGCAATCTGGCTGGCGGTCTGGCCCTGCCCCCAAAGCCGCCGCAGCATCTCAATCCGTTGTTCGGTCCATTCCATGCCAGCCTCCGAAATCCACAGATTGCCCCGAGATATTGAGCTGTCATCATCTTCACACCACAAGCCCTTGAGTGGCAAGAGCGATGACTCAAAATGTTGTGGATAGACGTCATTCGTCCGCAATATATGGGGACGGAACAGGAACGTACAGGCCGATTAAGGCGATTTCGCGGTCAGACCGTAGTCCGGTCAACGAGGCGTATGCTGTCGCCCTTCCCTTCGGGTTCGCCGGTGGCGGGCATCCGCGGCGTCAGGCCGCTAGCCCGTAGTCCCACTACGGGCTACGCGGCCTTCCTGGCGGGCTGCCTCACCACCGGCGAACAGAATGCGTCTCGCTGACCGGACTACGGTCTAGTTAACGACCGTGAGTTGCCTGGTCAGTACCTCGAGGATGTCCTTGAGATGACGGCTGGAGACGAGCTGGCCGTTGCGGGACTGCAGGACGTATTTGGCATCGCGGTCGCCGCGCAGCTGGACCTTGGTGATGGCGAACAGCGGCTGCTCCTGGGTGCGGCGGTAGATCGAGAACACCGCCATGTTGCTGCGGTGGTCGATGGCGTAGTCGCGCCACAGCCCCCGCGAAACCTGGCGGCTGTAGACCGACAATATGCGCATGAGATCGGCGCGGTCGAAAAAGACCTTGCCGGCACGGGGCCGGTAGTCACTCAGCAGGACCGGGTGCGGCATTGCTCCTGCAAGGTCATGAAAGTGCCTCCGACTCGAAAGCAAACGCCCATCGAGGTGCAAAGTTTCACCGCAAACCGCCGCCCCCGTCCAGATCGTTGTGGCGGCCGGAATGCCGCGGTCAGTGCACCCGGATCTCGTCGCTGGCGGTGGGATCCGGCGTGCCGTAGCAGGTGACGGTGCCGAGGTTGCGGTAGCAGTAGCCGCTGAGGTCCCGGCGCTCCCTGGCCTCCTGGCCGGCAATCTCGGCGGCGCTCAGGCAATAATTGCCGGTGTCCTTGTAGCGCAGGAAGCTGCAGTCCTGGCCGGTGATGGCGGAGACCACGTGGTCCGAGGCGAGCTTGCCGGTCTGGTTGAGCGCAATGCCCTCCACGCCGGCATAGACCGCGATCGCCGGGGTGGCCGCCAGGGCCGCGCAGCCGGTCAAATTGGCCAGCAGGGCAAGGCCGACGAGAGGACGCCAAAAGGTCTGCCGGGTAGGCATGGTTTGCTGCTTTCCAGTCTGTCCTGGGAAGCATGATGCAAGGACCGAGCCAACCCGCCCAGCGCGGCAAAATAGCCGGGATTTGGCCCGGGAGATGGTTTGCCTTCGCGGGGGTCAGCCGCTATGTTACGGCCCGATTTTGTTAATCGATCCCGTAGGTTGTGCACGTCGACCGAACGAAGCGACGGCCCCGGAGCAAGCAGGCGAGGCAGCGGGACAGCGGAGAAAAACAGGCGTGGCAGACATTTTCCACGAGGTCGAGGAGGACCTCAGGCGCGACCAGGCGGCCGCGCTTTGGAAGAAATACGGCAACTACATCATCGGCGGCGCCCTGGTGCTGGTCCTGGCGGTGGCGGCGCAGTGGGGCTGGAAG
>DASTMQ010000328.1:0-6347 GCA_035714005.1 Hyphomicrobiaceae bacterium
AAGCGTCGTGCGGCCGGCGGCGAGCGGTATCGTCTTGGCACTGACGCGGATGCTGCCGTGGGTGGTGAATTTCAAAGCGTTGCCGACGAGATTGAACAGGATCTGGCGCACCCGCGTCGGATCTCCGACCAGAGCATCGGCGGAAGCGGCGGCGATTTCGAAGCCCAACGCCAGGCCCCTATCGCTGGCCTGCTGCCGGAAGGTGCCAATCACGCTGCCTACGAGCTCGGAAAGAGAAAAGGTCGTCTCCTCGAGCTCCAGCCGACCGGCCTCGATCTTCGAAAAGTCGAGGACGTCATCAATGATGCGCATCAGCGCGTTGGCCGAATCGCGCATGGTGGCAATGGTGCGCCAATGTGAGGCATCGAGCGCCTGGCGCTCAAGCACCTCGACCATCCCGAGCACACCGTTGAGGGGGGTGCGAATCTCATGGCTCATGGTGGCGAGGAATGTCGACTTCGCCTGGTTGGCCGCCTCGGCCTGGGCGCGGGCGCGCTCCGCCACGTCGCGGGCGGTCTCGGCCGCTTCCTTTGCCGCCGCGATGGCGGCCTCGCGGCTCTTGAGTTCGTCGACCAGCCGCAAGGTCTCTATGGCGATGACGGCCTGATCGGCAAAGGTCGTCATCAAATCGGTCTCCTTGCTGGTGAAGGGGCGCGGTACTGACCGCGTCAGGGCAATGACGCCGACGGGGCCGGTCTCTCCCGGCAGCGGCACGCCGAGCATGGCCCGGAAGCCGCCGAGCCGTTGCGATTCGCTCCAGGTGTATTCGCGATCTCTGAGGCAATCCGGGATATGCACGATGGCACTCTCGAGCGCGGTGCGTCCGACCAGCGTGTGGCGGCCGGGCGTAATGGCTTGTCGCCGCATGTAAGCTTCGTAGTCGGCCGAGAAGCCGTGACTGGCGGAGAGGTGAAAGCTGTCGCCCCTGCGCTGAAAGACGAAGGCGCTGTCGGCTTCGCATAGTCGCGCCGCAGACTGCACCAAGGTGTCGAGGACGGCCTGCAGGCTGAAGGTGGATCGGCTGATGACCTTGAGCACGTCGCTCGCCGCCAGCAAGGCCTCCTCGACCCGCTTCAGCTCGGTAATGTCGCTGCAGACCACCAACAGGCTGCCGTCGGGCAGCGACCTGCACTTGAATGCCACGTGCTGGCCGCCCGCCGCGCGTCGCTCGTAACGGCTGCCGTCCGCCTGCAGCATCACGGCGATGCGCGCGCCCACCATCTCCTCGATGGCGCCGACCTCGCCAAAGTCGCCGCGCCGAACCTGAAAGCGGATCAGATCGGCCAGCGGGGTGCCAATGCGGGCGATCGCCGCGGGAAAATCCTGAAATTCGACGAGCTGACGGTTGATAAAGCGCAGCCGCAAGTCCGGGTCGAATAGGGCCACGCCTTCGGTCATGCTGTCGAGCACGGTCTCGATCAGGCCAAGGTCCGCCTGGGCGGAGCGCAGCCCGGCCGTTCCGGCTTTGCCCGCGCGCTTGGCAGGCTTGATCGGCCGATGCGAGGAACGGGGCGTCATGAGGTTCATCTCCGGATCAGGCCCATCATCGCCACGGCTTGTAGCGCGGGCATGTCCTGCCGCGGGCGAATTGTATCGTTTGTATCGCCGCTGACGTGCCAGGCCCAGCTCGGCAAGCCTGTGCGCCGAGCCGCCCGCGCGCTGGGCGATACAGGCGATACCAAATTTAACTCTTGTGACATCGCCACGATACGGCCGCGCAATAGGCTGCTCGAAAGGCCAAGAGACGGCAAGCGGAGCGCAGCATGCAAGGCCAAGTGAGCAATGGCACGTTCGGCGTCAACAGCCCGGTCGTCGCCCTGCACTGCTCGGGGGCCGGCGCCGGCCAATGGCGAGCGCTCGGCGAGGCACTCGGCAGCCGCTGCCAGCTCTTTGCGCCCGAGCATTACGGCTCGGAGGCGGCAGGCCCCTGGCGCGGCACGCACGCCTTCATGCTGGCCGACGAGGCGGCAAGAACCATTGCTTTCATCGACCGCTGCGAAAGCAAGGTGCATCTGGTCGGGCACTCCTATGGCGGTGGTGTCGCCCTGCACGTGGCCCTGGCGCGCAAAGGGCGCATTGCCAGCCTGACGCTTTATGAGCCGTCCGCCTTTCATCTGTTAAAGCAGCTCGACGACCCCGCTGCGGCCTCGGCGTTTTCGGAAATTGCCGCGCTGGCCCGGGAAACCGCCTACTGCGTCAGTATCGGCAATCTGCAGCGCGCCGCCATCACCTTCGTCGACTACTGGGGCGGCCCGGACGCCTGGCTCGCCTTGCGTCCGGCCGTGCAAGCCGCGCTGATGCGCTGGATTCCCAAAGCGTCCCTCGACTTTTACGCGCTGATAGAGGAGCCGACGCCCCTTGGCGCCTACGCCAGTCTCGCCGTTCCAGTGCTGATCCTGCGCGGTGAATACGCGCCCCGACCGGCACGGCTGATTGCGGAGACCTTGTCGGCACGGCTGCCGCGGTCGCGCTCGCGCATTGTCGAGGACGCCGGCCATATGGGGCCGCTGACGCGTGCCGCCTTCGTCGGCCAGCTCATGGCCGATCACATCGCCGCCGTCGAAGCGGCCGCCGACCCCCCGCTCGAGGTCCCCGCGCGGCGCTCCGCCAGGCGCGGGCGTTTCGCTATCGCGAGCTTTGCAGGGGCGGTGTTATGACGGCTTCCTCGCCGCGCCAGCCGGCACAGCTGATCGGGGTTATCAACCTCGCCGACGGCAGGCGCGTCGCCGTGCGCCCGCCGCTGCCGCAGGACCTCGGCCTGCTGACCGGCTTTTTTCGCGCCCTATCCGATCAAGCCCGCTATTTTCGCTTTATGACCAACTATCGCGAACTGAGCGAGGCCATGGCCCGGCGCTTCGTCGAGATCGACCATGTGTGCCACGTTGCCCTCGTGGCCTATGTCACAAATGGCGGGAACCAGAGCATGGTCGGCGAGGCGCGCTACATTCTCGGCACGGATGATGCGGGCAGCGCTGAATTTGCCGTGGCGGTGGCCGACGGCTGGCAAGGATTAGGTCTTGCGCGCGCCCTTTTGGCGCGCTTGAGTGGCCATGCCGCGGCAGCCGGGGTGCGCCGCCTTGTGGCTGACACCCTGGCCAGCAACGCGGCGATGCTGGAGCTTGCCAGAGCCGCGGGCTTCACGGTGAGCGGGAATGGCGCGGACCGACGGCTACTGCGCCTTGTCAAAGAGCTGAGCCCCAAGGCTGAGCGCCGGCCAGTGCAGAGTTTTGCGGTGCCGGCACAGGTAGAACTCCATTGCTCTCAAGGAGGATAGACGATGTCGACCTGGATGCCCGATCCGAGCTTTTACCCCTCGCCCCGCATGGCCATGAAGGCGGCACCTGAGGGTCTCGCTTACGTGGCGACCTTCGATCCCGAACGCAAGGTGCCCGATGCGATCGCCGTGGTTGATGTCGACCCGAAATCGCCATCCTACTCGCGCATCATTGGGTCGACGCCCATGCCCAATGCCGGCGACGAGCTGCACCATTTCGGCTGGAACGCCTGCTCCTCCTGCCTATGCCCCAATGCGCCGCACGCCCACGTCGAGCGACGCTATCTCGTGGTGCCGGGCTTGCGCTCATCCCGCATCCACATTCTCGACACCAAGCCCGATCCGAAGAACCCTAAAATCGTCAAGGTGATCGAGCCAGCCACGGTTGCGGAACGCGCCGGCTACACACGGCCGCATACGGTGCATTGCGGACCCGAGGGCATTTATGTCGCTGCCCTCGGCAACCGCGAGGGCAAGGGACCCGGCGGCATCTTTCTCATGGACCATGAAACGTTCGACGTGCGCGGCCAGTGGGAGATGGATCGCGGCCCGCAGATCCTTGCCTATGACGCCTGGTGGCACCTCGGCCACGACACGCTCGTCACCAGTGAATGGGGTACGCCCGATACCTTCGAAAACGGACTAATTCCAGAGGTCCTGCTGGGTGCCCAGTACGGCCGGCGCCTGCATTTCTGGGACTTGCACAAGCGAAAACACCTGCAAACCATCGATTTTGGCGACAAGTATCAGCTGGTGTTCGAATTGCGGCCCGCCCACGACCCAACCAAAGCCTACGGTTTCGTCAACTGCGTGGTCAGTCTCGAGAACCTCTCCTCCTCGATCTGGACCTGGTACAAGGATGGCGACAAGTGGGCGGTGAAGAAGGTGATCGAGATTCCGGCCGAGCCGGCAAACGAAGCCGATCTGCCGCCGCTGCTCAAGGGTTTCAAGGCCGTTCCGCCGCTGGTGACCGATATCGATCTGTCGATGGACGACCGCTTCCTCTACGTGGCGTGCTGGGGTACCGGCGACCTGCAGCAGTATGACGTCTCCGATCCCTTCAACCCCAAGCTCACGGGGAAGGTGCGCATCGGTGGCATCGTCAGTAAGGCCACGCACCCCGGCGCCAAAAACGGCGCCTTGAGCGGCGGTCCGCAGATGGTCGAGATCAGTCGCGACGGCAAGCGCGTCTACTTCACCAATTCCTTGTACGGAGCCATCGATCCGCAGTTTTACCCGGATGGCATCGAGGGCTGGATGGTGAAACTCGACGCCGGTGCCGACGGCGGCATCGCTTTTGATCCTAAGTTCTTCGTCGATTGGCCGGCGCCGCATCGCCCGCACCAGGTGCGGCTCGAAGGTGGCGACTGCTCCTCGGACTCTTACTGCTATCCCTGAGGCCATGGCGCGCGACGGGCATTTGCGAGCCGCACAGCTGGGATCGCGACGGAGCGCCCGGCCGTGACGGAGGCTTGGCCGTGGTTCGCGGTGGCGGCTTTGGGGGCCCTGCATGGGCTCAATCCCGGTATGGGCTGGCTGTTCGCCGTCGCCCTCGGTCTGCACCGGCAGCGCAGGAGCGTCGTCTACGTCTCGCTCCTGCCGATTGCCGCAGGCCACGCGCTTTCGATCGTGACCGTCGCCGGCCTGCTGGCGGCCACCGATTACTTGGTGGCCCCGCGGCTCGCCGGCATCGGCACCGGCCTGTTGCTGATCGGCTGGGCGCTGTACCACTGGGCCTTCGGCCATCGCCACCGCGTCCGCTTCGGGTTGCAGGTCGGATTGTTGGGCCTTGCGGCCTGGTCGTTCCTGATGGCGACGGCGCACGGTGCCGGGCTGATGCTGTGGCCGGCGCTGCTCCCCCTTTGTGGGTCGCAATCGATCACCGGCATGGCCGGTGAGGGCTCATGGCCGACCGCCCTCGCCGGTGTTGGCCTGCATAGCGCGGCGATGTTGGCGACCATCGCCGCGGTCGCCGCCCTCATTTATGAGTGGATCGGTCTCGCCGTGCTCAGGAGCGCGTGGGTCAACGTCGACTTGGTTTGGACCCTGGCGCTGGGCGCCACCGGCACGGCGGTGCTCGTCGCCTCGGCAGCCTGACTTCAAGGCCAAGCGGCAGGCGGCAAGGCTTGGCGCCGACCCCGGCGGGTCAGATTAAGCTCGCGCCGATATTGATGGCGAGGGCAAGTACCGCCGTGTTGAAAATGAAGGAGATGACGGCGTGCAAGGTGACGAGCCGGCGCAGCGGCCTTGCCCTGATCGCGACGTCGGAGGTTTGCGACGCCGCCCCGATGGAGGTCGCAAAGTAGAAGAAATCCCAATAGTCGGGTTGCTTCTCCTCGGGGAAGACCAGCCCGCCCGCAAGCGCGCCGGCGCTATCGGGCCGGTAGAATTCGTGGGCGTAGTGAAAGGTGAAAACCACCTGCGTTACCAACCAGGACAGCAGAATGGTGACGGCCGCGAGCAAGGTTTGCGCGCCCTTGGCCGCCCCGGTCGCCTGCTTGGCGTCTGTGAGCACGCCAAAGATCGTGCTGAACCCTAAGGCAATCGCAATCAGGATCAAGATCAGGATGACAATGGCGCTGTCATCCTGGCGGGCGGCGCGCCGCTTCAAGGTGTTGCTGTCATAGGTCACCATCACCTGCAGCGCCAAGGCGAGATAGACGATGGCACCGACATCGCCCGCCAGCGCGGTGCGAACGTTGGTCGAGACCTCCTGGGGGAGCAAGAAGGCCACCACGGCGGCCGCCAAGGCCGCGCAGTAAACTTTGGGCCTGATGGCGATCGACCGTGCGATCGATCGCGGTTGGTACCATGACAGGCGTTGCCGGTTGATGGCTTGTGTCGGCTTCACGTCGCTGACCCGCAAGACCGCGTGGCATTCAAGATGCACTATAGCGGCGATGCCGAAGCTGTCGACCGGGCGCACAGGGCGCCACCAACCGCTTCCCGCGCAGCCAGGCGACAACGGCATCGCTACCGCCTGGCTCGGGGCCCGCGGCCGAGGCCTCGAGCCGGCGATGGCGCCGCTCGCTTTTTAAGCAAAGTTGTAGCGCGGAGCGATGGTGCGCTTAGT
>DASTMQ010000329.1:0-5039 GCA_035714005.1 Hyphomicrobiaceae bacterium
AGCCACTTTTCTGGTGACAGTTGATGCAGGCCGCGGCCTGACCCGTGACAGCCATGCCTTGCTCGCCGCGCTTGGCGAGGAGAGGCTCGCCCGATCCCAGCTGACCCGTCTCATAGATGCGGCGACCTTGCTCGACCAATGCCATCGGCGAGGACGCCGGCTGCCCCAATGCGGCGGGCCCGGCCTGCAGGGCGGCGAGGAGGCTGACGCTGGCACCGACGCTGCGCCAGGCGCCTTGAGCAAGCTTCCGCCAAGCAGGTGCGTGGGGTGGTGCCATGCGCTAAATCATAAGGACGGAGGTTAGATTTTCAATTGGCGTGTTGGCCGGGGCCAGCAACCGCGCGGCTGCCTTTTCCACGACTTTGGTCGTGCGTCCCGCCTGGGTCCCCTTCGCCCAGCGATAAAGACCGACCGACCGACGGGGTGGCGCCGAGCCGACGCCCCGCACCGCACTGCGATCATTTCTTCTTTCGCCCAGCCGACCTCTTGGGGGAACCGACCTGGCCGTTGCGCAGGCGCAGCCCGTCGACGAACACATCGAGCAGCCGCTCAACCGTCTGTTGCCAGCCCGGTTGATCGTGCATGTAGCACATCCCAACCAGCGCCCGGATCAGATCTTGGGCGCTGACATCGCCCCGGATCTCGCCGGCGGCCACCGCACGGGCAAGCAGCGCGCTGGCCGCCGTGGTGAGACGCGCAAAGGAATAGCTCCGCAACTCCGGGGAGGCTTGCGCGGCGAGCGCAAGCGCGGCGGACATGCCTTTCTTGGTCGCGACGAACTCGACATTGCAGCTGAGCCAGCGGCGCAGCGCTTCGATCGGCTCGGGCTCGTGCTTTAAGTGCTCCGCGAGTTCGCCGAGCTGTTCGACTTCACGCCGATAGACCGCCTCATACAGGGCCTCGCGGGTCGGGAAATGGCGATAGAGCGTGCCGATACCGACGCCGGCGCGCCGCGCCACGGCCTCCAAACTCGCCTCCGCGCCGCCGCTGCTGAAGACCGTTTTTGCCGCCTCTAGCACGCGCTCCCGGTTGCGAAGCGCATCGGCACGGGGCTTGCGGGCGCGTAGCGCCGAGGTGTGGCTCATCTCACGTCTTCGTGTTCCCGCTTGCAAACGGAGGCATCCTCCGTATATTCCAGTGCATAAGCGGAGGATACCTCCATATATAGGCGTGCCGCAACCGTTCCAGGGCGGGCTGGAGCGACGTTCGGCCCTCCAGCAATTGGAGCCTTGCATGCCCCACGCCATCACCCTCAGCACCAACGGCGTGCGGCGGGTTATTGCCCCTGCCGGCCCCGGCCTGAGCGTCGACCTGTTGCAGGCGCGGCGGCATCCGACCCGAACCTGCGGGCGCCCTCTTCTTCGGTGCCACGATCCGGGGCGTGGCCTTGGCGCGCGGCGCTCAGGCCTTTGTGCGCAATGCGAAATTTCGCCCACGCTCGCGTGCCCGTGCGTGGCCAATGTCTCCTCGCTGGTCGTGCTGGCGGGGACACAGGGGTCTCTCTTGTCAAACAATTAGACCTTCGCGCTTGCCGGCACGGGCAAGCCAGGCATCACCGGCGGCGCCGCAGGAACGCGCTTTTTGAGATCACGGGACATGCGCCCGCGTGCCCCCTGATCCGATCGAAGGCCGGGCAACTTCCCAAACTAGGCCTGGCGCTCGCACCTAACTTCAATAGGACAGCAATAAATGACGAGACTTTCACCGGCCATGCGGCTGGTTATTCGTATTGGCAGCGGATTGGTCGTGGCCACCTTGATCGCCATTGCGCTGACGGTGCCGGCACCCGCCGGCTCAACCTACGGGCCCACAACAACAGGGGCCGCTTACAGTTTTGCGGAGGCTCCCGCTGGCTCAGGTCCGCGCGCGCGATCGCCAGCAGGCAAGCAGCCAAGACCCTCAAGCGTGCTGCGCACCGCCTCATCGATCGGGGTGTGCGGCTCGCTGCCCAGGAATGCCACGAGCTTGGCATTGTCGAGCCGCACGGGGCGTTGCCAGAGGTAACGCAGCTCCAACATCTCCCGGAAGACGGTGACGAACGGACTGAGGGCGTAGAGGAGGATCCAGGGAAAGCGCCGGATGCGAGGCTTGGGCTCGGCAACGACGCGCTGGATGGCATGGGCCATTTCAATGCCGGGCTCGCACCAGTGGCCTTTAAAGTGGAACACGTCGAACCCGGCAAGGTCACCATCGCGCTCGAGCAGTTGCACAATGCTGGCGGCTACGTCGGGAAGATAAGCCCAGGCGTGCCCGACGTGCCGTCGGCCCGGATAGAGGATTGACCTAACCGGCCGGCCCGGCTTGATCAGACCCTGTGCGAACCAGCTGTTGCCGCTGCGCGGTCCGAAATAGTCGCCGGCGCGCAGAATAAGGGTGCGCACGCCGTCGCGGCTTGCGGCCTCGAGCCGCTTTTCCATCTCGACGCGGATCTGGCCTTTCCGCGTCAGCGGCTGCTGCGGCGCGCGCTCGCTAAGGCTGGGAAAGGCGTCGGGTCCAAAGTTGTAGACGGTGCCGGGAAACACAAGCCGTGCACCGGACGCCTTGGCCGCCGCAATGGAGCTCTCCAGCATCGGTAACGCGAGACCGCGCCAGTTGCGGTAGCCGGGCGGATTGACGCCGTGCACGATGACGTCGGCGCCCGCAGCCGCCGCCACGACCTCATCGCCCCGCATGGCGTCGCCCGCGATCCATTGCACCGCCGCAAGCTGCGGCACCCGGGACGCTGCCCGCGCCGGCTCACGATTGAGGCTGCGCACGCGCCAACCCCTGCACAACAGGGCAAGCGCAACCTCGCCGCCGATGCCACCGGTCGCGCCAAGCACAAGGGCGGTTCGCGTATTGGGCATTGGCTCACTCCAAGTTCAAGCGTCGTTGCCCCCCAATCTGGTGTGCGTGGCCTATAAAGGAAATTGTCGAAAGCCGAACACCTGTTATACATCCGCGTATGGGAGCAACTGGTGAACCCGGCTGGGAGCTCTATCGCTCGTTCCTGGCCGCGCTCCGCACCGGCAGCCTGTCCGGCGCCGCCCGTGCCCTGAAGCTTACGCAGCCAACCATCGGCCGCCACATCGACGAGCTGGAGAAATCGCCTGGCGCCGCGCTGTTCACGCGCTCGCAGCACGGCCTGCAGCCGACGGAAGCGGCCGCCGAGCTGGCACCGCACGCGGAAGCGATGGCGGCGTCGGCCGCCGCGCTGATGCGGGCAGCATCGGGGGCCTCGCAGGAGATTGCCGGCACGGTACGGCTCAGCGCCAGCGAGGTGATCGGCGTGGAGGTCCTGCCGCCGATGCTCGCCAGCCTGCGCCAGCAGCATCCGCGACTGGCACTTGAGCTGGTCGTCTCCGATGCAATCAGAGACCTCTTGCGCAGAGACGTTGATCTTGCCGTCCGCAACGTACGGCCGACGCAAACCGGGCTCATGGCCAAGAAGATCGGCACGGTCACGCTCGGGCTGCATGCCCACCGCCGCTACCTCGAAACCCACGGCATTCCGCGCACTCCCGACGACTTGAGTGACCATGCGCTGATCGGTTACGACCAAGAAACGCCTGCCGTGCGGTCGCTGCAGGCAAGCGGCATGCGCTTCCGGCGCGCAATGTTCGCGCTGCGCACGGACAGTAATCTCGCCCAACTTGCCGCCATCCGCGCCGGCTATGGGGTCGGCCTTTGCCAACTCCCCCTCGGGCGGAGGGACGCCGATCTCGTGCAGCTATTACCAAAGCACTTCGCGTTCGCTTTGGAAATCTGGTTGGTGATGCACGAGAACCTGCGCGGCAGCCCGCGTATGCGCGCGGTGTTCGACCACCTCGACGGACAGTTGTCGCTCTATGTTGCAGGTGAGCGTCGGCAGCGATGAGGGCCCTCAATGCCGTCAACCAGCGCTCAGACGATCGGAACTGATCCGCGCGGCAGCTCGCGCTGCGTCCGCCGTGATCGTGACCCGGCGCTGGGCGGCATGCCCCGATCTTTCCCGTCGGCCCATGCACAGGATTGTGAAGCGTGCGGTCTTGACGGTTGCACCGCGCCGAACGATAGATAACCATATGGTTGACTTTAGCGAAGTCCGGCTCGATCGCGCCTTTGGCGCGCTGGCTGACCCGACGCGGCGTGCCATCCTCGACCGGCTCGCCCAGGACAGCGAACTGGCGGTCACGCAAATCGCCGGACGCTTCGACGTGTCGCTGCCGGCGGTGATCAAGCATCTCGACGTGCTGGCGCGGGCCGGGCTGATCGAGCGCGCCAAAACCGGGCGCACCGTGCATTGCCGCCTGCGAACAGAACCGATGGAAACCGCAATGCAGTGGCTGGCGCGCTATGAGCGCTTCTGGACCGAACGACTGGATGCGCTGGCGAAGTTCCTAGAGGAGGACCAATGCTCGGCAAGCCCAGCCTCACCCTCAAGCGTCGCCTCAAAGCCTCGCCGGCCCAAGTCTTCGCGGCGTGGGCGGACCCGCAAAAAATAGTGCACTGGTTCGGGCCGGCCGAGACCTCCGGCAATTCGGTGCGCGCAGAAATGGACGTGCGCCCGGGCGGCCGCTACCGCATCAGCTTCAGGACCGATGACGGTGACTATCACGAGGTCGGCGGCGTCTATCGCGAGGTGGTGCCCGACACACGGCTCGTCTTCACCTGGGCCTGGCACTCGACACCCGAGCGGGAGTCGCTCGTCACCATCACCGTGGCCAAGGACGGGGACGGGGCCATGCTCACCCTGCACCACGAGCAGTTCTTCGACGACAAGGCCCGCGACGGCCACCAGCGTGGCTGGACCGGCACGCTGGAAAAACTCGAGCGCTACCTCGCGTCATAACGAACGGAGGGGACGACCATGGCAAGCGACGCCGCCGAGCCGCGCTCCCGCACCCGGGCCAAGCCACGGCGCTGCTGCGCACCGGGTGCACAGGGGCGTTTCCACCAACACGAGCCCAAGGGGCCGCGGGAGACAACGTGCCTATCGACGGTGTCTGGTAGCAAATCCTGCAGACGGCACTGGAAAAGCTGATGCACGCTCCGAACAAGGGGGAAACCAAGCGGCTCAC
>DASTMQ010000330.1:0-4632 GCA_035714005.1 Hyphomicrobiaceae bacterium
CTGATCAAAGTCGCCAAGCAACGCTGGATGCGAAAGTTTAAGGTCGACGGCGGCAGCGTTCGCGAATTGGCCGCCAGCGAAAGCGGCGAGCGAGGCTCGGGCTGCGATGCCGAGTTGACGCTGCTGGAGGGGCCCGATCGCACGTCCTGGTGGACGGTCGGCTTGGAAGCCTTCGGCGCCTTCGATGAGGTCGTCGGCGATCTCACCGCCACGGTTGCCGTCTTGCAGCGTCGTTCGCCCCCGCCGCTGCCGGCGGCAGAGGCAATGGGGTATCCGGGTTGGCTTGCCGCGCGCGGCTGGTGAGCTTGGGCGTTTCATGCAACCCCTGGCCTGCCATTGTCGGCGCCCGTGGCGCACTCCTTCAGGCGCTGGAGGCACGCCCGATTGAGCGGCGGCGCCGCGCCGAGCGCCACGAGCCCGCCAGCCAAGACCTCGTGAGCCAGAACCTCGATGGGGCAAACATGAGGCGGTGAAGGACGATCACCATCAGCGCCATGAATAAGCCCGCGAACACAACATCGCTCAGAAAGTGTGCCCCCTGGAGCATGCGGACGATGCCGGCCGCGAGGCCCGCCGTCGTGCCGACGACGATCAGCGGGGCCGCCCACTGGGGTGCGATGGCGGCTGCGGCGTAGAACGGCGCAAATACCGAGGAGGCCTCGCCGCTGACAAAGGAACAATTCCGCTTGCATTGATTGGTCGGCAGCAGTGCCGGCGTGAAGACTTTGCCGCCGGCAAAGGCGGCGATGTGCTTGGGCCTCGCCCGGCCCCATTGATCCTTGAAGCCGACGTTGGCGAGCAAGCCCGGCCCGACGATCAGGCACACGAACAAAAACCGCCACTGCTGGTGGGAAAAATGGCGCGCGTAGCCCAGGCGGGTGGCGAGCCAACAGGCAAGCGAAAGGCCTAGGCAGGAAAAATAAAAGACGATGAAGATCGTGCGCACGCTGCCGAGCCAGCCGAGCCGCCAGCCGACAAAGCCCGCCCCCGGAGTATAGGTCGCGTGTGCGAGCCAGAGGTCAAGCTCGGGAAAAGCGACGAGCACTGCACCAGCAGCCAGCGCCAGTGAAAGGTAGCCACTCCAGACGTTGAGCCACCACTTGGGCTCAGGCTTGGCGAAGGCGCCAACCGCGACCGACATTGCTTGCCCCATTGCTACTGCAGTCCCCGGGGGCAGGTTGGGTGAGGGTTGTGAAGGCAGCGTACGGGTTTTCCGACGGTTCGGTGACAGCGGCGGGCTTGTGGCGCCTGCGCCTCAGAAAAGATCCGTACTCAAAGCAACCCAGCACATTTGCCGCTCGAGGATCGTGAGGCGGCGCCGCCACTTAGGGCCTGCGTCGGGCGGCGGCCCGGTCGGCGCTGCCACAGCTGCGTCAGGTTCACGGATCTGTCACCTAAGCTTCATCTTCCGGCAATCATCGATTGCGAGCGTCCGGCCGCCAGCAGCAAGCAAGCTCAGAGCAGCTACGGGGGAGAATGCAAGAGACAATCCTGCCGCGCGATGACGTTCTGGTCGACCGCACGGCGGCGCGGGTTTCGCCCGAGCTTGCCATCGTAGTGCCGACGCTGAACGAGAACGGCAACGTGCCGCTGCTGGTTTTGCAGCTCGCCCGCGCGCTGGAGGGCATCGCTTGGGAGGTGATCTTTGTCGATGACGACAGCGCCGACGGCACCAGCGCCACGGCGCGCCGCCTGGCCCGGCGCGATCCCAGGGTCCGCTGCCTGCGCCGGATCGGCCGCCGCGGCCTGGCGGGCGCCTGCATCGAGGGGATGCTGGCAGCCTCGGCGCCGGCCATCGCCGTGATGGATGCGGATTTGCAGCACGATGAAAAGTGCTTGACCGAAATGCTCGAGCGCTTTCGCGCCGGCGCCGACCTGGTGGTCGGCACGCGACGGACCGAGAACGGCGTGGTGCCGGCGGGTCTTTCCGCCGTCCGCAAATGGGGCAGTCGGCAGGCCACCAATTTGGCGCGGCGTTTGACCGGGGTGACGCTCGCCGATCCCATGAGCGGCTTTTTCTTGATCCGGCAGGAAACCTTCGAGGCCATCGCCCCGCGGCTGTCGACGCAAGGCTTCAAGCTATTGCTCGACATCGCCGCCTCGCAGCAACGGCCGCTGCGCATCGAGGAGGTGTTCTATAGCTTTCGCCCGCGGCAATTGGGGCAATCGAAGCTCGACGGCCTGGTTGTGTTCGAATACGCCGGTCTGTTGCTGGCCAAGGTCTCCGGCGACCTGCTGTCGACGCGGTTTTTGCTGTTCATGCTGGTTGGCGTCAGCGGCCTGGGGGCGCACCTGTTGGCGCTCAAGAGTGCGCTGAGCCTGCCGCGGGTCGGCTTCGACCTCGCCCAAACCGGCGCCGCCTACCTCGCCATGACCTGGAATTTCTTGCTCAACAATCTCCTGACCTATCGCGACCGCCGGCTGCAGGGCTTCGGCGCCCTCAAGGGGCTCATGTCTTTTTACGCCGTGTGCAGCGTCGGGGCGGTGGCCAATGTCGGCGTGGCGAGCTGGATTTATGGCGAGCATCCGACCTGGTGGTTGGCCGGCACGGCGGGCGCCGTGATGGGAGGTGTCTTCAATTACGTTGCAAGTTCTACATTCACCTGGCGCCAGCGCTGAGGCGACGCCGCGCCAACTGAGGTCCGCTGCAACGTGGCTGCCGCCGAGCTCCGTGCTGGGCGCGGTTGTGGTGATGGCGTTGCTGCGCGGCGCCCTTGCGGCAAGCGTCGATCTCAGCGACGATGAGGCCTACTATCGGCTGTGGGCGCTGGCGCCGGCGCTCTCCTATCTCGATCACCCGCCCATGGTGGCCTGGCTGATCGCGGCCGGCCGCTACATCCTCGGCGACACGCCGTTCGGGGTCAGGCTCGCGGCGGTGCTCACAAGCCTGCTGGGCCCCTTGCTGCTGTGGCGCACGGTCTGGCTGCTGTTCGGCGCCGAGGTGGCGCGGCGCGCCGTGCTGTTTGCACTCGCCATGCCGTTGCTCACGGTCGGCGGCATCATCATCACGCCGGACATGCCCTCGGTGCTGTTCTGGGGCCTGACGGGTTGGGCCTTGGCGGAACTTTACGCCTCGCGCAATGCGAACTGGTGGCTGGCGGTGGGCGCCTTCGCCGGGTTTGGCCTGCTGTCCAAGTACACCAACCTTTTTGTCGGCGCCGGCATTCTGATTTGGCTCGTCGGCCTGCGCGAGAACTGGCGCTGGTTTAGCTGTTGGCAACTATGGGCGGGGGGCGCGGCAAGCGCGCTTCTCACGCTGCCCGTCGTGCTCTGGAACCGCGAGCACGACTGGGCCTCGTTCGGCAAACAGTTCGGCCGCGTGGTCCGCGATGAGGCCTTCGCGCCCACCTACCTGTTGGAAATGACGGGCAGCTTCTTTGGTCTGGCGAGCCCCCTGATCGCCGCCCTGGCGCTGGTCGGTTTGGGCTCCGCGGTTGCGGCCGCGGTCAGGCGCCGCGATCAGGCGAGCGCACTGCTGGCCGCCAGCGTGCTGCCGCTGCTCGGCTATTTTCTGCTGCACGCGCTGCACGCCCGGGTGCAGCCCAATTGGCTGGCGCCGCTCTATCCATCGCTGGCGGCCGCCGCGGCCATCGCCGCCAGCACCGCCTGGCCGCGCCCGGGCAGCAACGCCATGCCCCGGGTTGCCGCGGCGGCGCTCAGTTTGGGCTTGCTGCTGTCGGGGCTGGTGTGCGCGCACGCCGTTCGACCGCTGCTGCTGAGCGGCAAGGATCCCACCAACCAGCTGCGGGGGTGGCGGCCCTTTGCCGAGGAGATCGAGCGCTTGCGGCTGGCGCACGGCGCCTGCAGCGTCGCCACCTCGCACTATACCATCACCGCACAATTGGCCTTTCACCTGCCGGCAACCGTGCCCGTGCTGCCGCTCAATGAGCCGTTGCGCTACGCGCATTTGCCGGCGATCGACGCGGCGCGGCTTCGCTGCCCCTCCCTTTATGTCGAACTCGTGCGGCGACCCCTGCCGGCCGGGCTCGGAGCGCGCTTTGCCTCCGTCATGCCGCTCGGCACGCTGGCGCGCCGCGACCAGGGTCGGCCGATGGCGGACTACAAAATCCTGTTGCTGGCGGAGCCGTTGCTGCCGGTGGCGGCGCCGGGGCGGTGAGGCGGTAGCAGAGCCGAGGGGAAAGGGCCCACCAGGGTTGCTCAGTTTTAAGTTCCGGCCTCGGGGCCCATCGCCTAAAAGGCTCGGGGCGCGCGCGCGCGCTCCCGCGCCCGCCCGCAAGTATCTGCCTGTCCGTCGTGCGTGTGTGGGGGCGCCGGGCGAGGGCACGGATCCCGTTCGCAAGAAACAAGGCGGGAACGTGCGAAGTGCGCGTGCAAACTGGCCCCGCGCGGCGACCGCGAAAGGCCCGGGCGGCGCCAGCGGGGGGTTGAGCGGTGAGCCGATGAAGCGCCTGGTTTTGCCTGCCGATCGCGCGCCGCGCCGCCTGCTCACGCGGCGCCGGCTCCTCACATCGTCAAGCGCCTTTGCCGTCGGCCTGCTCACGGCGCGGCAAAGCGCGGGCGCCGGCAGCGGCGATCCCTTTAGCCTGGGGGTGGCGGCGGGCGAACCGTCGCCCGATGGCTTTGTGCTCTGGACCCGGCTTGCGCGCGAGCCGCTGGCCGCCGACGGGTTCG
>DASTMQ010000331.1:0-3279 GCA_035714005.1 Hyphomicrobiaceae bacterium
GCCGAGACGACCGAGTGGAAGAGCCGAACATTGCGAGCCTATCAGCGCCGCACGCTGGCCGCCGACGCGCTGATTGCCGGTATTTACCTGGCCGGTACCAACACGCGCCGCGTGCGCCGCGCGCTGGGGGCTTTGTTCGGCGGCGCGGTCGGCAAGGATACGGTGAGCACGGGTTTGGCGAAAGGTGAAGAGCGACTGGGACGCGTGGAATGCCCGCTCGCTGGCGGAAGAGCCGATCGTGCGGCTGATTCTCGACGGCACCGTGGTGCGCGTGCGGCTCGACCGCAAAGCGACCGCGATCTCGCTGCTGGTCGTGATCGGCGTGCGCGCCGACGGCCAGAAGGTGTTGCTTGCGATCAAGAGCATGGGCAGCGAGAGCACCGAGGCCTGGCGCGCGGTGCTCGACGACCTCATCCGGCGTGGCCTGCGACGGCCCGAGTTCCTCATTGTCGACGGCGCGCCCGGCCTCGAGGCTGCGATCGCCGCGGTGTGGGACGGCGTTCCGGTGCAGCGCTGCACCGTTCCACAAGCATCGCAACCTCCTGGCGCACGCGCCCGAGCGACTGCACGACGAAATCTCTGCCGATTACAACGACATGATCTACGCGGCGACGCGCGAGGAAGTCGAGGCTCGCCGCAAGACCTTCATTCGCAAATGGCGGCTCAAGCACCGCGCCGCCGTAGCGCGGGGTGGTACGGGCGCCGGTTGCCAGTCTATGCTTCGTCGCTTGGGATTTGGATCACGCTGTTTTCGGCTCGGTTTTTTTGGCACTCAGTGCCGTCGCCATTCTTGGCGCAGCCCCGAGGCACAGGCGGTGATATGAGCCAGCTAATCCTCAAGCGCGCCCCGATCGGCCACAACCAGGAAGACTACGACGTGCTCGAGAGTGGGGTCGCGGTCGGCCGCATCTTCCTGTCGCTGGCGACCCTCCGGACCGTGATTTCAGCTTGGGGTCGGGAGACCCGTAAGGACTTCTGGAGGAACAAATGCTGAGGCCCATGAAAACCAAAACAGACCTGTTCACCAGTATGGAGGACGACATCAAGCAGTTCTGGGGCGCGCTGTCCGGAGCGGTCCGTTCAACCCCCAGTGCGATTGCTAAGCGCCTGGCGACGATTAGGCGAACACACTTCGCCCATCGCAGCGATCTGTGGGATTCGTCGGGCGACAACATCGTCGAGCACTTGGCCGGTATCGAAGATTTCGAGCTGGCCACGGCCGCCTACCGGGCCGCGTGCGAGCGCTGGCCGGGGGCGAACATCACTTTGCGAGCTGGCGAGAGGGTGATCGAGGACAATCGGCGACTGCGCACAGCAAGGGTCAAGTACCCGTTGGCCTGACCTCGCTGCGCGCAAACAGGAACGGAAAAAGGAGCGGCAGGCGACGTAACGCACCGCAGCAAAACCACGGGCTGACGCCACCCGGAACCAAAGTAGGTCCCGCCCGACTATTCGGGCAGCTTCATCTGCTACAAAGGAGGGACAAATCGGCAGCTCGAAAACCCCGTCCCCACGATCCGAAACCGCGGCGGGGTTTTCGTGCTGATGCGGCCGATTCGCTGGCGCCTACCCGGGAGCGACCAACCAATCGAGCGCGGGTCAAAGAGGCGGTCGATGCTGGCCCACAGGGATCAGACTGCGTGGCTGACGATGCAGTCCCATGCCAACCGCGGTCTCCACACCCAAATTCCCTACTAACACGGAATTTAACGGGGAATTTTGCAGATTCGGAGCTCTAGCATCATTTTGGCGCCTGCCAGGCCGAAGCCTCCAGGCATGACAAGTCGATCTGCCCGGCCACTAAGTCTTGCATAGCGGGGCCGGCGTGCCGCAGTCTTGGCGTGTTCGGAGCATTTGAATCCGGCGAGGCTTTCTCGGGTCGCTCCTCGCAGATCGCCCCCGGCCAGGTCTCCGAGAGAAGCGGTGCCGAAAGGATGGCAGCCAATCTTACGACGGAAGCGGCAAAGGCCGCGGCAATGGCTCGCGCCGAGGGGCTGCGTCCGCTATTCGCGGAGGTAGCTCACCTCGGCGTGCGGAGGGCGGCCGAGGAGCTCAACAGGCGGAAGGTGCGGACGCCTACGGGCAGACGCTGGCATCCCATGACGGTACTCAGGGTCCGCAAGCGCTTGCAACGCGCCAGCGGAACGTAGCGCTGAGTTGACCCATCGTACTTGATCTCATGCAGCGAGCCGGAGCCGCTGGGCGGCTTCTCGGCGGGCGTCGGCAGGCGGGGCTCGATCAGGCGGGGCAACCCGGTCGGGTCGTAGGGCACCCGCGGCCCACGGTAAGAATGAGCCCCGCTGGAACGAGGCCGCCCCAGTGCAAGCTGCGTCCGCTATTCGCAGCGGTCTCGCAAGTGTCAACGGGGCGCGGAATCTCTCCATTTTTGGGCTTTTAAAATTCCCCACTTCGGCGGCGTGGTGATCAGCCGTTGGGGTGATCGATAGCTCCGTTTTTGGGTCGGCGACCGCGGCGCTTAGGCTGCGGCGCGTTGAAGGCTGGATCAGCGCCTTTGATCGAACGTCCTCTGGGACGAGATCGGCGTGCTGGCGCAGGCGCTAGCTCGAGCCCTCGATCTGGATCACGATCGCACGCTGTGGCTCCCCGGCACCGGCCCGGTCGCCGGCTAGGTCAACACCAAGGCGTGGGACGAGACCGGCGACGCCGCCAAGGCGCAGGGCTGGGCGCCGTTCGTGCTCGACACCAACGGCAACGGCCAGGCCGACGAATGGACCGAGCCAGGACAGCCGGCGCAAGCGGGCAAGGACATGCGGATCGCGGGCTCAGGTCCCTACGCCGTGATGCCGCACGCGACCGACGGTTCGGTCTGGTACACCCTCAACATCTTCGTCGGCACGCCGGGGTTCCTGCGCTTCGATCCAAAGACCAAGCTCAGCGAGTTCTACGCCATTCCCAAGGAAGGTATTGGCGTGCGCGGCGGCGACATCGACACGAACGGCGTGGTTTGGGGGTCGGGCTCAAACGGCACGGTCATCAGGTGAGCTTCTTTGCCAAGGGCTTGGACGGCCGCATCGACTACCCGAATGCCGGCTGGAGGGGCCGCGGACTGTGGAGTACGAACGGCGACCGCACGCCGTGGCTGAAGGAAGGTGGCAAGGGCTCTAAGCCGCGCGCTGTACACATCCAGGTGCGGCCGGATCCGCTGGCGCACCGAGCGGACGCACATACGTTTGCGGAATCCGACGGAAACCGGCCACTGATTCCGACGCAATCCGGCCACCGATTCCGATGGAAACCGGCCACCCATTCCGATCGAAG
>DASTMQ010000332.1:0-2444 GCA_035714005.1 Hyphomicrobiaceae bacterium
CTCCATGGCCCCGTTTCGTTCCACTCGACGATGCCGACATAGCGCCCGTCGGGATAATACAGGCTGTGCGGCCATGGGCTGTCGTTGGCCATGGCGAAATTGATGGCGATTGTCAATTTGGCCGGATCGAAACCCGCCTCAGCCGGAGTGATGCGCTGCCATTCGCCGCCCCGGCGGCGGGCCAAAAGGGCGCACGGGTTGTCGCCAACGGCATCGCGCGTCTGCTCCCCCTGGTTTTTCTTGTCGCGCGGGGACTTATCACGCCTAGCCCTCGCCGGCAAAGCGCCTATGCTGGCAGGAAGGTGGCGAGCCGACCCAGCCGGGCGCCCCTGCCTGCTTGTGGTTCGAACACGGAAAATGACAGCGCATGGCACGCCGAATTAATCGAGCCATTGAACTCCTGGGGCAGGATCAAGCCATCTACTACGTCGGCCACCATACGGGGCACGTGCTGAGCTGGGCGCAGGGCCGAGCGGATTCCCGGACCTGGGCCGACTACATCAATATCGGCATGGAGCACGGCGCCTTCGATATGGCTGGCCTTGCCGAGTATGTGCGCGGTCTCATCGACGGCGGTCCGACCAATTCCGGTCATCGCACGCCGGCCGTCATTGTCGAGGTGCCCGTGCGCGGTACCGACGTCGCCAGCGTCCACAGCAACAGCTGGCAATTCCGCCAAATTCTGGCCCGCGGTGTGCATGGCCTCTTGTTATGTCAGGCCGAAACGGCGGCGGCGGTGCGCGCCTTTCTGGCGGCGGCGCGCTATCCACATCACCTCGCAGGGGTCGACCCCGGCTTGCCGTCAGCGCTCGAGCGCATGCGCGGCGCCGGTGGCTTCTCGGCGAGCAACGATCCTCCGCCCGTGCGCGCCTGCCTCGCCGTCGGCAGCCGCGGCCGCGGCTCGGAAGCGACCGCCGCCGCCGCTTGGGGCCTGTCCGCGGCGGACTATATGGAGCGCTGCGATCCCTGGCCGCTCAATCCGGGGGGAGAATTGCTGCTGGGCGTCAAGATCGAGAGCCCGGAAGGGGTAGCCAATTGCGAGGCGATCCTGGAGGTGCCCGGCATTGGTTTTGCCGAAATGGGACCAGGCGATCTCGGCTTGGCGCTCGGCTATCGCACTGTCCCCAGGCATCGCTATCCGCCCGAGATGCAAGAGGCCCGCAGACGGGTGTTTGCCGCCTGCAAGCGCAACGGTGTGGCCTTTCTCGAGGTCGGCTCGCCGGCCACCATCACAAGCCAATTGGACGAGGGCGTCCGGGTCATCGCAGGACAGGACCAGGAAACCGCCCGGATCGGCCGCGCGCACCAGCGTCGCGCCATGCCGGTCTAGCGCAAAAGCATTGCCTGCGGCTGTGATGGGCTCGCCAGGAGGCCTCACGCCCGGGGCAAGCTCAGGGCTTGCGGGCTTCCAGTTCCCGGCTGATTTGCTCGCGCAGCACGCGCTTTAGGACCTTGCCAGACGGGTTGCGCGGCAAATCGGTGCGCACGATCAGCTGCTTTGGCACCTTGAAGCCGGCGAGCTTGTGGCGGCAGTGGGCCTGCAATGTTTCCAACGCCAGCGCCTGGCCGGCCTTGACGACAACCACCGCTACGGGGCGCTCGCCCCAGTGGTCATCTGGGACGCCAATCACCGCGGCGTCCTGGACCTGTGGCAGTTCGTAGACAACCCGCTCCACCTCGGAGGAGGCAATGTTCTCGCCACCCGAAATGATCATGTCCTTCTTTCGATCGGTGAGATAGAGGAAGCCTTCCGCGTCCAGCTGGCCGACATCGCCGGTGCGGAACCAATCGTCGAAAAAGGCAGCCTTTGTCTTCTGCCCATCTTTCCAGTACCCGCGCGTGATCTTAGGACCGCGCAGGCAGATTTCCCCGCTCTCGCCGGGTGCGAGCCGCTGGCCCTCGGGCCCGCGCACCTCGACTTCCACATGTGCCAGCGCACGACCGACCGAGCCTATCTTTTCGAGCTCGCGGCCCGCTTCCATCATAGTGTCGCCGCTGCAGCTTTCCGTTAGGCCATAGGCATCGACGTAGCGCGCCCGTGCAAACAGTCGCGAGAAGGCGCGGATGCGGCCTTCAGGCGTGCGCTCACCGCCGCCGACCACCCAGCGCATACTCTCCAGGTTATAAGCCCCGCGCTCCGGATGCTCGAGGATGGCGCCCAGCATTACGGGCGCGAGCCAGGCGCCTGTAAGACGCTCTTTGGCGATGGCGGCCAGCGCCAGCTCGGGCGCAAAATCGCGCAGGATTGACAGCGTGCCGCCGACCCACAGCACCGCCATGCCGGGCAGGTCGAAGGCGCCCACATGATAGAGCGGGCCGGCGACCAGCAACCGGTCGGCCGCGCTTAGGCCCAAAGCAATGACGTGATCGGCAGACTTCCAGTAGAAATTGGAATAGCTATGCATCACGCCCTTCGGCCGGTCGGTGGTGCCGGAGGTGTACAT
>DASTMQ010000333.1:0-3564 GCA_035714005.1 Hyphomicrobiaceae bacterium
AGATGCGGGCCGATTTGCCCCTGCGACCGCGCAAATAGTAGAGCTTGGCGCGGCGAACCTTGCCGCGGCGCAGCACCTCGATCTCGGTAATGTAGGGCGAATAAATGGGAAACACGCGCTCGACACCCTCGCCGTAGGAAATCTTGCGCACCGTGAAACTCTCGTTAATGCCGCTGCCCGAACGGGCGATCACGACACCCTCGTAAGCCTGCAGGCGAAATCCGGGCCCCTTTGGTTCCTCGGCCTTGGCCTTCTTCTTGTCCTTGGGGTCGGCCTCCAGGCCTTCGATGACCTTGACCATCACCTTGACGGTATCCCCGGGGCCAAACTCTGGCACGGAGCGTTTGGCGACGATGGCGCTGATCTGCTCGCGCTCGAGCTCCAAAATGACGGTCATGGGGTCCTCAATTTGCGTCAACCGCTCCCGCTCCCGCCCACAGCATGGGCGGCCGACGGCGGGGGCGTCGTGGGAAATCGGGCGCGTTCTAGCCCAGAACCGCTTGCCTTGTCGATGGCCGTGAGCGGGCAATTTTTTCAGCCCGCAGCCCGCGCGGGGCGCGCGGTCCCCCCTGAGCCTGGCCGTTGGCAGACCGGAGCCAGGCGAATAGAGTTGGCTGCAGCCGTTCAGCCACGTGGTCTAGAAGCGGTGTTGGGTTCCAGGGAGGCGCCAAATGCATAAGGTTCTTATCGTTTCAGGTTTTTGTGCCGCGGCCGCGCTGGCGGCCAGCGCCGGCATGGAGGCTCGCGCCCAACAGGCGCCCGCCGCACCGGCGGCAACACCCCAGCCCCTGCCCCCGGGTTCGCCCCTGCTCGGCCGGCCCGATACGGAGGCCGCCAAGAAGTTGGCCCCGGTTGCGCCCCCGCCGGTGCCAACCGCCGCCGACAAGCTGCCGCTCGACAAGCTCAAGGTTAAGAACGGCTTCAAGATCGAGCTTTATGCCGCCGGCGTCCCCAACGCGCGCTCGCTGCGCCGCGGCGCCAAGGGCACGGTATTCGTCAGCAGCCGCCTGCAGGACAAGATCCACGCCATCGTCGAAAAGGATGGCAAACGCGAGGTGAAGGTTGTCGCCTCGGGTCTGCATCGGCCCAACGGCATCGTCGTGCACAAGGGCACGCTTTACATCGCCGAACTGTCGCAGATCTCAAAAATCGACAACATCGAAGACAACCTCGACAATCCGCCCAAGCCGACCGTCATTCTGAGCGACCTGCCCAAAGACGAGGCGCACGGCTGGAAGTATCTGACCGTCGGGCCCGACGAGAAGCTCTATTTCCACGTCGGCGCCCCGTGCAACATCTGCATGCCCCCCGAGCGACACTCCAAAATTTATCGGGTAGGGCTCGATGGCAAGGATCTTGAGGTCTACGCCACCGGCATTCGCCACATCGTCGGTATGGACTGGCATCCGACCCTGCACCAACTCTACTTTTCGGAGAACGCGCGCGACTGGTTGTCGGAGGATATGCCGGAAGACAAGCTGAACCGCGTGACCAAGCCCGGCAAGGACAACTTCGGCTATCCCTATTGCCACCAGGGCAACTTGCCCGATCCCGAGTTCGGCTGGGGACGTTCCTGCAGCGAGTTTACCAAGCCGCTGGCCCTCTTGGGTGCCCACGCCGCGGCCTTGGGTATGAAGTTCTACACCGGTAAGGGTTTCGGGTCGCAGTATCAGAACGCCATCTTCCTCGCCCGGCATGGCTCCTGGAACAAGAGCGTGAAGCTCGGCGGCGATGTGTTGGCGATCAAGCTCAACAGCAACGGCACGGTGAAGTCCATCGAGCCGTTCATCACCGGCTTTATCCAGAATAACGCCTACGTCGGCCGTCCCGTGGACGTGCTGCCGATGCCGGATGGATCGATGCTGGTGTCCGACGACTTCAACGGCGCCGTCTATCGCGTGAGCCGAGGAAGCGCTCGCGTTGCCGGCAAATAACTTGCTCGCAACGCAGGGTCGGAGGCGGTCAGCCTCCGACCTTTCCTCGCGTCGCCGCAGGTTCCACGCCCGCCGCCTGCGCCTCGCCCTGGCGGGGTTGGCCTGCCTTGGCGCCATGAGCCTGGCCGCGCGCGCGCAAACCTTCGAGCAACGCGTAGCCCCCTGCCTGGCCTGCCACGGCGAGCAGGGCCAATCGAGCTTGCCGGAGGTGCCATCGCTCGGGGCGCAACCCGCACCCTACCTCCTGATCCAACTTTACCTGTTCCGCGGTCGCCAGCGCCGCATCGAGGTGATGAATGAGGCGAGCAGGGACTTTTCCGACGACGACCTCAAGACCTTTTCCGACTTCATCGCCAAGCTTCCCCCACCCCGCCCGGCGGACGGCGACGTCGATCGGACACGGATCGATCGGGGCCAGACGCTGGTGCGCCAGTATCGCTGCGATTTCTGTCACAACCCGGACTTGGCCGGGCGCGACAACGTTCCGCGCTTGGCCGGGCAACGCGAGGACTACCTGATCAAGGCCATGCGAGAGTACAAATCCAACGCGCGGCCGGGCTATGACGCATCGATGGCCGATGTGCTGGCGCGGATCAGCGATGCAGAGATTCTTGATCTTGCCTATTTCGCCGCCCGCCAGCCCTAGAATGCCAGCCCTAGAATGCCAGCCCTAGAATGGGAGGGCGACAGTGAGCGCTGAGGGCGTCGCCTGCGACGTGCTGGTGGCCGGATCCGGGGCGGCCGGATTTGCCACGGCGCTGACGGCGCACCTGGAGGGCCTCGACGTCATCATGGTCGAAAAGGCGCCGCTGTTGGGCGGCACGACCGCCTATTCGGCGGGTGTGGTGTGGATACCCGTCAATTCGGCGCAGCGCGCAGCCGGCCTCACCGACTCGCGTCAAGCAGCGCTCGACTATCTGGCACACCACGTTGGCAATCGCCTGGACCGGGCGAGGGCCGCAGCCTACCTCGACAATGCGCCGGCCATGCTGCCCGCTCCGTCGGCGGCCGCCTCGATGCGGCCGTGCACCAGCCGGCGGCCTGGACACCCGTATCGCTGGTGCCGCAAGCCGACGGCAGCCCTATTCCGTTTCCGCATTTTTACGAGCGCGGTAAGCTCGGCTACATCAGCGTCGATCGACGTGGCCGCCGTTTCGTCAACGAGTCCAAATCCTATCACGTCTACGTGCCCGAGTTGATCGAGGCGTGCCGCGGCGATGCCACGATCGAGGCCTGGATCGTCTGTGATCACCGTGCCATTCGGCGCTTCGGCCTGGGCGCACTCGGGCCGGCACCGATGCCGATGCGCGCGTTCCTGAGCTCGGGCTACATCAAACGCGCCGACAGCCCAGCCGCACTGGCGCTTGCCTGCGGCATCGACCCCGAGGGGCTCGATCGGACCCTGCGCGCCTTTAATGCCTCGGCGCGCCACGGCGAAGATTTGCAGTTCCAACGCGGCTCCGACGCCTACCAGCGTTTCAAGGGCGCCGCCGACCACTTTCCCAATCCATGCGTCGCGCCGCTCGAGCAGCCGCCATTTTACGCGGTTCGCGTCGTTCCCGGCGAACTTGGCACTTTTGCCGGCATTGCCACCAACGCCCATGCGCAAGTGATCGATGGCGCCGGCGCA
>DASTMQ010000334.1:0-4658 GCA_035714005.1 Hyphomicrobiaceae bacterium
TGCGGATTGGCTTCCTTGGCGTTGGCAACATGGGTCAACCCATGGCCCAAAAACTGCTCGATGCGGGGCATGAGCTTTGGGTCTGCGATGTGCGCGAGGCCGCGATGCAACCGCTCTTGGAACGCCAGGCACGGCGTGCCATCTCGCCGAAGCAGCTGGCGGATGCCTGTGATACGGTCGTGGTCTCGCTGCCGACGCTCGAGATATTTCGCCAAGTCACAACCGGATCGGAAGGACTGCTCCGTGGAAGTGCGCTCAAAACCCTGATCAACACCTGTACGGTCGGCGGCCCATTCATCGGTGAAATCGAGCGAGCCTGCACTGCCGCGGGGGCAGTGCTGATTGATGCGCCCATCAGCGGCGGCCGGGCGGGAGCGCAAGCCGCCACACTGGCAGTAATGGTTTCAGGCAATTCGGCAAAAATTGCGGAACTGATGCCAATCTTCCATCTTTGGGGGCCGACTGTGGTGATCGCGGGTGACAAGCCCGGCGCTGCTCAGATCATGAAGCTGACAAACAATATCCTGTTCGCCGTGTCGCTGATCGCGACATCGGAGGCGATGACAATGGCCAGCCAGGGCGGCATTCCGACGGATGCCATGTTGCAGGTCCTCAACAATGGGACTGGCCGAAACTTCGCAACAATGAGTTTGTTTCCAAAGGCCGTGATCCCGCGCACGTTCGAATTTGGTGCCACGTTCGAAATTCTCATGAAGGACGTGGATCTCGCCATCGCGCAGGGCGAGGCGCTCGGTGTGCCCATGTGGGTGTGCCAAGCCGCGCGCTTGGTCTTGCTGCACGGCGTTTTTCAGGGCCGCGGCGGACAGGATTTGTCCCGCGTCGTGCAAATGATCGAGGAGGGCGTTCAAAGCCGGTAATGCAAATGACAAGGCTTGGCGCGGAGAATGCAACGTAGGAGGATGATTCTGCCATCCGACCGAGAAGTCCAAGGCTGGCGTCCGCGTGGCGGCGCATTGATCCAGTCCCCGATGCCGCCTTATTTCTGTCAGGCGAGTCGGCCATGTCGATAGGGAGGCGCGAGTTGGGAGACAGCGTCGCTCCCGAAGCCCGAGTTGTATCTCCGGGGCGCCTCACCACAGCAAACTCGACAGCACCTGGCAATGGATGAGGCGGAGATTGATGATCGGCTGATCGAGGACATCCTTGATCTCCTGAATGATGCTCTCGGCGGGTAGAGGTCCCTCGAGGCACACATATTCCGACCACTAGGCATGCAAACGCGTCATGGTTTCGCCTGCAAGCGAACCTGGTCGTCTGCATCGGCGAACCGGGGTTACGGGAGGGAACGGGTGTTCAAACGAGGCTTCTTGGCTGCCGCCCTGCTCGGGATGGTGGGAACGCCCGCCACTGCCCAATGGCGCCTGCCATGCATTATCTCTCCTGGTTGTTCCATCACCTTCGTGTCGCCGGAGTATGCCGCGCGCCCCGTGCAGCCGCTCAACCCCGCAGCTGCGTTGGCCGCAGTCAACGCATTCCGTACCAAGAACGGACGAAGCTCTGTGGTCCTCGACGCGCGTCTGACCAAGGCCGCCGCCATGCAGTCAGAGACTCAGGCGAAACGAAGCAGGATCGGCCACGACGGGCCTGGCGGGTCACTACCAAAGGACCGCGCCGCACGTGCGGGTTATCGCGCCAAGATCGCCTCGGAGAATGCCGCCGCCGGGCAGAAATCGTTCAGCGACGCGATGCAAAGCTGGGAGGGAAGCGCTGGTCACCGTGAGAATCTGCTGCGCGCCGAGGTAACGGCGATCGGCGTCGCCATGGCCAAGGACGCCGGCGGTCGCCCTTTTTGGACCATCGTGCTCGGCGCCGAACGGAAATAGTCCCGAGGCGGCCACCGTTCCCCGGCCATGCCGAAGCGTATCGGCAGGAACGCCAGGAAAGGGGGGTGGGCCCGGGAGCTCACGCCGGTGGCTAAACTGTTTGGGTCATCAACCAGGATCGGCCGGCGTGGACGGCGCTCAAGCCTACGCAGGGCGCTAAGTCGCACGCAGGCTGACCCACATTCGCTCACCGCGAAGCTGAAGCCCGGGCTCGCATCTGCAGCAGTTGGGTCGGTCCATCCCCGGATCGCAACGCCCGGGCCGGCTGGCAAAAGCGTTTTGCCACCGGGTTTCACACCTGTCCAAGTCGACGGTCGGGCTAAGCCGAGGGCCTGGAGGGCGTCCTTTGCCACATCGACGGCAAAGCGGCGATGCCAGCCACCAGCCGAGGATTTGGGTGTAGACTTTCCACGCGCCGCCACGATGCCAACGACCATCGAGACGACAATCTTTCTCACCCACGAGCACCTATGACCGCAGCCATTCCTCACCGTCTTCGGTTCTCAAGCCTTCTGCTGCTGTCGCTGTCGGCTGCGCTCGTGGCACCGCACGCGGCCATGGGGCAGGGCGACTGCGAAGCAATCCCTGCCGGCCGCAACCGAACCGATTGCTTTATCGGTCGCGCCCGCATCCTCAACCAGCAATCCAATATCGCGCGGGACAAGGCGCGGTTGGAAAGCAACAGCGCTCGGCTACAAGCGGTGACGGGCAGGTCGGCTCAATCGACCGCCGCACTCTGCAAGGGAAAGGGAGCGGGCACCCGGGCCTGCTACGACTGCTGTCGCGCGCACGGCTTGGCGGCATCAAGGTGCCTGCGCAATTGCAGACGGCATTAGCGCGTCTGCGGATACCAATGGCGCACAAGAGAATGTGTTGGTTAAGCCGTATCGGCCGAGATCGGCCACAGATGGCTGGGCCCGAGGGGATGAAAAACTCGGGCCGACGTCTCAGAACTTGTATCTTAAACCCACGGCGACAAGGTCGGCGGAGTTATCGGCACTGCCACGCAGCAAGACGGCCCCGGCAGGTGTACCGGCGTTACAATGCGAGGTGCCACCGTTCAGGGCAGGGCTGGCGATGCAAAATGGCGCATCCTGGAAAAACAGGTGCGAGTAACCGAAGTCAAAGCTTATCTGCTCCGAATATTTGTAGGAGGCGCCAGCACTGACAAAAACGCGATTGCTGTCGGGAATCAAGATATCCCGCGTGTGATCCTGGATCGGCGATGTCTCGTAACCTATGCCTGCGCGCAAGAGCACGGTCGGACTATATGCATATTCGGCACCGAGGGAGTAAAACCAGCCGTCACGATAGTTGAGATTGAGCACCTCACAGGCGCCCGTCGGGCCGCAACCCGAACCGACAGCGGCAACATTTTGCAGCCGACTCCAATTTTGCCATTCAACGGTGCCCATAATTGCCAGTCGCGGTCCGATGATCTGGCGCGCGCTGAGTGTCAGCTCATCGGGCAGCGTCACGCCAGCCGTCGCATCGGCGGATACGGGAGGCGTGAGGAGACCCGCGGACCGCACATACGACCCATTGACATCGACACCCACCGCCGAACGATAGCCCAAGCCAATCGAGGTCGCGGGCCCAGGCTGCCAAATCACGCCTACGGTTGCCCCGACCCCCCAATCAGTTGCCTCGAAGGCGCGGGTACCGACTAAGCCATCGAAGGACCCATGAGTGAGCCGCAGCTTGAAGTATTCGATCTGCGCGCCAACGCCGATCGTCAATTCTGGCGTGAGCCTGTAGGCGAGGGTTGGATTGATATCGACCGAGAAGACCCTTGAGGTGATGGCGATCGGAGATCCGGCCCAGACCGAATTATCGGGCTTGGTAAGCAAGCCAAAGGGCGCGTTTAAACCCAGGCCCACGTAGAGTTGTTGAGAAAGCTGGCAGGTCACAAACGAAGATGGCGCAAACCCATCCCTACCGATGTCGGTGGAGGTAGGGGTAAGCCCCGGCGCGACCGCCGGAACGCCAGTCACGAACAAGCCGGCCTGGGCAACTTCATCACCGCTGGCGAATACGCCGGAATAGCTTGACGAGGTGTTGCAGCCGGGTAGGGCCGCCGTCGCCGCCGAATTCCAGAAGACGGAGCTGATTTCGCCGCCCGCCGCAGAGCCTGCAAATGCCGAACCAAGGAAATAGGCGGACTGTTCGCGGACCCCAAAGCCGCCGGCCTGCGCCTTCCCGGTAGCAGCCAGCTGGCACAGTGCAACGGCGGTCACCCCCAACAGTATGCCATGCAAAGGCAGTCGCAAATAATCAAAGGTTTTGCGCACGCGACCCTCCCTATGGGGATCGCCCCCGGTCAGAAGTACGGCGCCGTCGGCCGGTCACCCGCCAATCGACACGCGTGCCCCGAGAGCATGCGAGATCAGCACGCCTATCGGACTACGCAGCGCTTATTACGCGGTGTCGCTCAGGCTGGACGCGCTGCCACATTACAACGATTCGCGCTTGCTTAATGTGGCTTCTCGGTTATGTGGCTTCTCGGTTGCGATCTGAAGCCTCCGGGCTCCCCAACGCGGGACGGGCTCAAGCCGCAAGATCGGGTGCACGTCACTACCAAGGTCGCCTTCGGCTGGCGCGCGTCGATGCGTTTCTTTGCGGCTGGCGCAGCAAAGCCCGTTGCCTGCCACGCAATGGCAATGCAACAGTCTTCCGCGGCGGCCGGGAAGGGCACCACAAGGACGCGGCCGACGGGTTCATTGGACAAGAAGGTAGCGCGATGAAGGCCATAATCATGGATCGCCACGGCGGTCTCGAGGTTCTACGCTATGGCGACCTGCCCGACCCGGTGGC
>DASTMQ010000335.1:0-9623 GCA_035714005.1 Hyphomicrobiaceae bacterium
GCGGTTGGCGCGCAACGTCACCTCGTCGTCGACGCCGGCAACCATGTAGCCGAAGTGCGCCGGGGGCACGTTCTTGTGCGCCACGGGTTCGAAATCGAAGACATTGATGGCGTCCTTCGGGCTGGCGATCAAATTTTCCAGATCGCGCGGCGCCCACGGCATTGGGTCGGGTAGCCTGGGTGAGGGCGTCTGCGCCAAGGCGACAAGGCCGCCGGCGCTGATGAGGGGGCTGGCCGCCAGGAAGCCTAGGAACCGGCGGCGACTGGTGGTGCGGTCAGGCATCGATGGCATGGTGGTGTCCCTGGCGATAGACGGATCTTAAAGTCGGCTGCGGCGGGGTAAAAGCGCCCATTCACTCCGGCGCCGGGGCAAACACCTGCTGCCCGCACGGCGTGCGAAGCGGCGGCCGTAGGGGTCGGCTTGCCGGCAGGTCCCCGACAGGTGGGCGGCTCCCTTCGACGCGCAACCCACGGGCTGGGCGGTGTCGCGTGTCGGTTTGGTGACGGCCGCATGGTGGGTTGCGTGCGCGGTGGCCTATGCACCCGGCGATGGCCGGCGTGCCGACCGGTGAAAAATGCATATCGTCGCACCGCGCTTGCGCGAAATGCAGCATGGAAACGGGCGCGGCAATTGAGCAAAATATCACTTTCTTGCGCCGCCGCGCTGATCAGTGGTCGAATTTTTTGTATGCTGTGATTCGGAGCGGCGCTCAGCCTTCGTCTTAATTGACTTTCCCCGCACCGCGATTGAGGCGACAGCTGCAGCAGGCTCAGTACCGCTCCCCAATACTTTGCTTATTCAACTCAAGGCTGCGCTCCAAAGCGCAGCCTTGTTTGCTGGAGACACCCCGCGCGCCGCGGGCGACATTCAAGGCGAGCGCAAGCGACCTTTTCCGCGCTCAACAACGCTCGGTGCCGGTGCGCCGTCTCCTGCAAGCACACCCTCTCTTGCAAGCGCCATCTCTGGTGAGCGCCGCTCTGCAAACCGCGGGGCGCGCGCGCGCCGCCGCCCGATCCTTTGGCGCGACGACGGGTTGCCATGGCCGTGGGCGCGAAGCTGCGCGGCAAGCCCGACTGTAATTGCGCTTTGAAACTGTGCCGGGCTTGCGAGGTGTGCAGGCTTGCAGCGTGTGGCGGAGGAAGGGAGCCCGCGTGCCGGGCCAGAAAGCAGGCACAGCCGGCACAGCGCGCGGCGGGCCGCCTGGCCTCGGAATGTTGGCGCCAAGAAATTAGGGAGGAGGGAAGCACAAGCCTCCCTCGCCCCAGGTCCAGATCTGCGGACCGTGCAGCAACCCCGCGGTGCCGCGCTCCCATCGAGAGCGGGGAGCCTCCATCCTAAGAGCAAACCTCAAGCGGCGCCAGCGCCATCTCGCGAGGCGGCGTCCGCGCCGATATGCCATACTCGTGGAGGAACAATCAGGCGCGAGGAGAGGGACGCTAATGCGCTCATGGATCGAACTAGCTTGCGTTATCGGAGCGTTGGCCTTTGCTCAGCCGGCGCAAGCTCAGGATTTTCCCAATCGCGCCATCAAGTTCGTCGTGCCGTTCCCGGCCGGGGGCCCCGCCGACACCATCAGCCGCATCCTGACGGAGAAGATGGCGAGCCTCATCGGCCAAAGCATGGTGATCGAAAACCGAGCCGGCGCCGGCGGCCTTACCGGCATTGCTGCGGTGGCCAAGGCCGAGCCCGACGGCTACACCATCGCCATCGCGCCTTCGAGCGGACTGGCAATGAACATCAACCTGCGCGAGAACATGCCGTTTCATCCGCTCAAGGATCTGGCCCTCATCACCCAGATTGTCTCGGTGCCGGAAATCCTTGTCGTCAACGAAAAGGTCCCGGTCGCCTCGCTGGCCGAGCTCGTCAGTTTGGCAAAATCGCAGCCGGGCAAGCTGGTATTCGCCTCGACGGGCCTCGGCGGCATGCCGCATCTCGCCATGGAGCTGCTCAAGCTGACCGCACAAATCGAGCTGGTGCACGTTCCCTATACGGGTGCCGCGCCCGCGGTCAACGACTTGCTCGGTGGTCACGTGCAGATGATGTTTGCCGATGTGCCCGTGCTGCTCGGTAGCATCCAGTCGGGCAAGCTGCGGGCGCTGGCGATCGGCAGCAAGACGCGCATTGCGAGCCTGCCGTCGGTGGCCACCACGGCCGAGCTCGGCATGCCGCAGGTAGAAGCCGACAATTGGTATGGCTTGGTTGCGCCGATTGCTACGCCGCCGGCGATCGTCGCCAAGATCCACGCCGCAGCCACGCAGGCGCTGCAATCCGACGACGTCAAGGACAGGCTCGCTGCGCAGGGCGCCCTTGCGGTTGGCAATTCGTCGGCCGAGTTCTCCGGCTACGTCAAGAGCGAGATCGAGCGGTGGGGCGGCGTCATCGCCGCCACCGGCATCAAGATCAAATAGCGCTCGCGCCTATAGCTCCTGCTCCCAGGCGGCGGGGATCAATTGATAGCCCGTGCCCCGCCGAACCAAGTGCGCGAACCCCGGGAAATGCATGTGCATACCGGTGACGAGTAGGCGGTCGGTGGCGACCATATCGAACACCTTGCGGCGCTGCGCGGCGGCGGCATCGGCGTCGGTATCGAATTCCATGCACACTTCGGGCCGCGCGGTCTGCACCTCGGGCACGTGCACGATGTCGCCCCAGATCAGTAGCTGCTCATTGCCGGAGCTGATCAGAAAGGTGGTATGACCCGGCGTGTGGCCGGGGCGCGGGATCGCGGTGACGCCGGGAAACACCTCGCCCGCGGTGAATAGGCGCGTGCGCTTCTGGTAGGGCGCGGTCTGCTCGCGTGCGGCCTGGAAATAAAGTTTCTTGGCCCGCTCGGTAGCGCTCGCCATCTTGGCGTCGTCGAACCAGTGACGCGGCTCGTTCTCGTGCACGACGAGCTCGGCGTTGGGGTAGTTCAGTTTGCCGGTCTCCATATCGGTGAGGCCGGCCGAATGATCGGGATGCATGTGCGTCAGCAATACCGCCTCGATGTCGGTCGGCGCGACGCCCGCCGCGCGTAAGTTGGCCAGCAACTTGCCGGCGGTGGGCAAGAGATAGTTGCCCGAGCCGGTTTCGATCAGGGCTAATCGACCGGCCGAATACACCAGGAAGGCGTTGACCGGCGTGCGCCGCGCCGGCCGGAAGCTGTCCGTCAGGATCTGTCGGGCCTCGTCCTGCGATATGTTGCGCAACACCTCGAGCGAGCCGTCGAGGAAACCATCGCTGAGCGCGGTGACAACGATATCGCCGACGCGGCGATGATAGATGCCGGGGATCTGCTGCTGGGGAATTTTGCGCATTATTCAATCCTCGCCGGTTTGCAAAAGGTAAGGGGCAGGCTCGTCAGTAAGCGTCGACATACTCGGTCGCGCGCATCGACGGGCGCGCGGCGAAGTCTTCATACCAGGCCGCAAGCCGTGCCCGGGACGCACGCCAGTTGTCGGCGGCAAATCTGAAATCCAGGTGCGCCAAGGCACACGCCACCGCGATCTGGCCGATCTCAACCCTTGCGCCCCATGCGGTCGATTCTGGTTCCAGCGCATCGAGCGCCGCGGCAATCTTGAGCCGAAAGGCCGATAGATGTGTCGCCGATTGGCTGGCGGGGGGGCGGTTCGTCTCGCCAAGCCGGGCGATGATGACCTCCATCAGGCCGTCGCCGAGCACCTGCAGGCGCAGCGCCTGCCACCGGCAAGACGGCTCGGAGGGAACGAGGGGCGGCCCGGCGTGCAAGGTGTCGAAGAACTCGCAGATGACGCGCGAGTCATAAAGCGCCGTGCCGTCCGCCAGTAACAGGGTCGGGATCTTGTTGAGCGGATTGGCCGCCATCACCTCCGGGTTGGGCTTGTTGGCCGATACCACGACGCGGCGGGTCTGGAGGCGCTGGGCTAGCCCGCGCTCGTGCGCCGCCACCAGCACCTTGCGCACGAAGGGCGAGCGCGAAGAGGCAAACAGGGTCATTGTTGCCTGCACCTGGTCCATGCGTCTCTCGTTTCCCTCGCTCGCGCAATTGTAGCCGGCAGCACGCGCCAATCAAACCCCGGTTGCCGCCGAGGGCATGCGCGGGCATAAAGGGTGCTTGGGATCGGTCCACGCCAGGGAAGGCCTCATGCCCGCTCCAGAAACCTCGCCACTCAAGACCTATCTTGCCTATCTCGAGCGCGGCCAGCTCGCCTACCAGTGGAGTGTGTCGGCCGGCCGCGCGGTCTTTTATCCGCGCCTCCTGTGCCCGGCAACGGGAAGCGACGAGCTCGAGTGGCGGGTCAGCAAGGGCTCGGGCACGGTGTACTCGACCACCGTGGTCTATCCGCAGGAAGGCTCCCCCTACAACGTCGCCCTCGTCGATTGCGATGAGGGCTTCCGGCTGATGAGCCGGGTTGAGGGCATTACCCCGGAGCAGGTCCGCATCGGCATGCGCGTTCAATTTCGCGCCCATCGTCCCGGTGGCGAGGAGCCGCCGATGCCCGTTTTCTTTCCGCTGGAGGCCTGAGCCATGCAGGGTCTGAAGCGCGCCAGCGCCGCCATCGTCGGCGTTGCAGAATCCGATCTCGGCCAGGTTGCCGAGGGCATGTCGGTGATCGACTTAATGGCACAGGGCAGCAAGCGGGCGCTCGATGACTGCGGGCTCGGTCTGAGGGATGTCGACGGCTTGTTTTGCGCCACGGCCCAAAGCCGCCTATCGGTGCTGGCGTTTGCGGAATATCTGGGCATCGATCCGCCGGTCCTCGGGTCCACCATCGTCGGCGGCTCGTCATTCGAGTACCACGTTGCCCAGGCCATGGCCGCAATCGAACAAGGGCTGTGCAATGTCGCGGTGATCGCTTACGGCAGCACCCAGCGCACGGTCGGGCGCAAGCAGGCCTCCCAGCGCGAGATCAACCCCTATGAGACGCCGTTCAGGCCGTTCCTGCCCGCCAGCGCCTACGCGCTGGCGGCTGCGCGACACATGCATGCATTCGGCACCACTCGCGAGCAACTCGCCGCCGTCGCCGTCGCCGCCCGCGACTGGGCGCTGCTCAATCCGGCGGCCTGGGAAAAGAAGCCCTTGACCATCGAGGGGGTGCTCTCCGCACGCCCGGTGAGCTACCCGTTTACGGTGCGTGATTGCTGCTTGGTTACCGATGGCGGTGGCGCAATCGTGGTGACTTCGGCGGCACGCGCGCGCGCCTGTAAGAAGCCGCCGGCCTACGTGCTGGGCTGCGGACAATCGGTCACGCACGCCAGCATCTCAAGCATGCCGGACCTGACGGTGACGGGCGCCGCAGCCTCGGGGCAGGCTGCCTACAAGATGGCGCAGCTCGCCCCGGCCGACGTCGATGTGCTGCAGCTTTATGACGCCTTCACCATCAACACCGTTCTCTTTCTGGAAGACCTCGGCTTTTGCAAGAAGGGCGAGGGCGGCGCCTTTGTAAGCGATGGGCGGATCGCGCCAAAGGGAAGCCTGCCCGTCAACACCAACGGCGGCGGCCTCTCCTACTGCCACCCCGGCATGTATGGCCTGTTTTTGTTGATCGAGGCGGTGCGTCAATTGCGCGGCGAATGCGGCGCGCGCCAGGTCAGGGATTGCGAGGTCGCCATCGCCCACGGCAATGGCGGCGTGCTATCCTCGCAGGCAACCGTCATCCTCGGTGCACCGGCGACGCTATAGTTGCCGGCCGAGACTCCACTAGCGACAGGTTGTGAGCAAGGCGCACGGCTTTTGCCCGTCGGCATAGAAGTCGTAGCGGAAGCCGGCGGTAAAGAACAGATCGGTTTCGGTTTGCGTCGCCCCGCCCTGGCGCCGATCCGTCCATTTGGCGCCGACCTCCAACTCCAAACTCAGATCTCGGGTCCAGTAGTAGTTGACGAGAATGGACGGGAGGATGGTGATTTCGCGCAAATCGGTGGTGTCACCCTCCTGATAGCCGAGGCGCAAGCGCGGGTTGATGCGCAGCTCGTTGCTCAATGGGTAGCGGGCACTGAGGTCTAAAACATACAGATTGGAAGCCTCCAGGTCGGCCACGCGAACGCCGGCGATGTACATATCGCCCTCGGCAAATAAGTTCGTCCGCGTCAGCTGGGCGGAGTAGTAAAGCTCGGTGCCGGTCGGCAGCATGGCCTCGATCCCGCCCGAGGCAACGGTACCCGAAAGGCTGGAGGCGGTTGCATCCAGGCTCACCTGGTAGTCCTTACCAAGCGGAAACGCATAGCCGACGGTCGCCGATTGATAGGTCGGCGTGCGATCGATGGCGAACTGGTCCACCTCTTCCTTGCTGTGCAGCTTTAGCATGTCATAGAGGGTCAGGAAGGGCTGGCCTTGCAGGGCGTTCCACGCCGTCAAATAGGGCGATTTGCGGTAGTCGAGGCCGGCGCTGATGATGGACTTGTCGGGCAGCGTCCAGGAGCCGCTGAACATCGCCGCGTTGAGCTCCTGGAAATGCACGTCGTAGTCGACCAGGGCAAAGGCAGATTTGTCGGCATCGATATAGCGCAGCTCGCCGCCGATGGCCTGCCGATCTAGGACCGAGCGGCCGCGTTGCTCGATGGCAAACACGGTTGCCTCCAAGTTCCCCCAGAAATGCCCGAAATCGACGCTGGCGCCGTAAAAGTAGCGATCGTCCTTGAAGGGCTCGTCCGCACGCCGCTCAACCGGGGACCCGCCCACCACGTTGACGCGCATGTTGGGATTTGCCTGCCAACTGACGACGCCACCGTCAAAGCGACCGACGACGCCGCCCGTGTTGCGGGTTTGCCGGCCGAGCCTGGTCATAAGGTCCCATTGCTTGACGGTTGTCTCGAAAAACAGCGCCGCGATGCTGACGATTTCCCGGTTGTCGTCGAACTTGTGCTCCTCAGTTCCGGAAAAGCGGAACTTGGACTTGAACTGATCGTTGCTCCAGACCGCACTCAGGTCGAAGCTGGAGAGCAGCGAGTTCTGGTGCGTGAGATGGGCATCCTTGTCTTCGTTTGGGTTGGGCGGTAGCGAGGGATCGCGTAGCGTGCGGAAGCTGTCGTCGCGAATGTAGAATTGCGAAGCGCTCCCCGAAACCATCCAGGTCGTCCCGGTACTGCGCGGCGGCGCGCCGGGTTCGCCGGACTGGGCCTTGCCGGGGTGCAAGCGTTGGCCCGGCTCGCCGCTGGCGGTGATAATGCCATCGAGGCGCTGACGCACGCCCTCGCTTCCCTCGCCGATGGGATAGCGGCGCAGATAGTCCTCGTATTGCGCGCGGGCCTCGGCAATCTGCCCGGCCTTTTGGTAGGCGACGCCCAATAGCTCCTGTGCCTCGGCGCTGCGCTCGTTGTCCGGTCGGGCGAGAACCTTGCGCAAGAGCTCGATGGCTTGCGCGTAATTGCCCTTCTTGAGGGCGACCCGTGCCTCGTCCATCGCCGCGCCAAGATCGGCGGGCGACGGAGCGCCGGCGGCACGCTCTTTTGGCCTGGCCGGTGGCGGCAGCGGTGCGCCGGGCTTGGCGGGGTTGAGGCTCGCCGACCAATCGCCGCGCGCAACCGTCGTGTCCCAGTCGGCGCCGATGCGGGAGGGAAAGCGCGGCTGACAGGCTGCCTGCGGGGTCTTGCCCGCAATGGCAATCACAAGACTTTCAAAATCCAAGCCGGGCGCGACCTGATAGGCAACGGGGTGCAGGAACTGCACGCGCAGCACCGGTCCCGCGGGCTGATCGATTTCAAAATCGATGGCGCGAATGGCGGCGGCCGGACTGTTGGGGGCGCGCAAGGCCTCGCGTCGCAGGATGGCGAGCGCGGCCGCTTGCGTCGGGTCGATGGCGCGCACGTTAATGCGCAATTCTTCGCCCGTCGTCAGCGGAAAATGGCTGACGTAGCGGATGCGGAAGTTGAACTCGATCTTGACGAGGATGCAGCTGGCCGAGGCCTGGAACAGCCGCAGCCCCGACAAGGCGCGGTCGAGCACGGGCTCGGCGGCGGCAGGCGGCGGCAACTGGCAAGCGCCAATGGCGGCGGCCGCGATCAGCATGCGCCGCAGAGCGCGCGCCCATACCAACCAACCCTGCGGCTTGCCGCCCAACGCCATCGCTACTCACGTCCTACGCCGTTACGCCAAAAAGACCGTTCGTTCTCAATCGTCGAAGCTGCGGGTGTTGCGGTGACAGCTTTCACAGGGCGCCGTCGTATTGGGGTGTCCGGTGCGCGGCTTGCCGATGGCGAAAACGCCGTTGTGGCAAGTGGCGCAGCCGCTGACGATGCCCGTGTGATTCATTCTGGTACCGGCGAACGCCACGGTGCTCCTGTGGCAGGTTTCGCAGGCAAGCGTGGTGGGAACGTGGGTTGCCGGCTTGCCGAGCGCGGTGCTGCCGTTGTGGCAGCCGGCGCAGCCCGTGGTAATGCCGGTATGGTTCATGGTGGCGCCGGCGAAGGATGCCGTCGACTTGTGGCAGGTCTCGCAGGCGGCCGAGGTGGCCACATGCTTGGCCGGCTTGCCGAGCGCGGTACTGCCGTTGTGGCAGCCGGCGCAGCCCGTGGTAATGCCGGTGTGGTTCATGGTGGCGCCGGCGAAGGACACCGTCGACTTGTGGCAGGTCTCGCAGCCGGCCGAGGTGGCCACGTGCTTGGCCGGCTTGCCGAGCGCGGTGCTGCCGTTGTGGCAGCTGGCACAGCCGCTGGTGATGCCGGTGTGGTTCATGGGCGTGCCGGCGAAGCTGACCGTCGACTTGTGGCAGGTCTCGCAGGCGGCGCTGGTCGGGATGTGCTTGGCCGATTTGCCGAGCGCGGTGCTGCCATTGTGGCAGCTGGCACAGCCGCTGGCGATGCCGGTGTGGTTCATGGCCGTGCCGACGAAGCTGACGGTGCTCTTATGGCAGGTCTCGCAGGGAGCGGTGGTGGGGATGTGCTTGGCCGATTTGCCCAGCGCGGTGCTGCCGTTGTGGCAGCTGGCGCAACCGCTGGTCACGTTGGTGTGCACGAACTTGGCACCGGCAAACGACACCGTGCTCTTGTGGCATAGTTCGCAGGACGCCGACGTGACGATGTGGGTCGCCGATTTGCCCAGTGCCATGCTGCCGTTATGGCAGCTGGCGCAGGCGCTGGTGATGCCGGTGTGGTTCATGGGCGTACCGGCGAAGGCGACCGTCGACTTGTGGCAAGTCTCGCAGGCGGCGGTGGTCGGAATGTGCTTGGCGGATTTGCCGATCGCGGTGCTGCCATTGTGACAGCTGGCGCAGCCGGCGGTGATGCCCGCGTGGTTGAAGCTGGCGCCGGTAAAGGCCGTCGTCGACTTGTGGCAGGTCTCGCAGGCCGCGGTGGTGGCGATGTGGTTGGCCGGCTTGCCGCGCGCGGTGGTGCCGTTGTGACAGCCCGCACAGCCGGTGGTGATGCCGGTGTGGTTCATCGTGGCGCCGGCGAAGCTGGTGGTGCTCTTGTGGCAGGTCTCGCAGGCGGCGGTGGTGGCGACGTGGTTGGCCGGCTTGCCGCGCGCGGTGGTGCCGTTGTGGCAGGTGGCGCAGCCGGTGGTGATGCCGGTGTGATTGAAAGTGGCGCCGGCGAAGCTGGTGGTGCTCTTATGGCAGGTCTCGCAGGCGGCGGTGGTGGCAACGTGGTTGGCCGGCTTGCCGAGTGCGGTGGTGCCGTTGTGGCAAGTGGCGCAGCCGGTGGTGATGCCGGTGTGATTGAAAGTGGCG
>DASTMQ010000336.1:0-1971 GCA_035714005.1 Hyphomicrobiaceae bacterium
CATATAAAAGGAGCCGTGCGCAAAATTGACGATGCGGGTTACGCCGAACACCAGCGTCAGCCCGGCGGCGATGATGAACAGCGTCGAGGCGCTCGCCAGTCCGTTCAACGCCTGCACCAGCAGGAAGGAGACATCCATTAGCGCACCGTGCGCACGTGACACCCGCGCCGCACTTGCCTGGCTGAGCGCGGCACGCCGCTGCGCCGCCTGCGGGCCTGCCGAAGCATCGGGGCGGCTAATCCTTGCGCGCGGCCTTCACCTCGGCTTCGGAGAACATGTACTTGGCGCCGTCCTGATAGCTCCAGTTTTTCATGGTGCCGACCTTGCCGTTCTTGGTGGTCTCGCCAACCCAGGCGCCCATGGTCGACTGCTGATCGGAAGCGCGCATGAGCACGGGGCCGACGATGGTATTGAAGCTGCCGCCGCGCAGCGCGCCCAGCATTTTCTCGGTCTCGGTCGCGCCGGCCTTGTCCAGCATGTCTTTCATCATGTAGCCCACCACGTAGCCCAGCACCGAGCCGAGCCGGGGCGCATCGTTCCATTTGACGCGATAGGCGTCGATGAAGGCCTTGTGCGCCGGCTCGGTGATCTGTTCCCAGGGATAGCCGGTGACGATCCAGCCCTCGGGCGTCTCCTCGCCGAGCGGGATGATGTACTCCGGTTCCCCCGTCAGCATGCTGGCGACGGTGCGCTTTTCAAACAGCCCGCGCGTGTTGCCCTCACGCACGAACACCGTGAGATCGGCCCCGAACAAGACGTTGAAAATGCCGTCGGGCTTGGCGTTCTCGAGCGCGGCGATGGTGGCGCCGGCATCGATCTTGCCCAGCGCCGGAAACTGCTCGGCCACGAACTCCGCCTCGGGGGTGGCGGCCTTGACCAGCTTCTTGAAGTTGGCGACGGAGGACTGTCCGTACTCGTAGTTGGGCGCCACCACCGCCCACTTCTTGACGCCCTTGGCCTTGACGGCTTCGACCAGCATCTTGGTTTGCATGTAGGTCGAGGGGCGTACGCGGAAGGTGTATCTGTTGCCTTGTGCCATGGTGATGGCATCGGTCAGCGGTTCGGTGGCAAGAAACAGCGTCTTTTTCTGGTTGGCGAAGTCGGCGACGGCGAGGCCGACATTGGAGAGAAAGGTGCCGGCCAGGAAGGCAACGTTCTCGCGCGTCAACAGATCCTCGGCGACGCGCACGGCGTCGCCGGGCGTGCCGCCGTCGTCGCGGAACACGATTTCCATTTTGCGCCCGCCGAGCACACCGCCCTTGGCGTTGATTTGCTCCTGCGCCAGTTGCATGCCGTTGCGATAGGGCACCGAGAACACCGCCATGCGGCTATAGGAGTTGAGCTCGCCGATCTTGACGGGCTCGGATTGGGCGCGCGCCGGCTCCGGCGCCAGCAAAGCCACGAGCAGCAGCGGGAGAAGAAAGGCGAGCGCGCGCAAGCTAACGCGTGTTCGGCGATCGGTGGCGTCCATGCTCTCACTCCTCAAGCGAGCGCTCACGGCATCGATGCCGCTCGTCCGCGCGAATTCGAGTGCACTCGACGATAGCATGCGGCGGCAGGCCGGCAACGCCAAACTGCGCCGACTTCAAAGAGCCTGCGGTGCTAAAGTTTGCTCCGCGCAATGACGAGCGCTAGCTGGGGCAGAAAGCAAAGGGCCGGCGCTCCAGCGAGCCCAGCCCTGTTTGCGCACGCCGCGCGCGAACAAAAAGCGTTGCCGCTTCCGGCTAGACCGATTCCTTCAGCTCCTTGGCGGCGCGGAAGGCAACCTTCTTGCTGGCCTTGATCTTGATCGCCTCGCCAGTGGCCGGATTGCGGCCCATGCGCGCGGGACGCTTGCGCACCTGCAGGATGCCGAGGCCGCCGATACGGATGCGGGCACCGCGCTTGAGGTGCTTGGTGACGGTGGTGACCATGTCTTCCAGCATCGCCACGACCTGCTTCTTCGGCAGCTCGTGCGACTCAGACAGCGTC
>DASTMQ010000337.1:0-3858 GCA_035714005.1 Hyphomicrobiaceae bacterium
GCCTCGGCGCGGCAGCCAGCAAAGGCCGCGCCTTGCTTGGCGATTTGGGTGCCAAGGTGGTGGCGCGCCTGGTCCGACGCCGTCTTCAAGAAACATTGTCTCAAGGATGCGCGCGCCGCCCTCTTGGACTGCGGCATCGACATCGGCACCATCGCCGATTCTGCGACCGTCGCGACTACGCCCGACGTGCACAACCTCATCGTCTCTACCTTGTGCCGCCGGTGCGGCCCAAGGCGACGCGGGGCTGGAGCGAGGAGCAGCTTACCGGCATTGTCACGTGCGACTGCATGATCGGCACAGCGCTGCCGAAGGTGGCGGCAAAAGGGCGCGGGGCCCGCCGCGCGACCCGAACCGTTCTCGTCCGCTGAGGCCCGACCCCAAAGCGACGCCCCGGGCAATGGGCACAATGGGCTAACCGCGCCGTGGATCGGTGGCGGCGTGTGCTCGAGCCTCAGGTTTTTGAAAGGCTGGCGCTTGTCAGATGGCGCCGTTGATCCAGTCGGTCAGTTGCTTTTTTTGCACCAGCGCGCCGACGCGCTGCGCGGCCACTTCGCCGTTCTTGAAGATCATCAGTGTTGGCATCGCCTGAATGCGATACTTCTGCGTCACGTCGGGATTTTGATCGACGTCGAGCTTCGCCACCTTGATCTTACCGGCCAGTTCGGTGGCCACCTGCTCCAGCGCCGGCGCCATGGCCTTGCAGGGTCCACACCACTCGGCAAAGAAATCGACGAGCACCGGCTCGGACGATTGCAACACTTCCTTCTCGAAATTGGCGTCCGAGACCTCGCGCGCTGCGCCAGCCATGCCGGTATTCTCCTTGCCATGAAACCCGTCGCCGGGTGAAAACGTCGACCGGAACGTAGGGAGGCCCCCGTCAGGCGTCAAGGCTAGCGAGACCCTCTGTCCAAAGGCGCTGCGCGTGCTCGTCCAACAGAAGCCGGGGTATTTCCATGATTCGCGCGCCATCCGTCCACAGCAATGCAGCCCTGACCTCCAGTCCTGGGAATAGGGCGGCCACCCCCAAACGATAGGCAGCCAGTTGCAAGAGGTAGGCCTCTGCAACCTCGGCCACCTGCCGCGGCGGCGGGCGGTTGGTTTTGTAGTCGACGATCAGCACGGCCCGCCCCGTGTGCACCAGGCGATCGATCTTGCCGGTCAGGCGGAGGGGAGGTCCAGTGCCGTCGCGGCTGGGAAGGGTGGCCACAATCGGCACTTCGGCACGGCTGTCCGGGCCGAACAGCGCCGAGAGCTCCGGGTGCTCAAGCACGGCGAGCGTCTCGGCAATAATCTGGGCACGTATCTTAGTGTCGAGGTCGGGGGCGCGGCTGGTGAGCAAAGCGGCCGCGGCCGCCTGCCGGTCCTCGCGGCCAACCGCGGGCAAGTGCTCGAGCAAGGTATGCGTGAGCGTGCCGCGCAGAAAGCGCGCATCCTCGAGCAAGGCCTGCGGTGCCGGAACGGAGGGCGGCCGTTGGCGCGGCCGTGGCGCCCCCCTACCAGGCCCGCCGTCCGCAAGCGGCGCCAACTGGGAGGGGCGCAGCGGCTGGCTGGCCCCTGGTTCGGTCGGGGCACGCCGCCCGATCCAGGCCGGCGGTTGCACCGTGCCGGCGCTTGGGCTCAAGACCTCAGCCGTCGCCTGCGGGGCAACCGTCTGCGCGCTCTCGAGCCGCCAAACGCTGCGATTTTCGCCCACCGTCACCGCGACCAGGTGACCGTCCAGGCCCTGGTGGATCAGGTGGTACCAGCACTCCGCCGGCGCCTCGCGCGTGCCCTCAAAACCGGCGATGTAAAGGCGATCGCGGGCCCGGGTGAGGGCCACGTACAACAGCCGATCAAGCTCGTTTTTGTCCGCCTGCCGCTCCGCCTGGCGCGCCGCATCGACGGCGGGCAGGGCGCCGGCGCCGCGGACCGGCCACAAAAACGGCCCGCCGTCGCTCGCCGCCTCGGCCACGGCCAGCAGGCTGCCGGGCCAGCGCCCCGAGCGCGTCGAACAGGTATCGGGCAGGAAGACGATCGGGGCTTCGAGGCCCTTGGCGCCGTGCACGGTCATGACACGCACCTCGTCGCGCCCCTGCTCCATGTCGCGCTTGATCTCGGGCCGCGCCTGTCCCAGGGCGGCGATAAAGCCCTGCAGCGACGGCGGGCCGGCCGCCTCGTAGGCGAGCGCCTGGGTCAAGAACTCATCGAGCGGATCGGCCGCCTCGCTGCCGAGGCGCGCCAGCATGCGCGCGCGCATGCCGTCGCAATCGAGCACGGACGCATAAAAGTCAAAGGGTGCCAGCCGCCGAGCCTCGCCCTGCCAGCGCAGGAGACGATCGGCCACCGCCTGCCAGAACGCATCCTTGCTGGCGCGTTCGATCAGCGCCTGCCATAGGCTGCACGGACGGCCGGGCGCCAGGCTGATCAGGTGCTCATCGTTGAGGTCGAAAAGCGGGGACTTTAAAAGCGCCGCCAAGGCCAGGTCATTCTCGGGCAGTAGGCTGACTTCACCGAGCGCGATGAGGTCCTGGACCGCGATTTGCTCGGTGAGGATGAGGCGGTCGGCGCCGGCCACGGGAATGCGCCGAGCCTTGAGTGCGGCGACCATGGCGGGTGCAAACGGCATGCGCTTGCGCACCAAAATTAGAATGTCGCCGGGGCGTACGGGCCGAGCCTCGGAAGCCAGGCGCTCCCCGGTTTCGAGCCACCGTTTGATGGTGTCGGCGATCCGCGCCGCCAGCCGCTTTACGGGATGCGTGGCGCTCGTCTCCTCCAGCGGCGCCCACGCCGAGGTGGCCTCGGCGGGCGCGGGCTTTTCGAGCGGCCAGATCTCGAGCACGCCGGCGTGGCCGAAGCGATGGGCGACGTGGGCAATCGGCGTGTCGGGGCCGCCGACGCCGGGCGTGCGCGTCGGCGCCGAGAAGATCCGATCGATCGCGCCGAGCAGCGGTTCCACCGTGCGGAAGGAGAGCGTAAGCGGGATCTGTCGCCAGCTGCGATCGGCCCGGCGCGCGGCGGTGGCGAACGCCGCGCCGGCTTGCGCGAACATCTGCGGCGCGGCGCCCTGGAAGCCGTAGATCGACTGCTTTTCATCGCCGACGGCAAACAGTGTGCGCGCCTGTTGTCGCGCGCCGTCACCGGCGAAGAATTCTGCGGCGAGCGCGCGGATCACCTGCCACTGCACCGGGCTCGTGTCCTGTGCCTCGTCCACCAGGATGTGATCGAGCCCGCCATCGAGCTTGAAGAGCACCCATTCCACGGCCGCTGACGAGCGCAGCAAGCCGGCGGCTTTGGCGATCAGATCGTCGAAGTCGAGCACCGCCAGGCGCGCCTTCGCCGCCCGATAGCGGGCGAGCGTGTCGCCGCTAAGCCGTGCCAGCGCCATCGTCGCCTCGGCGACGGTCAGCGCCGTCTGTTCGCGGTGCAGCGCCACGAAACGGGTCTGGGCCGCCGCTAGCTGGGCGGCAAGATCGGGTCGGGCACCTTCGCGCGTTGCCAGGCGCGCGCGCGGCGTCTTGCCTTGCGTCAGAAAACAGGCTTCCAAGGCGGCGACGCGGCCCCCCGGCGAAGTTGCGCCGAGCGCGCGCTCGAGATCCTCGGCCCGCTCCTGATCGGTTTTGCCGCCTCCCCGCAGCGCCGTGACGAGGTCGCGCATCTCGGCTTGGCTCAAGACCGCGCCGAGCTCTTGTGCCAAGCCGTCCTGTGTGGCCTCCGGCCGCACGCCCAAGCGTGACCGCAACCGAGCCTCGCGCCGGCCAAGCTCAGCATCATCGACCGCGGCCCCGGCGCCATCGGCGAAGCCAAAGGCCTCGGCCAGCAGGCGTTCGAAATTGCCGTCGACCGCGTAGGCGATGGCCCCCTTGAGCGCTGACCACAAGG
>DASTMQ010000338.1:0-1795 GCA_035714005.1 Hyphomicrobiaceae bacterium
GAGCTGCTGGCGGCGGTTCAGCGACTGCGCCAGCGAGCCCAGGCGGCCGGCAACCTCAAAAGCACCGCGCAGCAAACCGTCAACACGGTCGCGGCGCCGGCGGGAACAAGCGCGCCGGCAGGCGCTGGTACAACCCCAATGATTGCCATCGAGCCGGCCAACCCCGAGTACGTCTCCGTTCCCGTGTACGATCCAAGGGTCGTCTACGGTGACTGGCCTTACCCCGACTACGAGCCATACTACTGGTATCCGGCCGGCTTTACCGGTGGCGGGGTATTGGCCTTTGCGACCGCGGTTGCCGTTGGATCGGCGATTTGGGGCAATTTCGATTGGTGGCGCGATCGCGTGAACGTCAACGTCAATCGTTTCAACCAATTCAACCGCACCAAAATCGCCGACAATACCTGGCGGCACAATCCCAGGCATCGCGGCAACGTCCCTTATCGTGATGCAAAAGTCGGCCAACGCTTCGGCGATGCCGGTCGCACCGCCGCGCGCGAGGCCTATCGCGGCAAAGCAGATGCGGGTCGCCGTGACCTAGCCAAAACCAAGGTTGGCGACACGGGGGCCAAGGCCAAGGCGGCGGCGGCCAAGGGCGGCGCCGCCAAGGCGAAGGCGGCCCAAGGCGCTGGTAAGGCCAAGGCCGCCCAAGGCGCGGCCAAGGCCAAGGCGGCCCACGGCGGCGCCGCCGCCAAGGCCAAGTCCGCCGCCGGACACGGCAGCCGCGCCGCCAGCGCGAAATCGGCAGCGGCCCATGCAAAGGGAGCCCATGCAAAGGGAGCCCAGAGCGCCAGAAGCGGCGCGGGGCACGCGCGGCAAGCCAGCCGGCCGCGACCCAGCGCTCACCGCCCACAAATGCGCGGCTACGCGCCGACGGGCGGCGGGCACCGTCCGGCGTTGCACGGCGGCGGCGGCGGACACCGGATCGGCATGGGCGGAGGCAGAGGCGGTGGCTTCAGGGGCCGAGGTGGTGGTGGGCGGCGCAGGTGATGACGGCTGCCGCTGGCGCCCTTGGCGGCGCTTTTGACGGCCCGGGATTGGACGGCTGCCCAACGGACAGCGGAATGCCCGTCCGTTCCAGCGTTGCTGTTTCGAGCTTTCGCCCATTGTTGCCGAGGCGAGAAGCGGCGCGCGGCGGCCATGGTGGGCACCGCCGATCGAGCTCAGGATTCACCCTTATTGCAATCGTCGAGGTGTCGATCACTGGATACTGCGCACATGCGCGGAAGCGATCACGGGCGTGAGCTCGGCGTGGGCGCTCGCTGCTACCGCCAAGGCGCGCTTGCAACCGTGGCAGCAAATGCCCGAGACCGAGATCAAGAAGACTTCTGCCCATATGAAATCGGTGGCACGGCCATGTATACCCACATCCTAATTGCCACCGACGGATCAGATCTGGCCTGGAAAGCCGTCGAGACGGGATTGAAGCTGGCCAAGGCGCATCGTGCCCGCGTCACCGCCGTAACGGTGTCGGAGCCCTGGTCGCTCGCCTATTCCAGCCACGGGGCCGTCACGGTTCCATTCGATGCCTACGAACAGGCTGCCGCCACGGCGGCATCGAAGATCCTCTCCGCTGTTGGCAACCTCGCCAGTGAGTTGGACGTCGACTGCGCCACCGCACATCTCAAGGAGCACCCAGCCGAAGGCATCTTGCAGGCGGCCCAGACCAGGCAATGCGACCTGATCGTCATGGCCTCAAACGGCCGACGTGGCCTTTCCCGCCTCATGCTGGGCAGTCAGGCCGCGCGGGTTCTGACGCACAGTGCGGTGCCTGTGCTCATTTGCAAGTGATCAA
>DASTMQ010000339.1:0-10147 GCA_035714005.1 Hyphomicrobiaceae bacterium
GGCACGGCGCCGCTGCGGCCCGATCGGGCTCGGTGCTGCGCATTTGCGGGCTCACCATGGCAACTCACCCCGCTGATTGCCGCAGCCCGGCCTCGCCGACCCGGACCCGCGCATGACGCGTACGCTGAACGAGGGCCCCTCTTGCGGCATTCGCGCGCCGCGCTCTAGCGCGCTTAGCCGCATGCAGCGCTTGTCCCCCACCTATTGACAGCTTCTACCCAGCTTGCGCCCCCCATGGCGCGGCGGCGGGCGGTGCGCTCCAGGCCTCCTCGCCAGCAAGGCCGCAAACGGCGGCTTGCGTCCTTGCCGCGCCAGCGCCGAGGCCGTCGCCGGCAGCCCGAGGGGTGTGGCGGCCAAGCCCCTGGCGGGCCTTCGCGCTTTACGGGGTCAATTATCTTTGCCGGCTCTCCAATGAGATGTGCACAAAAGGGACCGGGTCGGATGCAACGGCGGCCTTGCCGCGCCTCAACTGCCGATTTGCAATTTTGCAATTTCGCGGGCGATCGCCTCGAAGGCCTGCACCAGAGCTGCTCCGTCGCCGGCCGCGTAGGCCTCCGCCGCACCGGAGGCGCAGCTCGCCAGCAGGGCGCGCGTGTCGGCATCGTGCTCGAGGCGAAAGGCGACGGTGTAGACGGTGATGCCGGCGGCCTTGGCGTTCTCGCAGGCGACACGCGTCTTGTTGTTCATCTGGGCGACCAGGGCCGAGGATGTGGCCGTGGCCCCGAGCCTTGCGTTCGAGGCATAGCCGAAGGCATGGTAGATCGATTTATTGTGGTTGGCGGCCGCCTGATGATTGTTCTTCCCGTCGCTCATCAAGATTAGATACTTGCTATTTTCCGGGTCGCTGTAGGGACGCCCCTCGGTCAACGGCTCTTCGGGCGATAGCAGGCGCCATCCCCACATCAGGCCGTCAAGGATATTGCTGCTGCCCTTGGCGCGCATTTGTGCCAGGACGGCTGCAACGGCACGCTTGTGCTCGGTCAGCGGCAGGATCGGCCGACTGTCGCAGAGCGCGTTGGGACCGGGCGCGGAAGCGACGGCACCGCCATCGTATTTGCAGGTGCGGGCCTGGGCCTCGGCGGCGGGGAGCGGGGCCGCCGACCAGGATGTACAGCGGCCGCGGCGGCTCATGTGCACGCAAGTGGGCGTCGGCGCCACACACCGCCCGCCGCTGTCGGACAGATAGTTGTTGGAGTAGCCGTTCCCCTCGGCATTGTCCGGGTCGGGCTCGTCGGGGGCGAACATCGGCACGAACAGGCTGGCCGGCACGTTGCGGGTCGGCACGCTGTCGGTGACGTCGTGTGGGCTCGGCCGCACCTCGACGCAGCCGCCCCAGCTCACGCCCAGCGCGGCAAACAGCTGGAAGCGCGTGCGCTGTTCGGCAAAGTTCTCAAAGTGCACCGGTGATAGGCCGCCGCTATCGATCCAGGCCGCGCCCTGGTTGCTCGCGCCAACGTTGACGGAACCCGCGAAGGGCACGACGCCGACCTTGACTTTGTCGGTGCCCTCGTAGCCGGCGTAAAGCACGCTCGTGAGGTTTTTGGCTGCCACCACGAGATCGGACATGGGTTGGCCCGCCATCGATCCGGAATTGTCGAGCACCAGCGCCACCTCGACCGTGCCCCGGCCCGTCTTGACGGTCGCGCTGGAGCCGGAGCCGCTGGTCTTGATGCCGATGGCCTTGAGCAGGTTTGTGAGCATGTTGGCCTTGGCCGTGGCAACCGTCTCGGCCTTGTCGGTGTCCATCACCGGGTTCTGGCGGGCGCCCCCGTCCTGGCGATTGAGCGTGTTCACCTTAAAAAAGGCATCGGCATCCTGGCGGCCGGCGACATCCGGCTCGGGCAGGTCCAGCCGGTGCGTGGCGGCCACGACCCCGGCAAGAAGCGCCTGTTGTCTGCCAACGGCCTCGGTCGGCGGGCGCGTATGATGGAGGGCCACGACGACGGCCAGCACGATGGCCGAAAACGCGCTGGCGAAAATCACCGCCACCACACCCCACTGATCGCCGGCGAGGCGCCTGAGCCTCGGCGGCCCGCCTCCTTTACCTTCCGTCCCGCGCTCGGCCTGCGAGCGCAAATCGCGCAAGCTCATGACCGCCCAAGTCCCTGCAAAAAATCCCAGCCAAGCCGCCTCGGCTCACAATGCCGCAACAGGTGCTGCCAACGCCTCAAGGCGCCGAGGTTGCTTTAGTTCAATTTGAAGACAATTGCTGGCAAGACGCGCAAATCGAAAGATCGAAGGTTGCTGCCGCCGAGGCAGCGGCCCTTTCCTTGCGCCCCGCCACAATGCGCGCATCCAGGGGACCGAACGGCGACCGAGGGTGAGGCCGACCCGCCACGCCCGTGGCGCCTTGGCTTTTGAAAAAATTCGTCCGCCACCCGACGGCTCACCTAGGCCCACTTCTTAAAAAAGCGTTACCTCGCGCCAGCGTTACCGCGGCCAACGTTACTAAGAGTTCATTCACGTCCCAGCTCCAGCTTTGCTAGCCTTCGGTCGTCGTGACCGAGTGCGGATCGAAAAAATTGATCGCGTTCGAGTTGTTGTAGCTGGAGTGGTCATATCGATCGTGCTACGGGAGCGGCGCTTTTTCAGCGCCAACGGGCTGCGCGAATCATTATGGCGACGAGCACGACCCATCCCAAGCCGACGCGCGCGGAAACCGACAGCTTCGGCAGCATCGAGGTGCCCGCCGACAAGTATTGGGGTGCGCAAGCGCAGCGCAGCCTCAGCAATTTCAAGATCGGCTGGGAGCCCCAGCCCAAGGCGATCGTCCGCGCCCTGGGTATCGTCAAGCGTGCCGCCGCCGAGACCAACATGGCGCTCGATCGGCTCGACCCGAAGATCGGCAAGGCCATCGTCGCGGCGGCTCAGGAGGTGATCGACGGCAGGCTCGACGAGCATTTCCCGCTGGTCGTCTGGCAGACCGGCTCGGGCACTCAGTCGAACATGAATGCCAACGAAGTGATCTCCAATCGGGCCATCGAGATGCTGGGTGGCAGCAAGGGTTCGAAAAAGCCCGTGCATCCCAACGATCACGTCAACATGAGCCAGTCGTCGAACGACACCTATCCCACGGCCATGCATATTGCCTGCGCCGAGGAGACGCAGCGTCGCCTGCTGCCGGCGCTCAAGCATCTCTACGCCGCGCTCGACGCCAAGGCCCAGGCCTGGGCGCATATCATCAAGATCGGCCGCACGCATACGCAGGACGCCACACCCTTGACGCTCGGCCAGGAATTCTCCGGCTACGCCACCCAGGTCGCAAACGCCATGCACCGGATCGAATCGACCTTGCCCGATTTGATGCAGCTGGCGCAGGGCGGGACCGCGGTCGGCACCGGCCTCAATGCACCCAGGGGCTTTGCCGAACGGGTGGCCGCGCGCATCGCCGACATTACCGGCCTGCCGTTCACTACCGCCCCCAATAAATTTGAGGCGCTGGCTGCCCACGATGCCATGGTGATGAGCCACGGCGCCATCAATGCGACCGCGGTGGGACTGTTCAAAATCGCCAACGACATTCGCTTTCTTGGCAGCGGCCCCCGCTCCGGTCTGGGGGAACTCGCCCTGCCGGAGAACGAGCCCGGCTCATCGATCATGCCCGGCAAGGTCAACCCGACGCAGTGCGAGGCCCTGACCCAGGTCTGTGTGCAGGTGTTCGGGAATCACGCCGCCGTGACCTTCGCGGGCAGTCAGGGCCACTTCGAGCTCAACGTGTTCAATCCGGTGATGGCCTATAATTTCCTGCAGTCCGTGCAGCTCTTGGCCGACGCCGTCATCAGCTTCACCGACAATTGCATTGTCGGGATCGAGCCACGCGAAGATAACATCAAGGCTGCGCTCGAGCGGTCGCTGATGCTGGTCACCGCGCTCGCTCCCAAGATCGGCTATGACAATGCGGCCAAGATCGCCAAGGGGGCGCACAAAAACGGGACGACCTTGAAGCAAGAGGCTGTCAGCGGGGGATATGTTTCGGCTGAGGAGTTCGACGCGATCGTCGACCCGAGCAAGATGATCGGACCGGAGGCGTGATGGGCACCGTCGTCAACTTGAACCGCTACCGCAAGGAGAAGCAGCGCGCTGCCCGGGAACGCCGTGCCAATGAAAAACGCATGCTCTTTGGCCTGCCCAAGCTCGAGCACAGCAAGAATGCCGCGCAGCGCAGCTTGGACAAACGGCGCCTCGATGGCATGCGACGCGAGGAACGGTCGCCCGAGCGCGAGGACTGACCGACCCCACGCGGTGGTGACGGCGCCCCAGCCCGCGGCGGGCCGGTGCCGCGGCCGAGGCCTACGTCAAAAAGGGCGGGTCGAAGCGGGTGCGGAACGATTTGTCGGGGTCGCCCATGAGCCGGCCTGTGAAGCGTTCCTTCAAGATTGACGGGCACCCCACGTCGATTTCCCTCGAACAGCCCTTCTGGGACGCGCTGAAGGACGTGGCGGCGAGCGAAAATGAGCCCGTCAGCCGGCTGATCAGCCGCATCGACGCCGAGCGCGGCTCGAGCGGCCTTTCCAGCGCCGTGCGGGTGTGGCTGTTGGCGCACTATCGCGCCGGCGCGCGGGAGCCCGGCGGTTAGCCCGGCGTCGCCGGCCGCGCCGGGCTGGCGGGGGCGACCGGCAGGGGTTGCGGCGGCGGTGCGGGTTGCATTTCCTGGCGCAGGCGCTCGGCCTCGCTGCGTCGGCGCGCCTCGTCGAGCTGGCGCAAGCGCTCGAGCGCGTCCACGTCGTATTCCATCTTGCGCACCGCCAGCTCGCGCTCGAGCGCCTCGCTGTTGATGACGGGTTCGACTTTGTCGAGCGCCGCCAGCGGGCCGCGGTAGCTGACGATCACCGGCGGCAGCAGGGGTTTGCCGGCGAGCGCGGTGTCTTTGCCGGGGACCTGCTGCAAGCGCCATTCGGTTTCGAACAGGAAGTTCGAGAGGTTGATGGCGGCGCTGCCGGAGGCGCGCTCGGGGTTGGTATCGATGACAATGGGACGCGTGCGCAGCTGGCCATCGCCGATTTCCAAGCCAATTTCCTCGGGCAAATTGAGCCGACCGAGCGAGAGGCCCTGCGCCAAGGCCTGCTTGAGAACGGCGCGCAGCCGCTCCGGCTCGTTTTTCAGCACCTGCTCGGTGGCGAGCCCGACCGCCCCCGGCCACAGGCCGGCAAGCTTGCCGTCGCTCTGAAGCCGCCCCTGCCCTTGCAGGGCCGCGATCAGGTTGCGCGGATTGGCGCCGCGGCCGCTGAAGGACACCTCGGCCTTGATGCCACCAATCGTCCCCGCCTTCGCGCCGACGCCAAGTCCCGTCAAGGCTTCGAGCCTGGCGTCGGCGAGCTCGAGGGAGCCGTTCACGCTGGCGCCGGTACCCGTGCTCTCGAGGCCAAATTGGATGCGGCCGCGGCCGCCAAGGGCGGCACCTTCGATGCGGCCGAGGCTGAGCTTGCCGCCCTTGAAGGTGAGGTCGACCATGGCATCTTTGAGCCCGATGCCGTCGATCAGGGCCAAGCGGCCGAGGCCGAGGGCAACGTGGCCGTCGATGCCGGCCAGCGCGCTCACATCAAAGGGTTCATCCGGCCAAGGCCTTTGGCGACCGGCAAGGGCGGCCTCGGCGGCACCCGTGATCGCGGCAAGCCGCAGGTCGAGCAGGGGGGCAAGTAGGGAGCGGACGCTAAGCTCGCTCAACTCGAGGCGGGCCTCGACCTGGCGTCGCTCGGCGGCCCGGGCAATGGCGATGCGGCCACGAACCTCGCTGCCGCCGACCGTCATCAGCAGCTGCTCGAGGGTCACGGCACCGTCCTCGAGCAGCAACCTCAGGCCGCCTTCGACGCCGACGCCCGCCAAGGGGAGGGGTGGCGAAAGCCCGGCCAGGGCGGCGAGCCGCTCGCCATCGGCCGCCTTGAGGCGCAGATCGCCGGCGACTTTGTGGCCCTTCTCGAGCACGTTGAGCAGGCCCTGGAAGTCGAGGGTCAAATCGCCCGCCGACAGCGTCAGCACCGTGGAAAGCCCATCCGCGGGCACGCCCTTCGCCTTGAAGAAGGCCTGCCCGGGCGCCACCTTGTCGGCGCGCGCCTCAGCGCCGTCGCTGAGAAGCGCCGTCAGTTTGCGCGCGTCGGGAGCATCAAGGGTGGCTACGACCTCGGCCGGGCCCGAGCGCCAGCCAGCGAGGCCGCCATCGAGCCGGCCGGAGACTTTGAGGGTCGAGCCGTTGACGTCGCCGGCAAGGGTGAGGTCGCGCGAGGTGGCGGTGCGTCCCGCAAAGACCAGGGTGCCGGCCAGACGCAGGGGTGCCAGCTTTTCGGCAAGGCGAACGTCGGGCCGCCAGCCGTCCGGCACGCCGATGAGGCGCGCCAGATCGCCGAGGTCGGCGGCGCTGCCCACCGCCACCACGCCCGACAGGCTGCCCTTGGGGCGCGTGGCGACGTTCTCCAGGGCGCCTTTGAGGTCGATCAGGAGGCCGCGCTCGTCGGCCAAGCGCAGCAGCGGCATGTCGAGGTTGCCCGACTTGAGCCTCAGCTGCATGGCGACGTCGCGATAGCTGTGGCTCGTGGTGATGAGCCGGCCCGTCTCGAGGCTCAGGCGCAGGTCGGGCTCGGCGCCGTCGGCGCGCTTGGCGAGCGCAGCCGTTCCCGCCAGCGTCTCCGACCAGGTTCCCTGCGCCACGGCCTGCACCAGCTCGCCGATGCCGGCCTCGACCGGCTGAAAAGCCCGGGCATCGATTTGCGGTGCCTCGAGCCGCAGGGCCAGTTCGGGGCGCCCTTGCCAGCGCCAGTCGGCCTCTCCCGACAGCGGCGTTCCCGAAACATCGCCGACGATGTTGCGCACCAGCGCTCGCCCCGAGCCGATCGCCAATTGGGCGCTGACGCCAAAGGCGCCATCGCCCTTGCCGTCCGCTGGCGCCGGGATCTTGGTGAGGAAACCGAGCGCCCTGAGCAGGCTCGAGCCGCGCAGGTTGATACTGCCAACAAATTCGGGCGCCGCCGCGGGACCCGTCAGGGTGCCCTTGAGTTCGGCGCGGCTGCCGCCCGGCATGCCGACCCGGAGCTGCTCAATCTCGAGTCGGTCCTTGAGGCGTGCGACGGCGAGCCGGACGCCGCTGACGGCCTCGCCGCCGAGGTTCGCCTGGTCAACCGACAGCGTCAGCCGCGAGCGGCCATCGGCCGGCAGCAGCTCGCGGGCGCGCAGGGCAAAGGGGGCCAGGCTTTCGCTCGGCCGCGCGCCTTCCCCGGCACCGGCGATGCGGTCGAGATCGAGCCAGCGCGCCGAAAGATCGACCTCGAATTCGAAGCGATCGCCCCAGCGCGCCGACGCCTCGCCGACGACGAGCTGTGGCCTGCCGCCCTGCTCGAAGGACAGCGTCAGGTCGGACAGCGTGCCGCCGGCCGCATCGGCCCTGAGCACGGCTTTCAGATCGAAGGCTTGGCCGGCGGCGGCAGCCTCGCGGTCCTCCTCGGCGCCGGCGGGCGGCCGGGCCGGGGGCGCCTGGGCGAGGCCCGCGATCGGCAAGCGTGCGGTGAGCTCGCCGTCGAGCTTGGGTTCGGCCATCAGGTCGGTGAGGCGGGCGTCGAGCAAATAGATGGCGCCGGTCTCCGCCAAACGCAGCGATGTGCGCACGCGCACGCCCGCCTCGCCATCGGGCTTGGCGGTGACCAGTCGGACCTCCCGCTCGCTGCCGCCCTTGCCGAAGCTGCCGCGAAACCGGTAGGGCCCGTCGATGGCGGGCGCCGACAATTCGCCATCGATGCCCTCAAGCCGCAGGCGCTCCACACCACCCGGACCATGCACGGCGAGGGTGCCATCGGTGATCTTGAGCGAGGTTATGGCGATGTTCGAGGGCAGATAGACCGCGTTGGCGAACACCTGCCCGAAGCTTTGCCAATTCCAATTGCCGCGCGTTTCGCGGGCCAGCCTCAGCACCGGGCGGCGGAATTCAATCTCGTTGGCTTCGATGATGCCGCGAAACAGCGGTGCGATCGATAGCTTGAAGGCCAAACTTTCCACGCGAAAGAAGGGCTCGCGCGAATTGCTCGAGGCCTCCGCGATTCTGACCCGCTCCAAGCGAAAGCTGGGTGTGGGGAGCAGGTGCAGGTTGACCGCACCGCTGACCCGAACCTCACGCCCCAGAAAGCGCGTGGCCTCGTCCTCGAACACGCCGCGATAGGAGTTCCAATCCACAAAGTAGGGGATCGCGAACAGGGAGGAGATCACGGTGATCAAAAACACGGCAAGGCCGACGAAGAAATTACTCATCGGCCGCCTCCGGCCGTGCGCGCCTGGCAGGCAGCCGCAAGGCCGACGCGCCCGCACCGTTGCGCCGCATTGCCCAAATTGCGCGTCTGTTCGCCGCTTCGCCTAAGCATGCCGACGGATTTGCCCGCTCGCATCTCTCGCTTTTATTTTGGCGTCAACTATACACGGGATGGCCACCAAAATGGACCGCGAATTTGGTGCCACAGCGACCGATTGCGGGCTTGTGGGCAGAGTGGATGGCCGATTTGCCGGCGCCGCTCCAGTGCTATAGTCAACCGCAATGCCGTCGAATCGCAAATTGGCCCCCAATTGTGCGCCCCCGCCGCCGCCCGCGAGCCCGCAAGGCTCCGTTTCCGCTCGCGCTTTGGGCCGCCTGGCCGCCCCCTATATGGCCGATCTCAATCCCGAACAACGCGCCGCCGTGGAGGCGCTCGATGGTCCGGTTCTGGTATTGGCGGGCGCTGGTACGGGCAAGACGCGCGTGCTGACGACGCGCATTGCCCATATCCTGTGCACGGGCCGGGCACGGGGTTCTGAGATACTGGCGGTGACCTTCACCAACAAGGCCGCGCACGAGATGAAGGAGCGCATCGGCGGCCTGATTGGCGGGGCGGTGGAAGCCATGCCGTGGCTCGGCACCTTTCACGCCATCGGCGTCAAGATCCTGCGCCGGCACGCTGAGCTCGTCGGCCTGAAAAGCGGCTTTACCATCCTCGATACGGACGATCAGCTCCGGCTGATGCGGCAGGTGATCGAGGGTGCCGGCCTCGACAAGGATCGCTGGCCGGCGCGGCAGTTGGCGGCGCTGATCGACAGCTGGAAGAACCGCGGCCTGACGCCGGCCAAGGTGCCGCGCGGGGAGGCCTTCGGCTTCGCGGAGGGCAAGGGCGCGGAACTTTACGCCGCCTATCAGCAGCGTTTGAAGGAGCTCAACGCCGCCGATTTCGGCGACCTGCTGCTCGAGGTATTGCGGCTGTTGGGCGACAATGCCGACCTGCTTGCCAGTTACCGACGGCGCTTTCGCTACATTCTGGTTGACGAATACCAAGACACCAACGTTGCCCAATACCTTTGGCTGCGGCTGCTGGCAGGCGGCGGGGCGCCCAACATCTGCTGCGTCGGCGATGACGACCAGTCGATCTACGGCTGGCGCGGGGCCGAGGTCGACAACATTTTGCGCTTCGAGCAGGACTTTCCCGGCGCCAAGGTGATCCGTCTTGAACGCAACTATCGCTCCAACGGTCATATCCTTGCGGCGGCATCCCATCTCATCGCCCACAACAAGGCGCGGCTCGGCAAGACGCTGTTCACGGACCGGGATCTGGGACGTCCGGTAACCCTCGCCGGGGTCTGGGATGACGAGGAAGAGGCGCGCGCCATCGGCGAGGAGATCGAGACACAAGGCAAGGCCGGACGGCGGTTGAGCGAGATCGCCATCCTGGTGCGCGCCTCTTTTCAGATGCGCGCCTTCGAGGATCGCTTTGTCACCCTCGGGCTGCCCTACCGGGTGATCGGGGGCCCGCGCTTTTACGAGCGCCAGGAGATCAGGGACGCCATCGCCTACCTCGAGGTCACGCTCAATCCGGCCAACGATCTCAAGTTCGAACGCATCATCAACGTTCCCAAGCGCGGCATCGGCGACAGCACCGTGCGGCGCCTCATTGAGCTGGCGCGCGCCCGCGCCATCTCGCTCTATGCGGCCGCGCGCGAAATCGTCGACACCGAGGAGCTCGCCGGCAAAACCCGTAAGGCGCTCGCCGACCTGATCGCCACCTTCGAGCGTTGGCGCGGCCAGGTTGCCGGCATGAAACACACCGAATTGGCCGAGCTGATCCTGGATGAGTCGGGCTATACGCAGATGTGGCAGCAGGATCGCGGTCCGCAGGCGCAGGCGCGGCTCGAGAACCTGAAGGAGCTC
>DASTMQ010000340.1:0-3675 GCA_035714005.1 Hyphomicrobiaceae bacterium
GAGGCGTAAAAAGGCAATGCAAGCGGAGTCGGCTGCAGGTTTGTGGGCCAACACCGATGGCAATCGTGGAGACGCCGACGAGGGTGCCAAGGAAGGCGAAAGGCGAGGGGCGCCGAGGGCGTGCCCTGCCCGCTGCGGTCAGCTCCAGGTCGCGACGCCGGCCGGAGCCAGCACGCCGGCGATGATGCCCTCGGCGGTCGCGGCCCGGCCATGCTCCCAGCCGTGCTTATTTCTGTTCGCCAGCAGGCCTAGGGCTCCCAGCCGCTGCTGCCGTAGGGGCGCGTGATGATTTCCAGCAGGTGACCATTTGGGTCCTCGAAATAGACGCCGCGCCCGCCATCGTGGCGGTTCACCTCAGCCTTCTTTGTGCGCGCGGGATCGGCCCAGTAGTTGAGACCCTGCTCCCGGATGCGCTCGAAGATTTCATCAAATTCCGTCTCGCTGACCAGAAAGGCAAAGTGACGGGACAAGATCTCGCCTTGCCGATCCATAAAGTCGAGATTGACGCCGTTGCTGGTGGCCACCACCTGAAAGGGGCCCCATTTCCTGGGTGGGGGAAGGCCGAGCATGCCGGCGAGGAAAGCTGCCGAGGCTTTGCTGTCCTTTGACCAAATGATCGTATGATTAAACTCGACTGGCATGGTGCCACCTCATAATTCGAGTTCGACCTGACAGTTTGCCTTGAGACCGGGCATGACCGGCGACAGGCGCGCGCCGCAGCTGGAAGGGCACGGGCAAGCTGCGCTGCGGCTTCAACCTACCTCAGTCCTGCACGACGAAACCGCCGAAGGCCGCGCTATGCGGCAAGTCCCAGCCAAAATAGACCTCCGCCTCGGTGATTTTGCCGTTACGAACGCGCAGGATTTCCGTATTGCGAAACCGCTTTCCCTGGCTCGTACGTGCCTCATAAGTGACGAAGACACGATCTTGCGCCGTCACAAGATGGATAAAATCGAAGCCCGCGATCGCCTTGCTGTTTGGCCAGCATCGCGAAAAGTACGTGGCCCGGTCAAGTCCGTTGTCGAGGGGGCTGGTGAAGCGGAGGTCAGCGGCGATAAGCGCCTCAATGGCAGGGCGATCCTTGTCCACATAGGCCTGGTAGCAGGCGCGCGCAACGGCAACGGGATCCTGCCAACGCTCTTCGCTTTTCGGCCCGCCAGGCATGTGTGCTCCCATCGCGCGAGGCCCAACTGACGACCTAGCCCATGAGTTCCCGATGTCCCGCGCCCTTGGCCGGCAAGACAAGCTGACCTGGCGTCGGGCCGGCGCGCGCGCGGGCAGCGGGTGTCGGCGGAGCAGCCGAGCTATCGCTTGCGCAGCTTGGGATCGAGGTGATCTCGCAAGGCATCGCCGATGAGGTTGATTCCCAGCACGGAAAGCACGATGGCAAGGCCCGGAAAGATGGCGATCCAGGGGGCGTTGGTCGCAAACTCCTCGGCGCCTCCCTGGAGCATCAACCCCCAGGCCGGGACCGGTTCCTGCACGCCCAGGCCGAGATAGGACAGCGACGCCTCCGCCAGAATGGCCTGGCCAACGAATGCCGTCACCATGATCAGGAATGGTGCCATCACATTGGGCACCATGTGCACGAGGATGATGCGCAGGTGGCCAAATCCCAGCGCGCGGGCCGCGTCGACGTAGGGGACTTCCCGGATCGCCAAGGCGGATGAGCGCACGACGCGGGCGCAGCGCGGGATCAGCGGAACGGTGATGGCGATGATCACGTTCTCAACGCCGGTGCCGAAGATCGCCACCACGGCCAGGGCCATGATAATCAGCGGAAAGGCCATCAAGACATCAAATATGCGCTGCAAAATGAGGTCGGTGCGCCCGCCGAAGTAGGCACTGCCGACACCCAACACCAGCCCGCACGTGCCGCCCACCAAGGCCGAGGACAGGCCGACAATCATGGCGGTGCGCGCGCCATAGATGATCCGCGACAGCAGATCACGCCCGAACTGGTCCGTCCCCAAAGGGTGCGCCCAACCTGGCGCCTCCATCATGGCAGCAAAGTCATTGGCGGTCGGATTGTAGGGCGCGATCACCTCGGCAAAAATCCCGGTAATGCTCATCACCAGCACCAGCACGATACCGAGCGTGGCCAGAAACTCGCTTTTGCAGAAGGCCAGCAGTCTTCGCGTCGCGGCCGCGCGTTTCGGGCTGATGTCGTCGCTGAGCCTCTGCGCAGTGGTGGTAACCATGGCGGCCCCGTCGCTCAACTGTAACGGATGCGCGGATCGAGCCACGCATAGAGTAAATCGACCACTAGGTTGCTAATGACGAAAATGATCACGGTCAGCATCACCAGCGCCTGGGTCAGCGTGTAGTCCTGGTTTTGTACCGCCTGTACGAACAATCGACCGACGCCATTGAGGTTGAAAACCTGTTCGGTAACGACCAGGCCACCAATCAAAAAGGCGAACTCGATGCCGAGCAAAGTCACCACCGGCAACAGGGCGTTCTTGAGTGCGTGGCGATTGATGATGAGCTTGTTGATCAGTCCTTTCGCGCGCGCGGTCCGGATGTAATCCTCTTGCATCACTTCAAGCATCGCCGACCGCGTCATGCGCATGCTGACGGCCGCGTAGCGATATCCGACCGTCACCGCCGGCAGCAGGGCCATGCTCAAATTGCGGATCGGGTCTTGCCAAATCGGCACGTATTCGATGGGCGGCATCCATGGTGCGCCAAACACGGCGCTGGTGACATTGAGCACGATTAGCAGTGACACGAGCCCCAGCCAGAACGAAGGGGTAGCCGTGCCGCCGACGGCGAACAAGCGCACCACGATATCGATCCAGGTGTTTTGTTTGACCGCCGAGACCGCGCCGAGCGGAATGGCTATGGCAATGGCAATCACGGTGGCGAGGATGGCGATCTCCACCGAGATCGGCAGCCTGGCCCAGATTTCGGTCGTCACCGGGTTGCCCGACCACATCGACGTGCCGAAATCCAGTCGTAAGATGCCCCAGACAAAGTCCACGAATTGAATGATCAGGGGCCGATCCATGCCCAGCTCGGCGTGGCACAAGGCGACCGCCTTGGGATCGAATGTGCCTCCGCTCGAGCCCAGGCGCACGACGCAGACGTCGCCCGGAATAAGACGCATCAGCACGAACACTAACGCCGCGGCCCCCAGCAAGGTCGGGATCACCAGCAGGATGCGCTTAAAGATGTAGCGATACATTGTCTCTCCAGCCAGATCATCATTTCTCCAGCCAGATGTTCGCCAGGTCCTGATTGAGGTAGTGACTCGGCGAGATTTTCCAGCCCTTCACATAGGACCGCATCGGCACGATGCGGTACCAGTAGGTGACCATCAGCTGATGCGCCTGTTGGTTGATCCGGGTCTCCAGTTGGCGCATGAACACGCGCGCCTTCTTGGGGTCGGTCTCCCTTAGCATCTGGTTGTAGATTTCTACCATCTGCGGATCGGCGAAATACCCGTAGTTTTCCCGTTGCACCTCGTGTGGGAGCCAGCGGCCGACGTCGGCGATCGGGTTGACGACGTTTTGGCAGTTGGCTTCGAGCGCCACGGTAAAGTCGCCACTGCGCATGGCATCGAGCCACGGGCCGGTGGGGACCACTTTCTGCGTGGCCTTGAAGCCGACCTTGCTCCATTCGTCGACCAGCCAGGTGCCAACGATCTTGTAGGGCTGGTCGACGTTGCGGTTG
>DASTMQ010000341.1:0-1675 GCA_035714005.1 Hyphomicrobiaceae bacterium
CGCTGGCGCGATCAGATGCGACGCGAAAATCGCCTTGGCAATCCGGGCTAGAGGGTTGGGCTGCGCTGCGGCCGGCAGCGCGCAAAAGGGGGCCCCGCAAGGCGCCGCAACAACGGCCCAAGGCAACCCCTGGGACAAGAAACGGGGGGCATCGCTGGCGCGCCCGAGCGGTATGGGCATATCGCCGGGAGGCGAAAGATTGGAACGCTTTGCCAACTTAAGCGGCTTCTATCGAATTATATCTTTTTGTCAGGCCGGGCGCTGCGCCACGCTATATTCGCAAGTATATTCCCGAGTCGGAGCGGCGCTTGGCCGGCCCTGCGCGATTGAACGATACCCCGCACCCGTTTGATCGACGACTTGCGCTCTGACCGGTTCCGCTCCTCCATCTCCCCCCCACCGCCGAGCAAAGGCGCGCTTGAGCCGCGCCGTTGTTGGCGCAGCCGATGGATCGCTGCACCCAGCGGCCAGTGTTGCCGAAGGCCTCAGCCACACACCGGCGCGATTCGGGCGCCGTCACAGACGCGGGCGGTCGCGAATTGGGGCGCTGTGACAGGCGGCGACGCTAATTGCATGTACACAAATAATTTTCTCGATCGCGATCGGAACGCGGCCGCGCGCTTTGCGTTCTCTCACTATCCACGCGCGAGCGCGCGGGGGCGTCTGCCGCGGTAAAGCCGCCGCCCAAGCGGCGGCGGTGAAGCGTGCGAGTGCGCGTAGCCCAGCTACCACTCAATGACGCAAAGCCTCATTGTCTTCGCCGCACTTCAGGTCGCCAGCTTGGCGATCATCTTGGCTTTTACCGCCCTGGAGAGCCTGCGCTCGGGCCCGGAGCGCTTGCATGCAAAGCCACCGGCGACAGCCGGAACGCGCCTCACGCGAGGCGCCCGGCGCAGGCAACGACCCGGGCTCAATCGTTTGCGTGGGCCCACGCCATTGCGCGCGGCAGCGGCGGCGGCACGCGGGGCTGCTGGGTCCAACGTCCACCGAGGTGGTTTTGAGATTTCGAGGGGGCTCAATGCTGATCGAGACGGCCACAACGCCAAGCCATTCGCACTGCGCGCAACCTGAATTCTGGTCGGATGTCTATAGCGGCCGGCCGATTGCCATTCTCAATCACTACGGTCGCCTGCACGTCTATCTCGACCATGTTCTGCAACACAACGTCGTCTTTGCGGAACGGGAGGATGCGCTGGCCTGGCTCATGCAACGCATCAAGCAAGGCTGGTCGCCAGGCGCTGATGTGGTTCGGCCAGATGGGGCCGATCCTGCCTAACCCGGCATCCTTTCCCGTCGCGGCCCGTACCGCCGAGGCTTTGCGGCAAGGAGGCCAAGGAGGCCTGGCATCGGCGCCGAAGGCCTGCCGAGACGGCAGCCCGGGGCGCCATGACGAAGCGGAACGGCTGGCGCTGCGGCGAGGGCTCGGCAAAAACAGGCCCTGCCCCTCCGCATCCACGCCAGCGCTCAGGCTCGAGCCAGCCCCGGCAGGCTCCGATGTGCCGGATCACAGGGAGGCCCGACGTCAGAATGGCCGCCGTCGCTTTGTTTGGAACGCAATTGGCAGATCTGCGTTGGCCACTGGGTGGGAGGGATGTAGCAGATCAATGTTGCCAGAGTCTCCTGACGGTCAACGCGACGCCCAGCACTGGCGACGGCTCGAAGCAGAAGCTCGCCT
>DASTMQ010000342.1:0-3383 GCA_035714005.1 Hyphomicrobiaceae bacterium
GAGCCGCAGCGTCGATCCGGTGCTGCTGATGGAAAGCATGTTCCGCCTCACCGAGCTCGAGGTGCGCTTTTCACTGAACATGAACGTGTTGTCGGCGGGACAGGTGCCGGGCGTGCTGTCGCTGCGCGACGTGCTGCGGCGCTGGCTGGAGCACCGCCAGGTGGTGCTGGTGCGCCGCTCCAAGTTTCGCCTGGAAAAGATCGAACACCGTCTCGAGGTGCTCGACGGCTATCTGATCGCCTACCTCAACATCGACGAGGTGATCCGCATTGTCCGCTTCGAGGACGATCCCAAGGCCAAGCTGATCAAGCGCTTCAAGCTGACCGAGGTGCAAGCCGACGCCGTCCTCAACCTGCGCCTGAAATCGCTGTCCAAGCTGGAAGAGGTCGAGATCCGGGCGGAACACGACAAGCTGAGCAAGGAGCGGCGCGGCGTTAAATCGCTGCTCAAGCACGAAGACGAGCAGTGGGAGCGCATCGCCGATGAAATCAAGGCGACGCGCGAGACCTATGCCAAGAAGACCGAGCTTGGCCGGCGGCGCAGCTCCTTCGCCGATGCCCCCAGCATCGAGGTCGACCTCGAGCAGGCCATGATCGAAAAGGAGCCGATCACGGTGATCCTCTCCGCAAAGGGCTGGATCCGCGCCATGAAGGGCCATCTGGAGGATTTATCCAAGCTCGAGTTCAAGCAGGGCGACGCCTTGAAGCGGGCCGTCAAGGCATCGACCACCGACCGGCTGCTGCTGCTCGCCAGCAACGGCAAGGTGTTCACGCTCGCGGCCGACCAGCTGCCGGGAGGGCGCGGCCACGGCGAGCCCGTGCGGCTGATGGTGGACCTGGAAGAAAACCACGACTTCGTCGAGATCTGGATGCACGAGGCGGGTCGCAAACTGCTGGTGGCCGCCACCTCCGGCCACGGCTTCATCGTCCCCGAAGACGAGATGGTCGCCATGACGCGCAAGGGCAAGCAGGTGATGAACGTGGATCCGCCCGCCGAGGCCTCAGTCGTGGTGCCGGTCGACGGCGAGCTGGTGGCCACCATCGGCGAGAACCGCAAGATGCTGATTTTCCCGCTGGAGGAGGTGAACGAGATGACGCGCGGCAAGGGCGTCATCTTGCAGCGCTACAAGGACGGCGCCCTGTCCGACCTGCGCGTCTTTAAAAAGGCCGATGGCTTGAGTTGGCTCGACCCGGCGGGACGGACCTTCACGCTGGGAATGGCGGACTTGCGGGACTGGCTGGGCCAGCGCGCCCAGTCCGGCCGCCTGGCACCCAAGGGCTTTCCAAGGTCGAACAAGTTCGGTCCCGCCTTCTAGGCGTTTGGGGCAGCTACCCCCGGGGCGGGGAAATGGGGTCGCCCGTGACGGGTGGGCATGCCAGGTTGCCGTGCGGGTTGGGGCTCGAGAACAGGTGCAAAGGATCGGACATGCGGGCAGGCCTGATCGGATTGATCGCGTTTGGGCTGGCGGCGGCGAGCGCGCCGGGCGCCCTGGCCGAGACCGCCTGTAGCAAGGCTGACTTCGAGGCCGTGGTCGACGAGGCCGCCGCGGCGCTGCGCAACTTGAACCATCAAAACACGCCGCAATTCCAGGCGCGGCTGCGCCAGCTCAAGGACAAGCGCGGCTGGAGCCACGAGCAGTTTCTGCTGGAAGCCGCCCCGTTCGTGCGCGACGAGGCGATCGCCGCCTTCGACCAAAAGTCCGAGGACTTCCTCGCCCGCATCACCCAAGCCGGCCAATCCCAGGCGACCGCCGTCGCGCTCAACTGCGGCCTGCTGGTCGAGCTGCGGGCCAGCCTCGCCGCCCTGGTCGAGACGCAGAAGGCGAAGTGGGCCTACATGTTCGAGAAAATCAACGCCGAGGTGCGCAAGTAGCCGGCGGGTCACGCCCCCTGCCGCCGCACCGGTTTTTTCAGGGCAGCCTAACGTTTCAGATAGGCGACCGCCTCCACGTGGGCCGAAAACAAGAACTGATCGATCGGCAGCACGCGCTCAAGCTGGTAGCCGCCGTCGACCAGGATGCGCAGGTCGCGGGCAAGCGTCCCCGGATGGCAGGAGACGGCAACAACGATCGGCACGCGCGAGCGGGCGAGTGCCGCCGCTTGCGCCATGGCGCCGGCGCGCGGCGGATCGAAAACGACGGCGTCGAAGCCGTCGAGCTCCCGGGCAGACAGCGGCTCACGCATGAGATCGCGCAGCTTGGCCTCGATGGGTTTGAGGCCCTTGGCGTGGCGCGCAGCGGCGCGCAAGGCCGCCAGCGCCGCCCCATCGCTGTCATAGGCCGCCACCGCGGTCCCGCGGGCGAGCCGGAGGCTCAGCGTGCCAACGCCACAAAATAGATCGGCGGCGCGGCGCACCTTGGCCGTGACGGCCTTAACCTCCTCGGCAATGGCGCCCTCCGCCGCCGCGACGGCCTGCACAAAGGCGCCGGGAGGCGGCGACACCTCGACGCCGGCAAAGCCGAGCACGGGGACTGAGCGTTGCGCGATGCTGTCGCCGTTAAGCGTCAGGCGCGCCAGGCGCGGCTCGGCGGCGGCGATCTGGGCCAGCCGCGCCGCCCGCTTGCCATCGAGGCCGCGCCCCGAGGCGATCGCAACGTCGAGCCCGGTCGCCGTCGCCAGCACCGTCAGCCGGACTTCGTGCGCACCGATGGCGGCGATGAGGGCGCGCAACGCCGGCAAGGCGGCAACGATCTCCGGCACCAGCACCGGACATTCCAGCACCTCGAAGATGGCATCGCTGTTGCGTGGATGGTAGCCGAGCAGGCTTTGCCCCTTCACGCATCTCCCCGTCAGCACCGCCCGGCGGCGCGAGCCGGCCGCAATCGGGCTGAGCGGTGCCAGCTCGGGGCGCAAGCCACGCTTGTGCAAGGCATCCTCGAGGATGCCGCGCTTCCAGTCGGCATAAAGGCGCTCCCCCATGTGTTGGGCGACGCAGCCGCCGCAAACGCCGAAATGCCGGCAGCGCGGGGCGCGCCGCTCGGGGCTCGGCGCCGACAGCAGCTCCGGCAAGCCGCCGCCGGCGGCGGCCACGCATTCGCCGGGAAGCGCGAAGGGAAGATAGCGCTCCCCCTGCGCCGTCTCGGCAATGCCATCGCCGCGGGCGCCGAGCCGGACGACCTTGAGGCCCGCATCAGCCGTCATTGACCGCTCCGATCAGGAACTCCTGATTGCCCGAGCCACCGCGGATCGGCGAGGCAATGACGTCGGCCACGCGCCAGCCCGCCTGGGCGCCGAGCCAGCCCGCAACCAGCGCAATCGCGCGCTGCCGGTCGGCGGCATCGCGCACGATACCGCCCTTGCCGACGGCGTCGCGCCCGGCCTCGAATTGCGGCTTGATCAAGCCGATCAGCCAGGCCTTGGGCGCCGTCAGGGCCAGGGCCGCCG
>DASTMQ010000343.1:0-6472 GCA_035714005.1 Hyphomicrobiaceae bacterium
GTGGTGCTGCACTTGAGCGAAACCCGCACCCGCGCCCAGGCCTTGTCGAAGCGCTTGAGAATGGGGGGAATGAAAACGCCGACGATGTCGGTCGGCACGCCGAGCGTGACCTCACCTTCGTAGGCGGGCGCGCTCATGGCACCCCAAACCTCGTCATTGTGGGCGATGAGACGGTGCGCGTGCACGATCAGCCGCTCGCCGTCGGGGCGCAGGCTCAAACGCTTGTGGTGGCGCTCAAACAGCTGCGTGCCGAACAGCTCTTCGAGCCGTTTCAATTGCTGGCTGACGGCGGCTTGCGTGAGGTTGAGCAGGGCGGCGGCGCCCGTGACGCTGCCGGTCTCCACCACGGCCACGAAGGCACGCAGCAGGGCTATGTCGATATCGCGACGCATGGGCGACCCTTTTAAATAAAGGAACCTGATGCAGGATATAAATAACATTCGATTTATTTATGCAAGCACAAAGCATAGGTTGAGCTTCAACACCGCTTTGCGGTGGCCAGGATGGAGCAGAACCATGGCACACCTTGCATTTCCCCTGTCGGCCTCGGGCAACGCAACCGCCGGTTTCGCGGGCTGGATCTCCCGGGCCTTTCTCACGCTCGAGTTGGTCATGCAGATCCGCAAGGAGCGGCGTGCACTGCAAGAGCTCGGCGAGGCGGGTCTCAAGGACATCGGCCTCAGCAGGGCCGACGTCGGCGCCGAACTCAATCGATCCTTCTGGGATGTGCCGGTCGATCGTCTGAGATAAGGCTGCCCCGCCGGGCGCCGGGAGAGCCCGGCGCCGCTCAACCCGTGATGCACACGACCTGTCTTAACGTGTGGACGACCTCCACCAGATGCGTCTGGCGGCCATGACGGCATCGATGTCCTTCTAAAGCCATCGGCGTTTCATCGATCAGGCCTGCATCCTTGAGGCACTCGATGCTGCCGGATGAGCCTGCAGCGAAGAGCGCCGCTTGGCCTCCCCACGCGACATGCGGGGCGGCCGGCGCCGTGCGTGCAAGACGGCAAGCCGGCCTGATTGCCCTTGCCGCGCACGCTATAGGATTTTGCCGCCATCGAACCGGGAATGCCCCAGTTCGCCGAGACCCAGCTCGGGCCGGGACCTCAGCAAAAAAGCGCAAATGACACGCTCAATCGGCCGGCGCCAGCTTGGGGTTCGCTCGCGCCGCCAGCGTGACCCCGGCAAGGATCAGCGCGAAACCCACGACGTGAAAGGGATAAAGCCTCTCCCCGAGGAGGCTGGTGGCGAACACGGCGGCAAACAGCGGGATCGTGTGCAGGAAGGCGCTGGCGCGTGGTGCGCCGACCAGCTCGATACCGCGATTCCAGGCGACATAGGCCAAAAGCGAGGTGACGAGCGCCGCATAAACGACGGCAAACAGCGTGAGCGGCTCAAAGAGCAGGCGCCAGCCGATGGCGAACTCCCAGACCGCGAACGGCAGCACGAACAGGGCGGAAGCCAGGGCGAAGACGAACAGGAAGCTCATCGCGTGCACGTTGGGGCGCAACCTGAGACATGCGCAGTAGATGGCCCAGAACACCATATTAACGATGATCAGCAGATCGCCGAAATTGAAACTCAAATCCAACAGACGCTGCAGCGAAAGCTGCGACATGATGGCCAACACACCCAGCAGCGACACGAACACGCCAAACAACTGCAGGCTACCCAACCGATCGCCGAACAAAAGCCAGCTCGCGGCGACGATGAAGACCGGGGAAATCGATCCCACCACGCCCATGTTGAGGGCCGTTGTATACTGCAGCGTCACGTACTGCATCGTGCCAAAGATGCTGCCGCCCATCAGCGCCAGGAACAGCATCAGGGGCAACCTTGCCCTGAGCACCGGCCAGTCCCGGATCACATGGCGTCCTGCGCACAGGCCGATCACGACGGCAACGAGGACCCAGCGCACCAGCGAGAGGCTCGCCGCCGGCACGTAGCCACCGATAGCACGCGCGACGATATGGTTGCCGGCCCAGCACGCGGCCGCGACGGGCAGCAGGACGTAGGCTGCCGTTGCTGAGCGCAGGAATGCAATGAGGTTTTGCAAAAAAGGATCGCCCGGGCGAGGTCGCCGCTGGCCGGCGACGCGCCCTCCTTTGCACAGCCCTCAGGTGCCGACAAGCCCGGAAGTTATGCGTCCGGGCGCGGGCAGCCGCGCTCGCCTAGCGACCTTTCCAGGCGGGCTTGCGCTTTTCCGCGAACGCCTTCGGCCCCTCGATCGTATCCTCGCTGTTGCCCATTGCCACATAGGCGGGATAGTGGGCATTGCGCATGGCGAGTTCGATTGCGCCAACATCGAGCGAGCGCTGCACCACTTGTTTTGTAGCGCGGATGCTCATGGGCGAACATTCGAGGATCAGGCCAGCCCAGCGGCGCGCCTCCTGCATGAGCTCCGCATGTGGCACGACGGCAGTGACGAAGCCCAGCTCATAGCCCTCCTGTGCCGAGACGTGGCGGCCGGTGAGCATCATTCCCATGGCTTTCTTGAGCGGAATCTGCCGCGACAGCCGCTGCATGCCGCCGGCCCCGGCGGCGAGCCCGACGCGCGGCTCAGGCAGTGCGAACTTGGCACGGTCCGAGGCAATGATGATGTCGCAGGCAAGGGCGATCTCAAAGCCGCCTCCCATGGCAACGCCGTTGACGGCGGCAATCACCGGCTTGTCGAGATCGTGCCGGTTGGTGAGGCCGCCGAAGCCCTTGGCCGGCGACTGGGGCCGGCCGCCAGTCTTGGCCCTCAGTTCCGCGTGATACTTGAGATCGTTGCCGGCCGAGAACGCCTTGTCGCCTGCACCGGTAATGATTGCAACCCACAGCTCCGGGTTGGCAGCAAACTCATCGAAGGCGGCCGACAGCTCCGCGTTCGCCATCGGATGCAGCGCGTTATAGACCTCGGGTCGATTGATGGTGACGAGATAGAGATGCCCGTCGATCTCGTGGTTGCTGTACTGGCCCATGCCCTGTTCCCTTCGCGCGCTCAAACGCCGCCGAGCTTAGCCCGCCGGCGCGGCCGAGCAAGGCCTCCCCGAGGGTTATGGCGAGGTTCAACCAGGACGGGCTCCGGCAAGAATAGGGGCGCCCGAGCGCGGGCGGGCGGTGCGGGCGGGGCAGGCTGCGACCGCGGCGCCAAAAGCCTGGCAAGGCACGCGAAGGTTCACGCCAAAAAAGGGGCCAAGGTGGCCGGGGTAGGCGGCCCGATGCGCCAACCCTTGCCCAGCCCTTTGCTACTTGGCCAGGCCGGTTCGCGTTCCTATCTCGAAGGGGCCTTTTCGGGCCGAGCAGGCGGCGGCGTGGCGACATCGGCGCGAAGGCGGCAGGCCAGGCTCTTTTTTCGGGAATTGTTGCCATGACCGACATCTGCGCGGCGCTTGGGCTTGCGGCGGGAACGCGCATCATCACGTTGCACGTGGACGACGTCGGCATGTGCCATGGCGCCAATCAAGCCTATTTGGATTTGTACCGCGCCGGCGCCGTCGACTGTGGCTCGGTCATGGTTCCCTGCCCCTGGTTCCCGGAAATTGCCGAGGCGGCGCGCCGCGACCGTACGCTCGATCTTGGCGTGCATCTCACGCTGACGTCGGAATGGGACGGCTACCGATGGCGCGCGCTTTCGACAACGAGCCCGGCCTCGGGTCTGGTCGACGACGACGGCTATCTGCCGCGCAATTGCCTGAAGCTGCGCGCGCGCCTCGAACCGGAAGCAGCCGAGGCGGAAATGCGCGCGCAGATCGAACGCGCACTGGCGACCGGCATCGACATGACGCACCTCGACACGCATATGGGCGCCGCACTGGTGCCCGAGCTGCTCGCCATCCTGCTCCGGCTCGGTCGGGCTTATCGCGTGCCGGTGTTGCTGCCGCGCAATCTGGCAAGTTACCTCGACGTGCTGCGCCTCGGTGCCGTCGACCCGGGGCCCTACGCGACAGCAATCGCGGCACTCGAGGCGGCGGGCACACCGATCGTGGATCAATTCCGCATGACGCCGGGCGTGCCGAGCAACGAGACCCAAGCCGCCTATCGTCAACTGCTGACGACGGTGCCGGCCGGCTTGACGTTCGTTGCCCTGCATTGCAACGCTCCCGGTGAGATCGAAAGCATCGTGCCGGCGCGGGCGCATTGGCGGACCGACGAGTATCGCCTGTTCGGCAGCGGCGAGCCGCGGCGCTGGCTCGACCAGGCCGGCATCGCCCGCGTCGGCTACCGCAGGTTGCGCGAGCTCTACCGCCGGGCGATGGCGGCATAAGGTGGCGCCCAAGGTGCGGGCCGCCGGCTTAAGCCTGTGGCGTCCCCTGCGGGCGCCTTTCCGGTGCCGCCAAACCTCGCTCGGCAATGCCGGCCTTCAAGTCCTCGATGCCCTTGCGCACGGCCGCCTGCAGGGCCCAGACGTCGCCCTGCCAAGCAAGGAAATCAAAACCTCGCGCCGCGCAGTCGAGCCCCGAATCGAGGTCGGTCACCAGCCGACCCAGCGCCTTGCCGTGGCGGTTCGCGGCCGCCGTCACGCGATCGACCGCGGCCGTGAATTTCGGGTGCGTGAAGGCGCCCGGTATGCCGAGCGAGCAGGAGAGATCGAAGTGGCCAATCCATAGGCAGTCGACGCCGGCCACGGCCGCGATCGCATCGGCATTTTCGGCGCCGGCGGCGGTTTCGATCTGAACGAACAGGCAATTGCGCGCGTTCAGACGTTGCAACTTCTCCGCGACCGCGCCCCCCGTATAGTTATCGTGCGCCAAACCGATGCCAACGCCGCGTGTGCCGTCGGGATAATATTTTACGTACGACACGAATTCCTGCGCCTCGCGGGCATTGTTGACGAGCGGCACCATAATGCCCTGTGCACCCATATCGGCATATCGTGCCAGGTGATCGTAGGATTTCGAGGGGACACGGAAAATTGCCGGCAGCTCGGCCGCCTCGAAGTAGCGCACGCAGGTCTTCACGACGTCGGTGGAGAAGCCCGAATGCTCGGTATCAAACAGCACGAAATCGCAGCCCGCACCCTTGAGAATGTGGCCGATGCCGGGCGTGGCAAATTCGACGACGAAATGGCCGAACTTATAGCCCTTGTGCTGACACAGGCTTCTCAGCGTCGGCGCCGTCATCGCTGCCTCGTTGGCAAGTTGGTCGATGCGAGGGCTCTTTTCTAACCCGGCGCTGCCGACTTTGACAGCCACCCGGCAGCTCTTGGCCAGGGCCTCGCGCCATCGCAGCCCCCTTTGTCGGCAAGGCCGGGGCGCGCGGGGAGTTCGGGCTTGGCGGCGGCGGCCAAGCCCTGCCGGGTCGGCGTTCCAGGTCATGGCTGAGCGCTCGCTTGCTTGTGAGCTCCCCTAAAATACCGACTTTCTTGAGGTCCCTTGATTTCCGCGTATCCTATCCGTGTCCCGTGGACCAGGGCGAACGGCTACGAACCAACGGCCGCGTTTTCAGTTCACGACGACGAGCTACGGCGCCTGTTTCCGTCCCAGAGGGTTCCTCTGCGACCTGGCCGCCATGGTCGACACGCGGGATGTGGTTGACGAGGCCCGACTTGGCGCACGGCGTGCGCGACAAAACCGAATCAGCGTACCGCCGAGCGACCTATTTCAAGAGCGCCACGAACTGATGGAGCGCTGGGCGCGCTATTGACGCAAATAGGGTGCGACAGTGGACTCAGTGTCGAGCTGCCCGGGGACGGCAACCCGCTCATCGCTTTCAGGTTGCAATCAGTAATAGTGTGCACCGCCATTGACGTGGATCGTCTGTCCGGTGATGAAGCCAGCATCCTCACTGACCAGGAACAGGCAGGTCGCAGCAATTTCATCGACGCTGCCTTGCCGGCCGAGCGGGATGCCGGCGGCGTTCGGCAGGTGACCCTGATACCATTCTGGATTGTCGCGCCGCGTATCGATGCTGCCGGGCGAAACCACATTAACCCGGATGTTATGGGGGGCGAATTCCGATGCGAGCCCGCGCGCCATGCCGATCAGCCCCATCTTCGCGGCAGATAAATGAGTGCGGCCACTGCCGCGAGCGGAAATCGCGCCGTCGCCGACGAAGAACAGAATGCGCCCGTAGCGATCCTTGACCATGGGCTCGATCAGCGCACGCGTCAGGTAGAGCGGACCGTCAAGAACCACGCTACGGATCAATTCCCAATCCGCGTCGGTTGTCTCCGTGAACGGCTTGTGCGGGCGGATCGCAGCGTTGTTGATCAGGATGTCGACCCGGCCAAACTCGGACAGCGCCCTGGCGGCCAGCGCCTCGACCTCGGTCTTTTTGCCGATATCCGCCAGTACGGGGACCGCTTTGACGCCAAGATCCCGGGCCTCACGCGCCACGGCCTCAGCCTCGTGCTGATTGGAGCGCGCGTTGACCACGACATGCGCGCCTTCGCGGGCGAGCTTCAGCACCGTCGCTCGACCGATGTTGCGCCCCGATCCGGTGACCAGCGCGATCTTACCTTGGAGCTTGCCCATCCCTTATCACT
>DASTMQ010000344.1:0-4543 GCA_035714005.1 Hyphomicrobiaceae bacterium
CCCGTGTCGGAAATCGGCCAGCACCGCTATACGCCGGGCAAGATCTGCGAGACGCTGATCAATGACTACATGGCGGCCGTGCAACCCAAAAAGGTCGCCGCCGAATAGCGCCTGGCGCCGCGTCTTGCGGCCTTTTTTGCGAGTGACGGCCGGCCGCGTCGTCATCCCGGCGTTAAGGTTTTCACCGCCTGGAGTGGCCGCCAAGGCACAGCACGCCACTCACAGAAACCAAACCGACACGGGATCATTGCAGGCGGCGGCGTCTTCGCCAATGCTAGCCTCCCAGAGTCGCAAAAAGGGTCATCACAGCGCGGGGTCCGTGGCCATGCCGATCGCACGTGCCTCAATGCTTCTGCTCCTCGTGACCGCGGCCATGGCTGCCGGCGCTAACGCCGTGGTGGCCCAGCCCGCGCCGGATGGCTCGCAGCGCGACTGCCAGACCATCCGCACCTGCAATTTTGCCCGCGGTGGCCTCTACCGAGGTTGCCTGTCATCTTATAGTTGCCGGATCTGCCGCATGGTGGCGACGAGCTGTCGGGTCGGGGGCGGGCCGCGTCGGGTCTGCCAGGAGATGCGCTGCAACTGGGGCTAAGGGGCCACCCACCTACCTCACGCCATGGCCGCCTCGGGTTCGGCCCTCGCATCGGTGCGCCCGCGCGGTTCGTTAAGGACCATCAGCAGCGGCGTCAGGCCCTCGGTGTCGACCAAGCGAAAGATCTCGATATCGTTGCGCGCGCGCTCGCTCCAGCCGGCGATCTGCAAGGCGCGCTCCGCCTTGGAAAACAGGCCGTGGTTGCGCAAGGGTTTGGCCTCGCGCACGAGATCGTCGCCGTTCTCGCCGGCCGTCCCGCCCGTCTTTTTCAGCCAGGCCTGACGGATTTCCGTGAGATCGGTGTCGCTGCCGAGGCTTTCCTCGCGTTTCAGTTGCTCAAGCTCCCCCCTGATCCAAAGCCAGCGCGCCCCGCGCCTGGGCCATCGCACCAGCTCCAGGTCGCTCAGCACGCCGGCTAGTTGATTGACGGCCAACGCCTTCGCGGCCTCCTCCTTGTTGTCGGGGTCACAGCTGTAAAGGTTGGGTATTACCAGGTAAGACGCCTTGTTGTGGTGCACGAAGTGCCGCCGCACCCATTCACGGTCGACCCCGGCGCGGGCAATGGCGGTATCGATGGCCTCGTTGATCTGGCGCCGCAGCGTGCCTGAGGGCCGGATCGAGGGTGGCTCGCGCGGTGGATTGACGATGGCCAGCGCCAGCAAGCCGAGGTCGATGCCGATGGTGGCCAACAGCGCGATCAAGTCACGCCCCGTGATCGGCTCGCCGGTGTCGGTTCGCCCGGCCGCCTGGTTGCCGCCACTTACCACGTAGGTCAGAAGCGAGCCCGCGTAGGCGCCAAGGTTGCGCCATAGGTTTTTGACGGCATTGGCAACGCCGGCCGGTCCTTCATTGAAGACGGCTTCCCGCAACTTTAGCTCCGCCGGCTGTTCCGCCTGCGCCGCCGCCTGGCGCAGGCGTTCCGCCAATGTCGCATCGTAGCAGGAAAAGCCGGCACCACCCGGCGCCACGGCCACCACGCCGGCGAGCGCCCGCATCTCGGCCGCGGTTGCCTTGCCCAGCTGATTGCTGCGCGCGACGATATTGCGCGCCCGGCCGCGAATATCGGACGCCCGCGCCTCGAAGTTGCGCTGGCGTTCCTCCACCGTGCCGCCCTCGAGCGCCGTGGCGGCCTGACGCAGCTGCTCGACGTCGGCCTGCACGGGCTCCAGCCACGACTTGGTCATGCCATCGCGCAGGGTTGTGATCTGGTCGCGGACGCCGCGCCGCGCGTTATAGAGTGGGCCGCGGCCGGCCGCCGATGCTACCCCGCAGCTGCCGCCGCTCGTCTCCTCGCGCTGCATCTGGCTGTCGGACCAGCCGACCACGCTGTCGAGCTGGCCGCGCACGGCATCGAGCCGCGCCGCCACCACTTGTGCGGCGTCGCGTGCGTCCTCGCGCAGGCCGGCAAGCCCGGTGCGTGTGGCCTCCTCGCCGGAGATCAGGCTCCACCAGAAGCCGTAGCCGAAGCCGATCGACCAGACGGCGAGGAAGAGATAGAGCGGAAACGTGATTAAGCGCTCGCGCAGCTGTCGTCGGGCGCCGAAGCTTTCGCGTAACATCAGCCACATCAGGAACGTGAGGGCGACGACGACGGCGATTACCAGGACGTCATTGGACAGCGACAGGCCGCCCGGCAACAGCTGGCCTTGGCTGGTCGGTGTCGAGGAGACGCCAATGATGAAGTCGCGCATACCATGCCAGGTGGCGTAACCCGAAAGCAGCAGCAGCATGAAGGAGGCAAGGCCAATCAGCGTGTTGCGACCAAGGATGTAGTCGATGACCTTGCCCATCAGCGAAGGGGGTGCCGGCTCGGCCATGGCCAACTCCTGGAGGTTTCGGCTCGCTGCTGATAACGCAAAAGCTCCCCCTTGTTCCCAGCGTAGCCAAGACGAGCGGCGTTTTTTGCGCCGGGTGCGCTTTGGCCACCTCAGGACGCCACCGCCACCTCACGGCGCTCGCGGTTCGATTGCAGGGCCGCTTGGATGCACGCGACCATGTGCCGGCCATAGGCGCCGGAGACCGGCACGGGGGACCCGCTGCGGACGGCGGTCTGCATCGCCTGCCACTCACGCTCCAGCGCCCGCGACATCCAGTCGGGCTCCGCCGAATTGGCGACAGGGGTCCACTCCCCACCCCGGCCGATCGAAACGCCCCGTGCAAAATCGAGGCGCAGCGTCGCCTTTTCGCAGACGAGGTCCATGCCGTACACGACGGCGCCGTCGCGGTAGCCGATGCTCGATACCTGGCCAAAGCGGCCGTCGGCGAAGCGCACCAGCAACATGGCGCTGTCGTCGGCAGCCTGGTCGTGCATTAGCGTGCCGGCGGCGGCAAACACCGTTGCCACCGGTGCCGCCATGAACCAGACGAGCAGATCGAGCGCGTGAATGCCGGCCGTCATCAGCATGCCACCCCCGCGCGCGGGATCGAGGTGCCATGGGCGCCGGTTCGGCTCCAGCCAAAGCTTGACAAGGCTGCTGGCGCCCGCGATTGGCCGGCCGAGGTCGCCGGCGTCGAGGATTTGGCGCGCCACCAGGCTCGGCAGCGCGAAATGCAGGAGCTGGCCGATCAGCAGCGTGATCCGGCTGCTGTCGGCGGCCTCCAGGATCGCGGTGCACTCGGCCAGAGTGCGCCCCATCGGCTTTTCCAAAAGGATGTGCTTGCCGGCTTGCGCCGCGGCGATGGCCATCGGCATGTGCAGCTCGTGTGGCGTTGCGATCACCACGATATCGATGGCCGCGTCGGCCAGGAGCTGCCGCCAGTCGCTGCCGGCGGCACCCCCGTAGCGGTCGGCAAGGCGCCGGGCCAAGCCCTCGTCGCAATCGCTCACCGCCGTCAAACGCAAGCCTGGCACCGCCGCAATGGCGCGCGCGTGCCGCTCGCCGAAGAAGCCCGCGCCCAGGATCGCTACCGCCAGGTCGGCCATCTCACATCCCCCGTACCGGGGCCCGCCCTGCGCCCTCGCCCTGGCGCTCCGGCAAGACCGCTACCATCCCTTGAAGGGTGTCTCGGGCACCGGCGTCAGCGGTGGCTGGCCGGCGGCGAAGGCCAACAGATTGTCGACCACCAGCTGGCCCATGCGGCCGCGCGTATGGATCGTGGCGGAACCAATGTGAGGCACCAAGGTAATATTGTCCAAGGCGAAGAACGCCGGATTGATATTGGGCTCCCCGACGAAGACGTCGAGGCCGGCGCGCAGGATTGTGCGGCGCTTGAGGGCTTCAATCAGCGCCGCCTCGTCCACCACCGAGCCGCGCGCGACGTTGATGAAGACGCCGCGCGGGCCTAAGGCTTCGAGCACCGGCGCGTTGATCAGATTGGTGGTGGCCGGCCCGCCCGGCAGGATGGCAATAAGGGTGTCGACGTCGCGCGCCATGGCGATGAGGTCGCTATAGTAGCGATAGGCAACGGCGGGCTGCCGATTGCGCGCCCAGTAGCTGATCGGGCGGCCGAAGGCCTCGAGCCGTCGTGCAATGGCTTGGCCGATGCGGCCCATGCCCATGATGCCGATGGAACGATCGCGCAGCGAGGCCGCGGTCAAGGGATAGTCGCCCTGCGCTGGCCAACGCCCCTCACGCAGCCATTGCTCCGCCCCATAGAATTCGCGGATGGTGCCGAGCAGCAGGCCGATGGCGGTGTCGGCCACCTCCTCGGTCAGCACCTCCGGCGTATTGGTAATGATAATGCCGCGCCGCGCCGCCTCGGCAACATCGATGGTGTCGTAGCCCACCCCGAAATTGCCGATGATCTTGAGATTGGGCAGCCGGTCGAGCAGGCCCGCATCCGTCCTCACACCCGTGTGCGAGCCGGTGCAAAGCGCTCTAATGTCGGCGCCGGCCTTGGCAAACAGCCCCTCGCGGTCGGCGACCTCGTGCAGGCCGTAGACCACAAAGGCCTTGGCTATCCCCTGATTGATCAGGTCCATCATAGGGCCGGTGTTCAGGAGCCCAGGCT
>DASTMQ010000345.1:0-4005 GCA_035714005.1 Hyphomicrobiaceae bacterium
GAAGGACACGCGCCAGCGCCAGCTCTTCAAGAACATGGTCTACGTCGGCGCGCTCACCGCGCTGCTCGACATGGACCTGAAGGTGCTCGAGACCACCGTCGCCGACCAGCTCAAGGGCAAGGAGAAGCTGGTGGCGGCCAACATGGAGGCGGTCAGTCTCGGCCGCGATTTCGCCCTTGCAAACTTTCACTGCCCGCTCCCTGTTCGCGTGCGCACCGCTGCGTGCTCCAAGGGCAAGATCATGGTCTCGGGCAACGACGCGGCGGGGCTAGGCGCCGTCTATGCCGGTGCCACGGTATGCGCCTGGTACCCGATTACACCGTCGACGTCGTTGGCCGAAGCCTACGAAAGGTACGCCCGACGCCTGCGCGTGACCAAGGAAGGCAAGCGCCTCTACGGCATCGTGCAGGCCGAGGATGAGTTGGCCGCCGTTGGCATCGCCATCGGCGGCGGCTGGAACGGCGCGCGGGCCTTCACCGCGACATCGGGACCTGGCATCTCCCTGATGAGCGAATTCCTGGGCCTGGCCTATTTCGCCGAAGTGCCGGTGGTCCTGTTCAATGTTCAGCGCGGGGGTCCTTCCACCGGCATGCCCACGCGCACGCAACAGTCCGATATCGTTTCCTGTGCTTATGCCTCGCACGGGGATACCAAACAGGTACTGCTGTTCCCCGCCAATCCCAACGAATGCTTCTCGATGGGGGCGCAGGCTTTCGACCTCGCCGAGCGCCTGCAGACCCCGGTCATCGTCATGTCGGATCTCGATATCGGCATGAACGACTGGGTGACCGAGCCGCTGGTGTGGGACGACGCGCACGTGCACGACCGCGGCAAGGTGTTGGACGCCGCCGCGCTCGAGGGCTTCAAGGACCTCAAGGGGCGCGACTGGGGCCGCTACCTGGACGTCGACGGCGATGCCATCCCCTACCGCACCCTGCCCGGTACACATCCCAGCAAGGGTGCCTTTTTCACGCGCGGCACCTCACACGACGAGAATGCACGCTATACGGAAGACGGCCGCGCGCATGCTCGCATCCTCGATCGGATCCGCCGCAAATTTGATACCGCGGCAACGCTGGTGCCGAAACCGGAAGTGAGCATTCGCGACAAGAACGCCAAGATGGGCATTATTTACTTTGGTGCCAATGCGCCCGCCGTGCTGGAGGCGCTCGACCTGCTCGAGCGCGATGGCATCAAGATCAACGCCCTGCGCATCAAGGCATTTCCCTTCAGCAAGGAGATCGTCGCCTTCTGTGAGGATCATGACACGTTGGTTGTCGTCGAGCAGAACCGCGATGCCCAGATGCGCTCGCTGCTGATGACCGAAATCGATGTGCCCGGTGGCAAACTGATCCGCGCACTCAATTACGACGGCATGCCGATGACGGCCGCCTTCGTGCGCGGGGCCGTGCTCAAGGAGTTGCGGTTCGCCCAAGCGGCAGCGGAGTAAGAGCGAGCATGAGCTACATTGCCAAACCCTCGGCGCACCATCCCGCCCTGCCGAAGAACGCGTCAGGTCTGACCCGACGCGATTACGAGGGCACCATGTCAACGCTCTGCGCGGGCTGCGGACACGACTCCATTACGGCCGCCTTGATCGAGGCCTGCTTCGAGATGGATCTGCCCGCGCATCGGATTGCGAAGGTGTCCGGGATTGGCTGCTCGTCGAAGGCTCCGACCTATTTCTTGTCTCGCAGCCACGGTTTCAATTCCGTGCACGGGCGCATGCCATCGATCACGACGGGTGCGGCAATTGCCAATCGGGACCTCGTCTACATCGGCGTCTCCGGCGACGGTGACACCGCCTCGATCGGCCTTGGCCAATTCTGTCACGCCATCCGGCGTCGCCTGAACATGACCTACATCGTCATGAACAATGGCTGCTACGGGCTCACCAAGGGTCAGTTCTCCGCGACCAATGACAAGACCTCGCCGTCCAAGAAGGGTGAAGCCAACCCCTTCGAGGCGATTGACCTTTGTCAGCTTGCGATCCAACTTGGCGCCGGCTTCGTGGCGCGTTCCTTTTCCGGCGACAAGAACCAGCTGATCCCATTGATCAAGGCCGCCATCGGCTACAAGGGCTTTGCCTTCCTCGACGTCGTCAGTCCATGCGTAACCTTCAACAATCACCCGACCTCGACCAAAAGCTTCGATTACGTGCGCGCGCACAACATGGCCTCGGAAAACCCGCTCGACTACGTCGAGCCCAGGGATGAAATCACGGTAGACTATGCCGAGGGCAGTTCGGCCGCCATTGCACTGCACGACGGTTCGCGGCTGGTGTTGCACAAGCTCGATGCCGGCCACGATCCTCGCGATGCCGACGCCGCCATCATGGTGATTCGCCGCAACGACAAGCAAGGACGCATCGCCACCGGCCTGCTCTACATCGACGAGAGCCAACAGGATATGCACGACGTGCTGGTCTCGACCGATCAGCCCCTCAACCAAATCGCAATGTCGCAGCTTTGCCCGGGGGCAGCGGCGCTCGATGCCATCAATCAACGGCTGCGGTGAACGCGAACGCCTTACCGCCTAGCGCGCGCCCTCCCCGCCCGAGCTTTCGGTGATGGGCTCAATGCTCGATTTCGAGATGAACGCACTGCCCTGGGGGACATTTCGTCCGGGCCTGACGGTGCGCGCGCTGATAGGACTTTCGCGCCATACCCTGTTGGGGCGTGGCAAGCTGCGCAAACAACTGGCGCGGCTCTTGTTTCTGCTGCACGCGGGTCCGGTCGATTGCTGGCTGTGGGGGCACAGGATCCGTCTCTTTCCCGATCACAATGTATGCGAACGCAAGGCGCTATTGCGCCCCGACCGCATGGATCGCCAGGAATACGGCTTCCTGCGCACCCAGCTCGCGCGGGCGCGGTCGGTTTTCGTCGACGTCGGCGCCAACGCCGGCCTCTATAGCCTCTACGCAGCGCTGAACGCAGGCGCGGGCGCACGCATCTTGGCAATCGAACCCGACGCGGCGCTGCTGGCGCGCTTTACCTTCAATCTGCGGCTCGCCCGCGTGGCGCGTTACGCCGCGCCCGAGATCGAGGTCACCACCCTGCCCGTCGCCGTCGGCGAGCATGACGGCGAGGCTTTGCTTTCGACAAGCGGCGACGAGGGCTCACGATCGCTCCGGGGTAGCGGCGGCGGTCGTCCCGTGCCGGTGAGGCGCCTCGCCGCCCTCCTCGCCGACCACGCGGTTGGCAAAATCACCGTCCTGAAAATCGACGTCGAAGGTTATGAGGATCGCGTGCTGCCTCCCTACCTGGCCGAGGTTCCTCAGGAGCACTGGCCCGACGCCATTATTATCGAGCACGTCTATCGCCCCAGCTGGAGCGTCGACTGCATCAAACTGTGCCAGGGGCACGGCTATCGCATCAGCGGCATCACCAACAATAACACCCTGCTTGCGCGCGGGGCCTGATACAGGGCGCGGAATTTTCTCCTGGCAAGCATTTTCCGGCGTGTTAGGGTCCCGCGCGCCCCCCCACTCGGTTGCAGACCGAGCCTTCACCACTTTGATCTTCTCCAGCGAGGCAGCTTTGGCAGGCGTCACACGGCGCACGTTTGCGCGGGGTTTGGCGGCCGTTGCCGCTTCGGCGCCAACGCGGGCGGCGGCGCAGCCGGCTATCCGGCGGGGTTGACCGTCAAGTTTGTTGGTGGGGTTTCCGGCGGGAGGCGCCCAGGATATCGTCGGCCGCGTGATCGCCGACCGGCTTGGTGCGCTGTGGAAGGTGCCCACCGTGGTCGAAAATGTTGCCGGCGCCGGTGGCAATCTCGGCATGGATCCGGTCGCCAAGGGCCCGAGCGATGGCAGTCAAATCTGCATCGTGCCGCCCGGCATCGCCACCAACCAGTAGCTTTACGCCCAGGTGCCATTTGATCCCGAGAAGGACTTTGTGCTGCTCGGGCACGTCGCCAGCGTCCCGAACCTGCTGTGCGTGCGCAAGGATTTGCCGGTCGATACCGTGGCCGAGCTTATCGCCCATGCCAAGGCCAATCCCGGCA
>DASTMQ010000346.1:0-2727 GCA_035714005.1 Hyphomicrobiaceae bacterium
CTTGTTGTTGGAGGTGGGACCAGGCGTCGAAGCCATAGCGCGGCCTTGTATTGCATGACTTCCGCCGCCGCCCGCCTCAGCGCCGCCGGCTGCGGCAAGCAAGATCGCAGCCGCAGCCAGCCATGCACCGATGCGGAAGAAGCCCTTGGAAAACGAGCTCTTTGTCATGGCGCGCCCTCGGGTCACCTGTGTTTGCCGCCGCTGCCGCCAAAGTGATTGAACGCCGGACGCGCCGACTCCCTGGTTGCCATTGCCTTCGATGTCGCCACCGTGGATATGGCGCCCCTCGGGATCGATGGGTTGGGTGTCGCAGTCATGGCGCGCAGGAGTGATCCACCTGTGCCCGTAGTCGGCGTCCGGCCACCGCTGCCCACCCGCAGAGGGACGCATTTCCCATAGACGCAACTAAAACAAACGTTCGGCGTGCATCCACTCCCCGTACCATTCTTGTTGAAGGTCCCGTCACAGCCCTTCGTCCTCTTGCAAGCGGCTTGTACCGCCCCGATGGAGGCACCCTTGGCCAAGGCGGGCGTGGCCGATGCCGACATCAGGAGCGTCAAGGCAAATGGCGCGAGCGCAAGAATCGCAATGCGTCTGCAAGGCATCGTTCGAGATCGGGTGGTCATAATTCTCTCCTGCGGTGTGCCGGAGTACCGGCGTGTCCGTGTTGCTCCCAACCTCGCTCCATCATCAATGCTTGAAGCCGCGATCGCCGTCTCGGCGTCATGCGCACAATGGCTTGGCCGATTGCGCATTGCGCTCCCTGGCCACTTGCGCAATCCTCTTGGCGGTAGCCGGACATGCGGAAAAGGAGACCGAGGTGCCGGAAGCCCCTCGCCTTTGGCGCTTCTCGACCGACATGCTGCCGCAGCGCGACCGCTTTTCCGCGTTTCGAGAAGGCTTGGCGCGTCAAGTTCTGACCATGGACGTGGTTGACCACAGCGGCGGTCGGCCACGCTTCGACATCAGCTACATGACGCTTGGTCAGGTCGCGGCCTGTGCGCTTGCCGCCACGCCAGGCGAGCTCATTCGTGACAGGCGTCACATCAAGGACGGCACCGACGATTTCTTTCTGACAATCGTTGAGGCCGGCCCGATCCACGTCTGGCATGCCGGCGAGGAGTGCTCCCAGAGCTCCGGATCGGCCTACTTCTCCAACAATGCCCGCCCCATCCGATTTGTCGGTGCGCATGGGAGTGCGGTCAGAAATGTCACGGTGTCGACGCGCGCCCTGAGAGCGATGGTCCGGGACCCGGATGGTCTGGTTGGACAATTCGTGCGCCCGGGACCAGCCCTGCGACTTCTCGACGGCTACTTGCGATCGCTTTCAGCCCTCAAAGAGGCGCCACCTCCGGAGCTGGCGCATACGATTGGCCAGCATCTTCTCGATCTCACAGCGGCAGCGCTCGGACCAACGGCCGAAGCCAGCGAGATCATCGCAGGGCGTGGCCTGAAGGCGGCACGCTTGAGTGCGGTCCTGTCGCAGATCGCGCGGAGCTTCGGCGATCCCAATCTCAATCTCGACCATCTTGCCGGCCATCTCGGGCTGTCACGGCGCTACGTACAGCGACTGCTCGACGAGACCGGGCAGTCGTTCACCGAGCATGTCGCCGAACGCCGTCTGCAACGCGCTCATGCCATGCTCACCGACCCGCGTTTCGCCCATTTGCGCATCATCGATATCGCGCTGGCCGCCGGCTTCAGCGACGTCTCGCATTTCAACCGCATGTTTCGCCGACGCTTCGGCGACACGCCGTCCGGCGTGAGAGTTTCAGGCGTCCGCGAAGGGTAAGGCGCTGCATGGCCTGCGCCGATTGCCATTGAGAGCCGGCGGCGAAGCGTCGAGAGCGCGGGTCGAGAAGCTTGCGACTACTGGCAAAGATACTTGCACACGAAATTCTTGACCATGCTGAACGGATTGTCAGAGCTTGCGGCGGTCGCACGGCGTTCGACTGTTTTCTTTTGTGCCGCGACCTTGGGCTCTTTGCCCTTCGACGCTGCCGCGACTCTGATCTCTTTTTCCTTGGGCGCCTTTTCCGCGATCACCATCGCCCAGAAAATCTTGTAGCGAGTCTGCTCATTGCGGGCGACTGCAACGCCGACGCTGTCGGCTCGCGGCTGCAGCAGATTGGCATTGTGGCCGGGTGAGTTCTGCCACATCCGCAACGTCTCCGCCCAGGTCTTGGTGCCGGCCGCGATGTTCTCAGCAGCCCTGTTCACATTCACGCTCGAGATTCGAGACGAGAACGCACCGGCCACGCTGTGATCCATGATGCCCGAAGCGGCCATTGCCTTGGCCTGCCGTTCGGCGATCGCCGTGAGCTGCGGGTCGGTCTTGACGCTGGACAGGCCGTGCTCGCGCCGGTAGCGCGAGATCATGTCGGCCATCTCGTCGGCGTGCGCCAGCGTGACCGTGAGGGCCATGATGACGCCAAGCGAAACCGCCTTCCCCCGATTCCCCAACAAAGAAACCCCCGTTTCCAGCAATAAGCCATAATTCATTGGCGCCGCTTGAGGCGAATATGAGGCACGGAGCAACGGCTATGTGGACGATTATCCGGGCCCGTTATTCACCATAAGCGAAATAATTGTTGACCGCGGGGACGTTTCACCCTATGTGCAACTCATCCCGATCCACTCTACGAGGGGCGCCTTCCGGAGGCGTTCGTTAAGGCGGGGAGCGGGAGGGCACCTGCGGGTGAGGTAGACGCAACCTTTCCCACGGGC
>DASTMQ010000347.1:0-11006 GCA_035714005.1 Hyphomicrobiaceae bacterium
GCTGCACCTCGGCGACGGTGACCTTCAGCATGACCTGCTCCTCGCCCTCAACGCTCAGCAGATTGATCACGAGCTTGGTGGCGCCGCCGCAGGCCGTGGCGGCGGTGGGAGCCACCTGCGACTGGGTCTGGGCTTGTCCGGTAAAGCCGGTGTTGGCGGAGCCGCTGACGCTGGTCGAGCGCGAAAACCCGGTGACGGGCGGTACTACGCTCGCGGCCACGGCGCCATTGGCCGCCACCATTTGGCAGGCGATGTCCTCCGCCCGCTTGGAGTCGATCGGGGTGCGTACGGTGCCGCTCAGGACGGCGGCATGGCCGGCCATCTCGACTTGAATTTTCGACCCCGGCACATAGCGCATGAGCAAGCCGTCGAGACCCTTGAGGTCGGCGCCGACATTGATCTCGAGGGTGAGAAGCTGCTGGCCCCTGGCGTCAAAGAAGAAGGCGTTGGCCTGGCCGATCTTCTTGCCGATCAGGAACACGCGGTTGGACGATTGCACGACCGCATCGACGATGTCGGGAGAAGACACGAGCACGTCACGCAGCTCGAAGGGGAACTGCACCAGCACCGACTTGTTGGCGCCCATGGAAATGCGTCTGGAGAGCGGGAAGTCGGCGCGCGCGGGAATGACCAGCAACGACTGCTGGGCAATGTCATCATTCGACTGCGCCCGGCGTTCGCCGTTGGCAGCCGCCGGTGTCATGCTCAAGAGCCCGATTGCCGCACACAACAGTGCACGCACGCCGCCCCACACCATAGCCCGCATGATAGCCAACCTTCTTGCCCGCCGGTTTACTGCTGTACGAGGACTTTAGTTGACGCCATAAGCGCGCTGGCTCTTGCCAAAGCGCAGAACTTTGATCGACGTCGCGCGCTGCTTGTCGTGCGTGGCAAGGTCCCGCGAACTGTCGATATCGGCGATGCTGCGCAATGCCAGCGAGATCTCCCCGACCGCATTCGCCCAGGCCAGGTGCCGCGCCTGCGCCGGGGTCAACTCGAGCGTCGCCGTATTGCCTTCGGCGAGCTTTTTGCCATCGCGCGCCTCGATCAGCTGGCCGATCGCCAACACGCGGACGTTGCGAAAGATCACGTCGGAATCCTGCTCGTCGCGACCGCGCTGACGGCGGGTGAGGATCACATCCACATGATCATTGGGAAGGATCAGCCGGCCGACGCCCGTCTCTTCCTTGATGCGGGTCGAGATGGCGCGCATGCCTTGCGGCAAGATCGCCGCCAACACGCCGCCTTCGCCGGCCTTGACGAGCTTAACGGGGGTGACGGGCTCTCCCGGCAGCATCGGCGCCCGCGCGACCGAGCCCGCCAGATCCTTCATGGCATTGGGGCGGCCACTGCGCTGGATATAGCCGGCGCCAAGCGCGCTTTGCGGCCAGTCTTGCCAGCGGAAGTTCTCCGGCCCGGTGATTGCGCCCAAAGGAATATCGGTTTTGGCGACCAGCACTTGCGTGGTGTTGGTCGTCACCTCTTCCTTGACGACTTTGGCCGGTTTGTTGACGAGGCTCATCACCCCGAAAAACGCGCCAATGCCGCACACCCCGGCAATGGCTACCCCGAGGAACTGCGCCCGCTTCATCCCGCACCCTTTCGCCCCGCCGACGAGTCGTTAGCGGCGCCCAATTTGCGGCACAAACCTCAACGGCTCGTTAATCGCCGGTGCAATTCGAAACGACTGCGCGCGGCGCGGTCACGCGCAAGGCGGCGCCTCAACCGGTCAGACAGGCAAACCAGGACGTATGCGGATAAACGAGCAGCGCGCCGGCCGCGAGGGCAATGCCATAGGGTATTCCCGCGTCGCGCCGGTGCAGGCGCACCGCCCAGGCTTGCGCCAGCAGCGCGCCGGGCAGCGGCATCGAGCGCAGCATCGACAGAGCGGTGGCCAACATGCCGCCCGCCACCGCCGTATACAGAAGGTATTGAAAGAGATTATCGAAGCCGAGCCAGAGGGCGATGGCCGCCAGCAGCTTGGCGTCGCCGCCGCCGCACCAACCGCAAAAGAAAAAAACCATACCCAGCACGAGTACCAAGAGCCCGGTGGCCAGGTGCGCACCGATCGCAGGCAAGCCCAGGCCCGCCAGGAAGGCGGCAGGCACAAAGCAACCGAGCAGAACGAGGGCGATCCTGTTGGGGATGGTCATGGTGAGGAGATCCATGGCCGCAGCAAACGCCAGGCAACCCGGCAACAGCAGGAGCAAGATCAAATCAAGCACGGGGGGCAATCCTTATGAGAGCGTCGCCTCTGGCAGGGCGGCGCCACCGCGGGTCGGCTGGCTCGATGGGGGCGGCCAACGCCGGCAGGCGGCAACGATCAAAGCCGCCTGCACCAGGGCAGGCGGCTTCGAGGCCGGCGCAGGACCGCCGAGAGACATTAAGGGGTGCTGCCGCTGCCGCCGCCGCCGCTATTCTGCATCTCGGTGACGACCGTGTTGAAGGTCGTCCCGATCTGCGTGCCAAGGGCACGGGCAGCGCCGATGATGGCGACGGCAATCAGGGCGGCGATGAGGCCATACTCGATGGCCGTCGCACCAGACTCGTCCTTTACGAAACGAGCAACGAAGTTCTTCATGACCACTCTCCCACTCATTCACAGCTTGCGCGCTTGCGCGGTTGCGTTCAGGCCTTGGGCACAAGCCGCGCGGCTGAACTTGACCGACCCTACAGGCGGCCAATTAAAGTCAAGTTAAAACAACGGGGCAGCTATCGGCCTAGAAGATTGCAGCCTGCCAAGATCTAATCCATGCTAAAAATTGAATGAACCTAGTTATATCGATGTTTTGCCGCAAGACTTCGCGGCTTGTATTTGAATTGAGTCTCAAATATCCAGGGAATTAATTGGTTAATCTCTGCTTGATACCAAACAATAATGGGAACTTCGCAAAAAACTCTGCGCGTTAAGATCTGCGGCCGGCGGGCCAAACGTGGGGCGAGCGACCAGGGGTCCAAGGCTTGGTCTTGGCGTGGTTTGGGCCCCCTGCCGCCGTTTGGCGCCCGAGCCAGCGCAAACGAAGCGGCCGCGGCAAGGCGGCCCCACATGGGCGAGACGGAAAGGCTGGCCGAACCACGTGTCGCAGGTTTTCCGCGGCGGCGCCGTGCGGCGCCAGTGCCGTTGGCCCCTTCGTGGTCTTTGGCCCTTCGTGCGCATCGCCGAGGTTGCAGGCCTCGAGCCGCGCCCCGCCCTGGCGCGCAGGCACAGCCCATGTCGTTTGCGCTTCCTTCACCATTTCACCAGACAAATTGCCTCATCCTTATTCGCCGCAAAGGAACGGCCGCCATGATCGCAGCCCGTGCAAAGCCCCGCGCCAGGCGCTTGGCTGAGCTTTTCGCCCTCACAGCCGCGCAAGCGCTCGCCTTAGTCGTTCCGGCCGCGCGCGCCGCCGACGACCTGATCGTCAAATACGATCAATCCCAGCTTTTGAGGCTGCCGCGTCCGGCATCCGAAATCATCATCGGCAATCCGGCCATCGCCGACATTGCCATCCAATCGGGCAACCTGTTGGTCGTCACGGGCAAGAGTTTCGGCATCACCAACATCATTGCGCTTGATGCCGAGCGCAACGTTATCCAGGACCAGCGTGTGCTGGTGCGGCGCGACGACGCCAAGGTCGTCAACCTGCAGCGCGGTACCGAGCGGCAGACCTTTAACTGTACCCCCCAATGCAATCCCTCGATCGTGATCGGCGACGACCAGAAATACTTCGACATGATCTCCAAGGCCGCGCAGGCCAAGATCGGTTTTTCGGAACGCGCCGCCGATAGCGGCGCTCCCGCCGCAAGCCAGTAACCTCGCGCGCAAAGCAAGCGGGCGCACGGCTGAGAGCCCAAAATGGCCGATGCCGCGCCCCGCCGGTGCGGCGGCCATCTTCTTTTTACCAAAGCCAGCGCGGGAGCGGCGGGTTTACGGGCTCTTCAACACTCCCCCACATAAGTGCGGCAAGAGCATGGGGTGGGCCTGTTTGAGCTCGCGTGAGGGCAAGGCGGCAACGATGGCGCCAACTGCGGCCAAGGGCCGGTGCCGACGCGCAATTGAGCTGTTGCGGCGGTGGCAGGCGGCACAATCGGGGGCAACGGCCATCGAATTCGGCATGGTGGCGCTGCCGTTCGTGCTGTTGCTGTTTGGCATCCTCTCGGTGTGCCTCTACTTCTTCACCACGTTCACGCTCGAGAACGCCGTGTGGCAAGCGGCGCGCGCCATTCGTACCGGCCAGGTGCAGCAGTCCCAGGGCGACTATACGGCGGCAACCACCAACGACGATCGCAAGAAGCTATTCAAAAAGGCGATGTGCGCCAAGGCGCCGAGCTTTTTCAATTGCCTCGGCAAGGCGGTCGTGATCGTCCAGAGCAACGCCAATTTCGGCAGCATTGTCGAGCCCAAATGTGCCACCAACGGGGTGATGGCCGAGGAGGCCACGGCCGCCTTTGATCCGGGCAACGCCAGTTCCGTCGTTCTGGTCACCGTCTGCTATCCCTGGGATTTCGGCGGCAAGCTGCCCTTCATCCGCTTGGGCAACCTGCAAAACGGCGCCCTGCTCATGCAGGCGTCCGTAACTTTCCGCACGGAACCCTATAACTGAGCCGCTCGTGGGCCGTCTCTCAGAAATCGGGGCATCGAGAGCCATGTGTCGTTGCAGCCTGTCACGCCTTCGGGCCCGCATTCTCGCCGCCGTCGATAGATGCCGGCGCGACCGGCGCGGGGTCGCCGCCATTGAGTTTGCGATGATCGTGCCGATCATGTCGGCCATGTTCATTGGGGCCGTCGAACTCAGCCAGGCCATTACCGTCGACCGGCGCGTGACGCAGGTCGCCAGCTCCACGGCCGACCTGGTGGCGCGCGCTGAAAAACAGATTTCGCACAGCGAGATCGGCGACATCATGAAGGTCGGCGGCTACATCCTGGAGCCCTATAGCCAGAGCCCGCTGGAAATCACGCTGCGCAATGTCACCTCGTCTCCGGCCAACGCAACCACCACCAAACAATCCTGGTCGTGCACCTACAAGGGCCTGGACAAAACCCAAACCTGCGCCTGCTCCAATACCATCAAGAGCATCCCGCCCAACCTGCTCACCAGCAACGACAGCGTCGTGGTCGCCGAGGTCACCTATGGCTACAAGCCGCTGATCTTCGACTACTTCATGAAGCGGGCGGCCGGTGCCTCAACCTCCGGGACCGGGGTCTACACCCTGACCGAGACAATCTATTTGAAGCCGCGTAGCCAAGCGGCCATGCTGATGCAACCGAACAACACCCCCTGTCCGATGCCGACCTTCTAAGGGGGCGGGCGAAGAAGAAGCGCGCGGAGTTTACCCGGACGCGTGGGGTGCCCCACGCCCCGGCCGCCGCGAGCGGGCCTGGCGGGCCAGGACAATCCCCGGTTGTATTTGCCCAAAGAGGCCATTTCCACCTATGCTGGCCAACCTGCCGTGAGGCAAGCGCCGAGGCATGGCAAGGCTAGGGCCAGGAGGCCATGGGACGACGGTCGACGCACACGCCGCAGCAGCTGCGCGAACTGATTTTGGATGCTGCGCAGGACATCATCGAAGCCCAAGGTATCGCCGGCTTGTCGGCGCGCGAGATTGCCCGACGCGTCGGCTATTCTCCCGGCACGATTTACAACATGTTCGAGAACCTCGACGACGTTGTGCTCAACATCGAGGCCCGCGTGCTCGACGCCTTGGACCAGCGGCTAGCCGGGCTCTTAAATGAAGGGGATGCGTGTACCCGCGTGACACGGCTGGCCCTCACCTACCTCGCCTTCACGCACGAAAAACCCAAGCTGTGGAACTTGTTATTCGAGCACCACATGCCGGCCGGCACGCCGCTTCCATCCTGGTACCAGCAAAAGCTCGAAACCCTGATGAGCCGCGTCGAGGCGGCGCTTGCCCCGGAATTCGGCCCGGGGCAGGACAGCGAGCGCCAACGCGCAGCGCGCGTGCTGTGGGCGGGGGTGCACGGCATCACGTCGCTGTCGACCGCCGACAAGCTTTCGGTGGTTACGACGGAGACCGCCAACCGGTTAATCGAGGACCTGGTGGCCACCTATCTTTCTGGCCTCGCGGGTGCGGACAAGGGCGGCGCCGGACGCGGCGGCGACGCAACGCCGCTCGAGGCCTGAGGCATGAGCCGTCCCGACCGCGACCGCCCGATCGGGCGACACCATCTCAAGGTCCGCCTCAAGACCGCCAAGCAGCGCACGGCCTCCTCCCAGCGCTGGCTCGAGCGGCAGCTCAATGATCCTTACGTTGCCGCCGCACAGCGCGAGGGCTACCGCTCCCGGGCCGCCTATAAGCTGATCGAGATTGACGACAAGCAGCGTCTGTTGCGGCCTGGTCGGCGCGTCGTCGATCTGGGCGCCGCCCCGGGTGGCTGGAGCCAGGTGGCCGCGGCGCGTGTCCGATCGCTCGAGGGGCGCGGCCAAGTCGTGGCCATCGACCTCTTGGCGATGGCGCCGCTGCCGGGGGTCGTCGTCCTCGAGGACGACTTCATGGCCCCGACGGCCCCGGCCAGGCTGCAGGCGCTCTTGCGCGAGGGGCGCGCCGATGTCGTTTTGTCCGACATGGCCGCGCAAGGCACGGGCCACGTCCGCACGGACCACCTGCGCATCATGGCGCTGGCCGAAGCGGCCGCCGACTTTGCCCTCGAAGTGTTGGCACCGGGCGGGGCGTTCGTGTGCAAAATGTTCCAGGGCGGCTCCGAACGGCTGCTGCTCCAACGGCTCAAGCAGGCCTTTGTCAGCGTGCGGCACGTCAAGCCACCGGCCAGCCGCGCCGAATCGGCGGAGCTCTACCTTACCGCCACCCAGTTTCGCGCCTGATCGAGGGCGCGCGCGGCGCTCGGGGATTGAGCGCGCCCGGGGCCGGTCGCCTACCGCATGGGCGTGCAGGCGCGGGTGGCCTTAAGCAGCCAGAGCCGGCAAGTGAGCACTGGCGAGACCCCGTCGGCAACGCCGTTGCTTTCACGCTCCCGAGCAGACCCCGACCGCCTTCCCCTCGCTGGCGGGCTCTGCTAATAGGAAGCTTGGAACGATTCCACCACAGGGGCGGCTCATGGGCCGCGTGCCGAGCAAAAGAGGCCCGGCGCGCCCGCTTTCGGCCAACCTGACGGCAGGGAGAGCGCAATATGGTGCAACGGCCCGTCCTGGATGAAAGCAGCGTGGCCCTGACCTTCGACGACGTACTGCTGGTGCCACGACCCTCCGACGTCCTGCCGGGCGAAACCGATGTCACCTCCCGCGTCACCCGCGAGATTTCGCTGAAGATCCCCATCCTCTCCTCGGCGATGGACACGGTCACCGAAGGCCGGCTTGCCATCGCCATGGCGCAGGCCGGCGGCATTGGCGTCGTGCATCGCAACCTCGCCGCCGAGGCCCAGGCCGAGCAGGTGGCCATGGTCAAGCGCTACGTCGCCGGCATGGTGGTCAACCCCTATACGATCTCGCCTAAAGCAACGCTGGCCGACGCGCTTCGGCTGATGGAGGAGAGGAAGATTTCCGGCGTTCCGGTGGTGGAGGACGGCAGCAAGGGCAAGCTGCTCGGCATTCTCACCAATCGCGACGTGCGCTTTGCCACCAATACGCGCACACCCGTGTCCGAGTTGATGACCAAGAAGTTGGTCACCGTCAAGGACGGCGTCCGTCGCGAGGATGCCGAACGCCTTCTGCACCAGCACCGGATCGAGAAGCTCTTGGTGGTGGACGACAATTTTCATTGTATCGGGCTGATCACCGTCAAGGATATCGAAAAGGCGCAAAAGTACCCCAATGCTTGCAAGGACGAGCACGGGCGCCTGCGCGTGGCGGCCGCCACCAGCGTGGGTGAGGATGGCTACGAGCGCGCTGAACGGCTGATTGCGGCGGGCGTCGACCTCGTCGTGGTCGACACCGCCCACGGCCATTCAAAGCGCGTCCTCGACGCGGTAACGCGCATCAAGAAGCAATCGAACCGCGTACAGGTGATCGCCGGCAACGTCGCCACGGCCGACGGCACCAAGGCGCTGATCGATGCGGGCGCCGACGCGGTCAAGGTGGGGATCGGGCCGGGATCGATCTGTACCACCCGGGTCGTGGCGGGCGTGGGAATGCCCCAGCTCTCCGCCATCATGGAATCGGTCGAGGCGGCCAAAAAGCAGGATGTGCCGGTCATCGCCGACGGCGGCATCAAGTTTTCCGGCGACATCGTCAAGGCGCTGGCCGCCGGCGCCGATTGCGTCATGGTGGGCGCCTTGCTTGCCGGCACGGACGAGGCGCCGGGCGAGACCTACCTCTACCAGGGCCGGACCTATAAGGCCTATCGCGGCATGGGCTCGGTCGGGGCCATGGCGCGCGGCAGCGCCGACCGCTATTTCCAGCAGGAGGTCAAGGACGCCCTCAAGCTGGTGCCGGAAGGCATTGAAGGCCAGGTTCCCTACAAGGGGCCGGTCGACGGCGTCCTTCACCAGCTGGTCGGTGGCTTGCGCGCCGGCATGGGCTATATCGGCGCCGCCAACCTCGCCGCCCTGCGCGAGCGCGCCCGCTTTGTGCGCATCTCGCCGGCCGGTGCCAGCGAGGGTCACACTCACGGTGTGGCCATGACGCGGGAAGCGCCCAACTACACCCGCAGCGTCTAGCGTCGCATCGCGCCACGATCGCAACTGGTCGCGCCCGGAAGGCCCATGCATCAGGTGGTCATTCTCTACCCGGTCTTCGTGCAAGTCCTTTTGACCTTCCTCGTCTACGGCTTGCTCGCCGTAGCCCGCTCCCACGCCATCGCCGCCATGGCTCAGCGCGGCGGCGGCGCCGACCTCGCCTTGGGGCGTGTGGCGTGGCCGCCCGCCGCCGAGAAGCGTGCCGCCAACCAGCGCAATCAGTTCGAACTACCGGTGCTGTTTTATGCCGTGGTGGCGTTTGCACTCATCACCAAGGGCGTCGACGTCGTACTGCTCGGGCTCGCCTGGCTGTTCGTAGTGTCACGCCTCGCCCATGCCGCCATCCACGTCGGCCCCAACCGGCTGCGCTGGCGTTCCCCCGTCTTCGCCCTCGGCTTGCTGATCCTGGCAGGCATGTGGCTGAAGCTGTTCTTACACATCCTGACCGGCGGATTTGCCTGAGGTCATGCGGCCTGGCGCCCACATCAAGGCCGCCGTTGAGATCCTCGAGGAGATTCTGAGGCGGCATCGTCCCGCCGCGGCCGCCCTCGCCGACTGGGGCAAGAGCCACCGCTTCGCGGGCTCCGGCGACCGGGCGGCAATCGGCAATCTCGTCTTTGACGCCCTGCGCGGCCGGCGTTCGCTGGCCGCGCGCATGCAGAGCGATAGCCCGCGGGCGTTGGCGTTGGCGGCGGCCACTGGGGCGCTAGGTCTGACGCAAGCGGCCGTGATCGCTAGCGCCGACGGCTCTGCTTACGCGCTGGAGCCGCTAAGCGAGGACGAGCGGGCAGGGCTTTGGCGGCCGCCGGTACCCGATGCATCCCCAGGGATCGCGGGCGACATCCCGGACTGGCTTGAGCCCTCGTTTTTTCGCGCCTTTGGCGCGGCGGCCGGCGCGGAAGGCGCGGCGCTGGCGCGGCGCGCGCCCGTCGACGTGCGGGTCAACACGCTCAAGGCCGAGCGCGCCAAGGTGCTCAAGAGCCTGGCGCGATTTGGCGCGCGGGCAACCCGCTATTCTCCGCTGGGCGTGCGGCTGCCCGCGCCGGAAGGCGGCCAGCGGCAGTTCAACGTTGAGGCCGAGGTCGGCCACGGCCGCGGCTGGTATGAAGTGCAGGACGAGGGCTCCCAGCTTGCGGCCCTCCTCGCCGATGCCGGCCCGCGCCAACAGGTGCTCGATATTTGCGCAGGGGCCGGCGGCAAGACGCTGGCCTTTGCCGCCAGCATGCGCAACACCGGCCAAGTCTACGCCTATGACGAGGATGCCGTGCGGCTGCGCCCGAGCATCGAGCGGCTAAAGCGGGCCGGCGTGCGCAACGCCCAGGTGCTAGCGGCCGGCGACCAAGCCGCCCTCAGCGCACTCGGCGACCGCTTCGATCTCGTGTTCGTCGATGCGCCCTGCACGGGCAGCGGCGCCTGGCGACGCCGGCCGGATGCCAAGTGGCGGCTGCGGCCGGCAAACTTGGCGCAGCGGCAAGCCGAGCAGCGCACGTTGCTGTTGGCCGCCGCCGGCCACGTCAAACCTGGCGGCCGTCTCGTCTACGCCACCTGCTCGGTGCTGCCGGAGGAGAACGGCGACCAGAGCGCTTGGTTTCTGGCGGCCTGCCCCGGGTTCGTTCGCCTGGCGTGGCGCGAGGCCTGGGCCCACGGCGTCGGCGGCGAGCCGCCTTGCTCCGCCGACGGCAGCGACCATCAGCTGCTGCTGACGCCGGCGCGCCATGGGACGGATGGGTTCTTCATTGCCGGCTTCCTGCGCCAGGCCTGAGTGTTGCCGCGGCAGGCGCTCGACAAAAAGAGCTTGCATCTGAGATCGATCGTCCACAGATAAAAGTTTGACAGCCGATGACGAGGGACTAATACGTTCGCGTTTTCCTGAGACCCTTCCGGGTCTCATCTGACCGCCGCAAGGCGCGTCGCCACGGGGAGCCGTCGTCGCCCCAGCGACCGCAAGCCGCCACTACTCGAGGAGGACACTCGTCCACCATGGTAATGCCGTCGAAGGCGAAGCGACCCAGGCGTCCTTCCGCCCGTTCGTGTCTCGGCCCGGTAGCGGATCTCGAGGCGCACCTGCCGGAAGAGTGGTGGCGTAAGCTTTTTAACGCCCTTTATGTGAAGACCGACGGCGACGTAGTCGAAAACTTGGAGAACACCCGTCGCGAGGTGGACTTCATTGTTTCCGCGGCGGCCGTGCAGCCCTATAGCCACATCCTCGACCTGTGCTGTGGCCAGGGCCGGCACTGCCTCGAACTTGCCCGGCGCGGCTTCAAGCACGTGATGGGGCTCGACCGTTCCCGCTATCTCGTACGGCTGGCCAAGAAGCGGGCCCAGAGCGAGGGCCTGCCGGTGCTGTTCAAGGAGGGCGACGCCCGCAACCCAC
>DASTMQ010000348.1:0-7284 GCA_035714005.1 Hyphomicrobiaceae bacterium
CGGACGTGCGCATCCAAGTCGAACGCGGACCCGTGCGGCCACTCTGGATCGCGCAGGCGCCGACCATGGCCCTCTACGAGCGCGCCAAGCGCATCGCCGGCGAGATCGGCTTTGCGCTGCCGCATGGCCAGCACGGCGGCGGCTCGGACGGGAATTTCACGGGGGCGCTCGGAGTTGCGACCCTGGACGGCCTGGGTGTCATGGGCGGCGGCGCCCATACCTTGGAGGAGCACATTTTGGTGTCCTCCCTGGTGCCGCGGGCGACGCTGCTTGGCCGCCTCATGGTCGAGCTGGAATGAGGTTCACGCGCCGCGGCGGCGCCTGGCGGCAAGGCCGGGCACCGCTTTGGCTTGGCGCCCGCGCTCAGCTCGCGTCCCGCCGCGGCCGTTGCTCGGCTCGTGCCTCACGCACGCAAAGGGTGGGCTCACACATGCAAAGGATGGGCAAAGGACGGGCGCTTGCCGCTTGACCGGCCGCGGCGCCGTTTCGGCGGTAGCACGTTGCCGCCCGCGCGCGTATGCTCGCAACGTTCTCATAGGCGAGCCGCCACAGAGGTGCACAATGGACCGATCAGCCCGCAACTATCCGCTTGAGGATATCGACCGAGAGACGATGTTCCATCCGAACACCTCGATCGTCGACCACCTCAAGAAGGGTCCGCACATCATGGCGCAGGCCAGCGGCGTGCGGGTCAAAGACCGGCAGGGCCGGGAGCTGATCGACTGTGGGGCGGGGCTATGGTGCGTCAACATCGGCTACGGTCGCCGGGAAATGGGCGAGGCCGCCAAGAGGGCGATCGACAATCTGGCCTACCACCACATTTTCGGGGGCGCCTCGAACGAGCCGATCATCCGCCTGGCCGAGCGCGTGCTAGGACTGTTTCATAGTAAAGCTGGCGCACCGCACCTTTCCAAGGTCTTCTTCGGGTCGGGTGGCTCGGATGCCAACGATACCAACTTCAAGCTGGTGCGCTACTACAACAATCTGCGCGGCAAAGCCAAAAAGAAGAAGATCATCTCGCGTTTGGGCGCCTATCACGGCCTCACCTATGCCGCGGGCTCACTCACGGGCATCCCCGTCTACCACAAGGCCTTCGATTTGCCGGTGCCGGACGTCTTGCACACCTCCTGCCCGCACTACTTCCGTTACGCGAACGCGGGCGAGAGCGAGGAGGCCTTCGGCGAGCGCATGGTCGCCGAAGTCGAGGCGCTGATCGCCAAGGAAGGCGCCGACACCATCGCCGCCTTCATTGCCGAGCCGATCATGGGCACCGGCGGCGTTCTGCTGCCACCCAAGGGCTACTTCCAGAGGCTGCAGGCGCTGTTCGAGCGGCACGACATCTTATTCATCGCCGATGAGGTCATCACCGGCTTCGGGCGCACGGGACATTGGTTTGCCACCGGTGGCATGCAGCTCAAGCCCGACATCGTCACTTTGGCCAAGGGCATTACCTCGGCCTATTTCCCCGTCTCGGCCTCGGTGATCTCCGAAAAAATCTGGGCCGTGCTCAAGGATGCTTCGCCCGAATTCGGGCCGGTCATGCACGGCTTCACCTATTCGGGTCACCCGGTCGGTGGCGCGCTCGGTCTCGTCAACATCGACATCATGGAGAAAGAGGGCCTCATTGAGCAGGCCGCCGAGGTCGGCGCCTACCTGCGGCAGCTGCTTGACGAACGCGTTGGCAGCCATCCTCACGTCGGCGAGGTGAGGGGCATGGGCCAAATGCTGGCGGTCGAGTTTGTCGCCGACAGGGCGGCGCGGCGCTTTTTCGACGCCAAGGCCGGGGCGCATCGGCTCGTTGCCGCCAAAGCGCTCGAGTTCGGCCTGCTGACGCGGGCGCTGCCCTTCATCGAGGTCAACTCGTTCTCGCCGCCGCTCAACATGACGCGCAGCGATGCCGAAGATGCGGTGGAACGCTACGGCAAGGCTCTCGATGCAATCACGCCGGACTTGGCAAGGCTGGCCGACAAGTCGGCCTAGCGGCCGGGCAGGGGAGAAGCGGATTAATGCGACTTGGCATCTATCTCAATTCTCAGCACCCCGACGGCGACGACCCCGCGCGCCGGCTAGCCGAGACCTTGGAACAGGTGCGCCTGATCCGCGCGCTCGGATTTGATTCGATCTGGGCTGGCGAACACCACGTCACCCCCGGGTTCCACTTCTTCCCGCAATTGTCCTTACTTGCGCGCGTCGCCGCCGAGGCCGAGGGCCTCTGGCTCGGCACCAACGTCACCTTATTGCCGCTGCACAACCCGGTCGAACTGGCCGAGCTCGGCGCCTTTCTCGACGTGGCAACGGGTGGCCGTTTCCTGTTCGGCCTCGGTCTCGGCTACCGACCCGAGGAATATGCCATCTACGGCATCGCCATGCGGCAGCGCGTGGGACGCTTCATGGAAGCAATCGAGATCATCCGGCGGCTGTGGAGCGAGGACAACGTCGCGCATCACGGGCACTACTGGCAGTTCAGCGGGGCTAGCATTCGGCCGCGTCCGCTGCAGTCGCCGCGCCCACCGCTCATTATCGGCGCCCAGGTCGAGGCGGCGATCGAGCGCGCGGCAAAAATCGGCGACGGCTGGCTGATCGTGCCGATTCCGACCACCGATCAGTTGATCGGCCAGGTGGCGACGTACAGGCGGGCCCGGGCGCAAGCCAAGCTGCCGGCGAGCGCGCATATCTGCCGGTTGCTGGAGGTTGGCTGCGCCGCCGACGAAGATCAGGTGCTGCGCCGCGTCGCGCCGTTCCTGATCGAAAAGTACAAGGCCTACTTCTCCTGGGGGTTGGAGGGGCTCACGCTCGATCCCGACGCCTCGCCGCAACAGCAATTCCGCAGCCTGGCCCGCAACCGTTTCGCCGTTGGCACGCCGGCCCAGGTGGTCGACGCCTTGCTGGCACAGGCGCAGGCGGGCGTGCAGCATCTGAGCATGCGTGTGAGCTGGCCCGGCATGGCGCAGGATGACATCCTCGCCGGCATCGAGCTGTTGGGCCGCAAGGTGTTACCCGAGGTGCGCCGCCGTGCGGATTTGACGGGCTGATGCCCCGTCAGGCCAGCCAAATCTCAAACCGATCTCGAATTCTTGCTCCGCCTTCGCCATTTCTTGGTCCGGCGGTGCGCCGCGCCCTTCGCGCGCCGCTGCCGGCGAGGCCCGCGTCAGCGCGAATAGACCCAGGGTCGCCGCCGACGGTCCTCGGTCTGAAAGGCGGTGATCTCGGCGGCGCGTTGCAGGGTGACGGCGATCTCGTCAAGGCCTTCGAGCAGCGCCTGGCGCCGCTTCGGCTCGACCGCGAAGCGGTGGCGGGTGCCCGATGGGGCCGTGACCGTCAGCTCGTTGAGATCGACGCTGATGCGGCCGGCGCCTTGGCTCGCTTCCACTTCGCGCGCCAAGCTCTCGACCGTGGCGCGGTCGAGCACGACCGGCAGCACGCCGTTTTGAAAGCAGTTGTTGAAAAAGATGTCGCCGAAGCTCGAGCCAATCAGGCAACGCACGCCCATTTCCTTGAGCGCCCACACCGCCGCCTCGCGCGATGAGCCACAGCCAAAGTTGACGCCGGTAATGAGAATTTGTGCGCTCCGGTAGGGCGCACGGTTGAGGATGAATTCCGGGTTTTCCGAGCCGTCCGGTTGGTAACGCAGGGGGCTAAAGCACCATTGCCCGAGACTGCCGCGCGTTGAGTTGCCAACCATGCGCGAGATCGGAATGACGATATCCGTATCGATGTTGGCGCGCAGGAGCGGCGCTGCCACCGAGGTTAGGGCGGTGAGCTTTTCCATCATGCGTTCTCCATGCGCCGCACGTCGGTGATGGCGCCGGCAATGGCCGCTGCCGCCGCCATTGCCGGGCTCGCCAAGTGCGTTCGCGCGCCTGGCCCCTGACGCCCGACGAAGTTGCGATTAGAGGTGGATATGGAGCGTTGCCCGCGCGGCACCGTCTCGCCATTGGCCGCCAGGCACATGGAGCAACCGGGCTCACGCCATTCGAATCCGGCCGCCAGGAAGATGCGGTCCAGGCCTTCGGCGACGGCGTCGCGTTTGACTTGCTCGGAGCCCGGCACCACCCAGGCCCGCACGCCTTCGGCCACCTTGCGGCCGCGCGCCACGGCGGCCGCAGCGCGCAGGTCGGACAGGCGGCTATTGGTGCACGAACCGATGAACACCCAGTCCACCTTGGTGCCGATGATCGGCTGGTTTGGTTGCAGCCCCATGTAGTCGAGTGCGGCTTCAATGCCTCCGCGGCGGCTCGGATCGGCTATCGTCGTGGGGTCGGGGATCGACTGATCGACAGCCATTACGTGCTCCGGGCTGGTCCCCCACGTCACCTGCGGCGCGATGCTCGCCACATCGATTGTGAGCTCACGGTCGAACCGGGCATCGGGGTCGCTCGGCAGCGTGCGCCAGTCGGCGACGGCTTGCTCCCAGATGGCAGCCTTGGGCGCGAAAGGGCGACCGGCGAGGTAGTTGAAGGTCGTGTCGTCGGGAGCAACGAAGCCCATCTTGGCGCCGAGCTCGATCGAAAGATTACAGATGGTGAGCCGACCCTCAACGTCGAGTGCGCGCACGGCACTGCCGGCATACTCAACCGCATAGCCCGTGCCGCCGGCCGCGCCGATTTCGCCAATCAGCCGCAGGATCAGGTCCTTGGCCGTGACGCCCACCGGCATGGTGCCCTCGAAGCTGACGCGCATGGCCTGCGGCCGCCGCTGCACGATGGTCTGGGTCGCCAGCACGTGCGCCAGTTCCGAGGAGCCCACGCCGAAGGCCAAGGCGCCGAGGCCACCGTGCGTGCAGGTGTGGCTGTCTCCGCACACGATCAGGCAGCCCGGCAGGCTCAAGCCAAGCTCGGGCCCCATCACGTGCACGATGCCTTGTCCGGGCTCGTCAATGTCGAACAGACGGATGCCGACGGCGCGCGTCTCCTCACGCAAGGCGCGCAAAAGATCGATGCCGACGGCGGAGGTGCCGATCCGGCCAGGGGCGCTGGAAATGGCATGGTCCGGTGTCGCAAAGGTAAGCTGGGGACTGTGCACGGCCAAGCCGCGCTGCTTCAGGTCGAGCAAGCCACGGGAGCCGCCAAGGTCGTGCAGCAGATGCCGGTCGACGTGTAGCAGATAGGCATTGTCGCCAAGATCGGCGACCACGTGGGTATCCCAAATCTTGGCCAACTGCGTGCGGGGCTGCATGAAAGTCCCTCTCCTTCAAGGCCGCGGCAAGCCGCGACCGGGTGCCTTTGGCCTATGCCGCTCACGACGGGCGCGCGTGAGCCGACGCCGCTAGACCACAACGGCCGCGGCGAGGGCGCTGTGCCACAGTCTCGCTTGCCCCCCCGCCATGTCCAATCCCCCCCCTTGTCCTGCAAATTGTCCTGCAGACAAACTTCTTTTGGCTCTGCCCTTCTTCCTTTGGCTCTGCCCCTTCTGGCTCTGCCCTTGCCGTCGCGCCGGCCCGGTGCGAGCGCGCCAGCCGCGGTGCGGCGCAACTCTTCTACTCAACTCCTCTACTCAACTCCTCTACTCACAACCCCTCTCCCGGCAGCACTGCCGCAAAAGGGAAAGATTGCCCATTGGGCTCGGTGCCGAGCCTCGCCCAAATACTGCGGCAGGGCGCGCATCCTGACAAGTTTGAGCCACGCGCGGCGCATTTGGCGGGCACGGCCGCGGCGTCGTCCCATGCCGCGGCCCATGCCGCGCCAGGACTACCCCGATCTGCCAACCGGTCTGGTTGATTTGCAAGACATGAGCTTGGGCATGAGCTTGACAATGCCGAAGAGGAGCTCAAGCTCGGCGCACCGCCCGCAGGTGCTGGGGCCGGGCCGGTAGCCCTCCGGAAAATCGTCCCACCCAGGAAATGCCGCATTTTGGGGGGATGCCCTATCGCGAGGTGAGGAGAAAAGTGGACATCGCCATCGCGCCCATGGCCAAACCGCTGCGCACGGGGGCCTTTGGCCTCTGCGCGTGCCTGGTGGGGTGGGGCGGGGCCCTGGCGCAGGAATACTGCGTCGCCTGCACGCAGCCCAACGCGGTCTACCGTTGCGTCATCGAGGACGCGCGACCCGGCGGCCAATCGCTGACACGGCTATGCCTCAGCGCCTTGACGAAGGACGGTGGTCACGCCAGCTGCAGCGTCAAGGGCGGCACGGTGTTTGACTGCAACGGTCCCATTAAGCGCGTGCCGTGGACGGCGCAGGAGACCGGCCGCGTCGCCGAGCCGACGGCGCCAGAGCAGGCAAACCCGGGCGCGGACAATGCCAAGTCGACACCCAAGGGCGAGCCCAGGACCGTCGTCGATCTGGCAAAACAGGCCAACGAAAACATGCAGAAGGCCAACGAAGACATGAAGGAGCAGGCCCAGTCCGCCGGTCAGGCGATCGGCAAGGCGACCAAGAAGACCTGGGAATGCATGTGGTCACTTTTCATCCGCTGCTGAAGGCCTCCTGCTCAAGGGGCCTTTGCGCGGGCTCCGGCGGCGTTCGCTGGCGAGCAGCTCTAGTCAGTGCCGCGCTAGCCACTCCCGCGCCCGCCGCTGAGCCTCGGCAATCTCGCGTTTCGACATCTCGCGTGCGATTTCCATGCGATAGCGCTTGGCCTCGGCGTTGCCGCGCATCGCTGCCAGGTTGAACCACTTGTGCGCGCTGACGAGGTCGATGCCGACATCATCTCGCCCCGCACAGTAGAGCAGGCCAAGCTCCAGCAGGGCATCGGGCGTGTTGCCGGCGGCGCCCAACTCGGTGAGCTCGAAGCTGGTGACGTCAAAACGGGCCATGACGCTCGTCCTTACCCTGTCGATCCTCTTTTTCACTTCCCCGGCACGCTGGGCGGCGAGCCCCGTTAGGGAGCCCCGGCAGGCGCGCCCGTTGCCCGATCAAGTTGGCAACGCCGCAATGAAATTTCGTAAATGTCGCGACAAAATCGCCGCTTCCTGCGACCCCTAATCGCAAACAATCTCCATTCCCGCGTGCACCGATTCGGCACATCCCGGTCGAACGGGAACGCCCGTTAAGGCAGTCTTCATCGCCGTCCATACCCGCCGCTAACCCTAGCTGCAAAAGGCTGCCCAGCCCCCTTCCCCGTGGTCCGGCTGCCTGTCCACAACAATGCTCTGTCAAGGGGATTTTGCGCTTGCCATGTGTCTTGGCGCAGCTAAGCTTGCCCCACGTCGACTTTGGGGGGAGCTGCTGTGTTCGTCGTGGAACAGGCAAGCAAAATGAGACGCGGCCGTGCACCGGCCTGGGGGATGATCTTGCTGTTGGCAGGCACCTTGCTTGCCGGGTGCGCCGGCAGTCAGCCGCTATC
>DASTMQ010000349.1:0-2781 GCA_035714005.1 Hyphomicrobiaceae bacterium
GGCCCTCACGGCAAGACGGCAAAGTTAGTGTGTCTTATAGCGCACGGAGCAAGGCGGTTGTCCCGCTCGAGCTTATGGCTGCTGTGGAAAACCCACTTGGCGCCACACCCCGGTGTCGCAGCCATCGCGGCAAGGTTAAGCCGCCGGGTGCGGCCGGCCAGCGTTGCCCCGGGCTAGCCTGCCGGGCTAGTGACGACGCTTCGGCTTTTGGCCTTCTTGAGCGCCCCTCTCGCTGGCATCACCGGGGTGCACACCGTCCCCACCCACGCCGTGATGACGCTTGCGCGCCCGGCTTGCCGGCGACCGCCGATTGGCGCCGGCCGCGGCCTCTATTTGCTCCTTGCTGATGCGCGGCGCCTGCCGGCTCACCGGTCGCGCCGGCGGCTCGGTGCCGGTAATCCTCTTTGAAGCCGGCGGGTCGCTGGCGGGAAAGGTCTGATCTAGGGAGTTGTCGACTTTCTTCTGCTTGGCCTCATCCATGCCTCAAGCCCTCCGCGCAAACTTAGTCGTGCAGCGCACCCGAGCGGGAGGCCCGCTGCTGTTGGGCGGCTGTTGGGCGCCCGTTGAACCACCGCGGGGGCGCGCCCAGCGGCCTTTCGCGCGGCTTTCGCGCAGCCGATGCCCTGCACAAAAGCGAAACGGCACACTTGCGAGCCTGGTTCCCGCAGCGCGCTCCATTTTGCTTCGCTTAAGGCAAGCCCGCCGCGACGCTGGCTGCACCGGCGCCAGCACCAGCGGTTCGGCTCTGCCGCCGCGGCGAAAAGGGCCGCGGCGCGACGCGGGGCCCCCGCGCTCGGGAACTGGGCTCACTTTGCTTTCGGCGGCCGTCGTCGGGCGGGCGGCGGGTCGTTGGCGGGCTGCATGCGCACGCTATCGCGCAACATTTCTTTCAGCGTTGTGGGCCGGCGATGCTTCTTCAAAAGATCGCGGAAGGCCTCCTCGGCCAGCTCCTGCACTGACTTCACGCTGTCCAGCGCGAGCTGATGCAGGGCGTGCCAAGTCTCTGCGTCGAACTCGATCCGCCGGCGCACCGAGCCTGGCGGTCGCGCGGCCATCAACCCTTGGCCTTACGTTTGGCCGGCGTGGGGGCTTGCGCCGCCGCTCGCTTGGCCGGCGCTGCCTTCGGCTTGCGCTTGCCGCCTTGGTCCGCCTCGACGCTGCGTCGCAAGGCATCCATCAGGTTGACCACGTTGGCGGCGCGCGCCGGCGCCTTCTCGACCTTGGTGGGCAGCCCAGCCTGCTTGGAGCGGATCAGCTCTATCATCGCGTTCTCGTAGCGGTCTTCGAACTTCTCCGGCTCGAATTTGCCGGTCATGCGGTCGATGATCTCTTCCGCCAGACCCACCATCTGCTCGGGCAACTTCAGGTCGGGGATATCCTCAAACACGGATTCTTCGCCGCGAATCTCATAGGGATAAAGCAAGGTGGTCCCCATCAAGCCCTTGCCGAACGGCTCCAGCATCATGATGCGCTCGCGCCGAGCCATCACCACTCTGGCGATGCCGACCATCTTTTTTTTCTTCATCGCATCGCGAATGACGGCAAACGCCTCTTGGCCGACCTGATCCTCAGGGGCCAGATAATAGGGCGTGTCGCGATAGCGATCGTCGATTGTGGCTTTCGGCACGAAGCGCTCGATATCAACCGTGCGCGTACTCTCGATCGCGATGCTGGCAAGCTCGTCGTCTTCGACGATCACATACTGATCTTTGCCGACGGCATAGCCTTTGACCTGGTCTTCGCTGTCAACCACGTCTCCCGTCTCGCTATCGACCATCTGTCGCTTGAGGCGGTTGCCGGTCGCCCGGTTCAAGGTGTTGAAGCGCACCTTCTCGGATTGCGAGGTGGCGGGAAAGATGGCGATTGCCGCAGAGACGAGGGAGAGCTTGAGATAGCCCTTCCAATTGGACCGGGGTGCCATGTCTAGTCCTATTACGCAGAAACTCCACTACATATTGTAGCCAGCCGCAGCACGGTCAACAGCGAACTTGGCAGCAACGGATAGTTGTAGCTGCCCCGCAAATGCGCGGGGGCACGCGCCGCCGCGAGCCCTTCCTCCCCACCGGCGCACCGCCGCGTTAAGGCTGAAGCGCACCGCGGCTTGAACGCCAGCATGGCGTTGGCCATGCTGGCCAGCCTTTCACCCCGGGAGTCCCACATGGCCCGCACCCTTTCGCGCCGCATCGGCTTGGCCCTGGCCCTCCTCGGCGCCGGGAGCAGCAGCGCGTTTGCCTGGTGGGACCGTTGCAATTGTCAGCCCTCCGCCTTCTACCCAGTGCCGCCGGCCTACATCTATGACCACACGGTGGGGCCGACCTGGAGCGCGAACGGTTGGAGCTATCCGCCCGTCGGCGTCTATTACCCGGTCACCATTGCACCGGCTCCCTATGTCGCGGCGCCCTATTTTGCGCCGCCACCGGTCCCGCCGCCGATGCGCGTGCCGGTCCGCGGCGGCGTGCAACCCCTAAAGTAGCCGCGCGTCCGCCGCCAGGGCTGAGGCACCGCACCGGCAGGCTCGGCCGCAGGTCGGCTAGCATGAGCTGACAGCAATGGGGCGGCAAGCCTCGGCCGGATCGGCGATCGGTGCGCGGCGCGCCGACCAGGCGCACCGGGTTGTGCGCGCTGGGCTTGGCGAGGTCTCGGGCAAGGTCTGGGGCGAGGTCTCGGGCAAGCTGTGGCCGCCACCCGTCCGCGCGGGGCACCGCGGGCGTCGGCTCCGCAAAGAAAAAAAGCGGAGCCCGAACGCGCGGCCCAACTGGCCTACAAAGGCCAAAGCGAGGC
>DASTMQ010000350.1:0-16904 GCA_035714005.1 Hyphomicrobiaceae bacterium
ACCGTAAGCGGCAATGAAGTTGACGAGCGATTCGAAGTGCTTGAGGTTTTCCCCGAAATCGGCCCAGCTTGAATAAGCTTCGAGCTGGCTGTCGCCGGTGCCGCGATGGAATTCCGCGCGGGCGGCATTGAGCGTCGGCACGCCCGTTTCGCGACCGCGCGCCAAATTGATGCTCGCAAGGTCGAGCGGCAGCCCGAGCAAGTTGTTGCGCAAGGCCTCGGTGACGAACTCGTCAATCTCGTTGCCCAGTTGCCGCGTCGTACCGCGCACGATGGCGCCGGCGTCCGCATCGGCGCCGCCAGGGCTGCTGGCGGAAAATTCGAAGGGATTCAAGAAGGCTTCGATCAGGGTGATCTGCTCGTCACCCACAACGTTGAACTGTGGATCGAAGCGATCGACCGTCTCGGTCAGCATCGAGTGGCCGAAGCGATACACCACATGCGCGAACTCGGCCAAGATCGCCGGATCGATCGTGGCATCATACATCAGGAATTCGTCGACGTTCGGCTGAACCTTGCGCGCGAATTCCTCAAACACGAGGTGCTGATACTGCATCTCGGTGCCGAAGCGGGCCACCTGGAACAGGCGTTCGCCGTTCCATTCGCTCTCTTGGATGCCATCCGCAACGGCCGCAAGGCGGTCTGCCAGGGTTTCGCCCCTGACCCACGCGGCGGCAAACTCTTCATCGCCGGACAGGAGCGCGGCGCGAATGGTCTCCTTCGTTTGTTCGACCAGACGGTTGTGCTCCGAGTGGAAGACGTGGTGAACCGCGCTGAGCGCAATGTTCTCGTTGGCGCGCCCGTCGCCGGCCATCAGGTGGGCGTCGAGCAGCTCATCGTCATAGAAGCCAAGACCGGGATCACCGCCGGCAATCGTGTCCGCGTCGGGGTTCAGCGCCTGCGGCGGCGTCGCCGGGATACCATCGTGGTCGCCGAAGGGCGCCGCGCTGTGAGCGATGTCAATAATGAAGGCGTGCCCGGTTGGCATTGCAGTTGAGGCAAGCACCGGCGTCGCCAAATTACCCTCAACTAAGGCCGGTGATGCTGGCGTACCGGTGATCAGCTGTGGCAGACCGTTGTCCCCGGCTATGAAGTTGCCGTATTCATCGGTGTAGACCAGAGGTACGCGGCCCACGTCGGCGTCGGTCAGCTCGATGCCCAAAATGTTGGCTGCCTGCGCCTTGACATCGGCCCAGGTCGCCATGCCGCCGTCCTGGCCCTTGATCAGTTCGCCCGTGGCGACCGGCCGTCCTGTCGTCTCGTCGAGGACATACTCGCGCAGGAAGACCTGGTGCGAGGGATGCGAGGTATAGGTTTGGTTCTGGTCGACGAAAGGCGTCGTGCGGTTGATGGCATTCCCCTCGGCGTCCTTCAATGTGCGCTCGATGATCATGAAGGGCGGCGCATCGGGGTGCTCGATGAAAATCGGATCATCCGGCGCAAACGGGATCATCACGATCTCCGTGTCCCGCTGGATGAAGTCGAGCCCGTGGTCGAAAAACTGGCCGAAGAACACGAACCACGTATTGAACCCGGCCGACAGACCCTCGTCCGGCGTCGTGTTGGGGACGGTTAGTGTCTCGCCCGGCTGCACGATCGCCCCTGGAGTTCCGTCATCGTTCAGGTGATGCAGAACGCCGCCAACCAGGACACCGAAGCCGCCATCGACGAAGGCCTGCACCGCGGCCGGATTGGAGATGGTCTGATCGACAATCAGGTTGGAGATAACCCGGGGCTGGCCGTCGACGAGGTTGAGATTGGGGGGCTGATACCCCGTCCGGAATTCCGGCTCGAGCAAGGTCGGAAAGGGCTGATCGGCCGCGCCGAAGAACTGCTGCCCGGGCACCAGATTGTTGTATGAGCCGTCGACGGTCCGCAGGCCCCAAGGTACGAACACATTGGGGAGCAGGTCGTTGAGCTCTTCACCGCTGGCGTGGGCTTCCGAGATAAGAATTTGCTGCAGAATGAACTCGAGATCCGATTGGATCAACGTAACGGCCATGACTTGCTCCCTGCGCCCCGCCCCTGCAACGACTCGCGTGCAAGTGGCTGAAAAACCTGGTTACCGGCACCTCGCCGATCTCGCCCGAATGTAGAAGACTGAAGGACGGCGCCAGCGGACCTACGTGCATCCGTGTGCGCTGAAGCTTTGTCCCGAAGGTCCGATGGCCATGGTGGATCGCGGGGACATTGGGGGCCGGGGTGCAGAGTGCCGGCAAAATCAAGGGGCTTGGCCAAGGACGTGCGCCCGGCCCTTAGCCGCAACGGGTCTTGCGGCAACTGGCGTCATGTTTAATGGGCCAACGTCCGATTGACCCTCAATGGACGCCCGCGATAGGGTGGCCGCGATTCCTAAGCAAAATGCATTGTGGGGTGGTTGGACCATGGTCGACCAGCGGGACAAGTCGAAAGCGGCCAAGGGAGGAAACGGGGACGGCGCCGGCGCAGCCGCCCGGGCCCGGCGACCAGCAGAAGCGCGCCAGGCGCGGTTCGGCCAGTCGTTTTCCCAGATCATCGCCGTGCTGATGCGCGATCAGAACTTCAAGAACATGCGCATCGCCGACCTGGAATGGCTGGTGCTGCCGCCAGTGATGGCGGGCCAGTTTCGCTTGGCCCACATGCCCGCACCGCCGCGCCCCGGTGAAAAGCCGAAGCCAGACGAAAAAAGCGGCGTGCTCGTTCCCGTCGCCGTCGCCCTTTGGGCACGGGTATCGCCGCAAATCGACAAGGGGCTGTCGGAAAACCTCGACAAGCCGGTGCGCCTGCGCACCAACCAATGGGCCTCGGGCGACATCATCTGGCTGATGGCCGTAGCCGGCGATCGGCGCGCCATCCCGAAATTCCTCGAGCAGCTCAAGGAAAAGGAATTTAAGGGCCAGGAAGTGAAAATGCGCGCCAACGCCGGCGACGGCAAGGTGGTGGTCAAGACCCTCTAAGCCGGCCGGAGGCTGATCTCAGGACCATGGCGTTACCGCCGGCCCAACCGGCCGGCACCGCCGGCGTTCTCAACACGAGCTGAGCAAGCGTTTGGCGGTCTGGATCGCCTGTAGGCGGTTGCGCACCTGCATCTTTTTGAAGAGCTGGGTCAGGTAATGCTTGATGGTGCGCTCGTTCAAGCCCAGCTGCAAGGCGATCTCCTTATTGGTCAGTCCCCTGGAAATCCGGATCAGGACCTGCTGCTCGCGGTAGCTCAATTCGAGCTTCGGGCTCGGCTCGCGAATGGCCGACAGCGGTCCCCCCCGCGCCTCCGTCAACAGGCGTGAGGCCAGTTTCGGGGTAATATAGGGCTGGTCGTTGTGGATAGTGACGATTGCCTCGATGAGTTCCGCCCCCGTCACACCCTTGAGGATGTAGCCTTGAATGCCGGCGGCCAGCGCCTTGGCCACGCTCGGCACATCATCGAGCGAGGTCAGCACCACGAGTTTCGAGGCGGGTGCACTCTTGAGAAACTCCGGCACGCCGTCGACCCCCCCATCGGGCAGGCCGCCGATGTCAATGATGAGGACGTCGGGACGATGCTCGCGGGCGGCGCGCTGGGCGTCGAGCCACGTTGCCCCCTCGGCCACCAAGGCAAGCGCACCAGCATGCACGACGGTCTGCACGATCCCCTGCCGGAACAGCGGGTAGGGATCGATGACGGCGACGCGTATTTTCTCTCTCACACCCATACCCCAATCACCCGCCACGGGTTGGCAAGGCAAGTGCTCAGCCCGTACGCTCGGCAAAGCCCGACCGCGGGCCGCTTTAGGCCTCATGCCACCGGCGGTATTGCCGAAAGGGTGGCTACCCATGGCCGCAATTTAACCGCCCTTTGGGCGTCCGAAGAGATGAGGAAGTCCTGGCTTTGGCTAGACTAAAGTCCTAGATTTATTGCCCTAAGGTGTAACTAAAGAAACTGGCCGGCTCCTGCGGCGCGCAAAGGCGCTGCTAGACATCGCCACCAGAGGCATCCGGTTGATGGCACGGCAGACATCGCCCGAGGCCGCCCAAGTCTTGCCAGACCCGGGTGACACTGGGGGCTTCCGGGGTCGCGGGCTGGGGCAAGCATGAGGCGTCCCGACACAGGTCGACGCCCGCGGGTGGCGTTGCAATTGCCGCTCCGGTGTGCGAGCCAAGATGGAACCTCAATAGCACCGCTCAAAATTCGGGGCCCCGGAGGGCAGGGAGGAAACTATGGGAACGCGCGTTGGAAGTTTGCTTTCGCGTCGAGCCATGATGGGGGGCGCCGCCGCCTTGAGTGCGGCGACGCTGCCAAGCCGCTGGGTAGTCGCGCAAGCCAAGCCGCTCAAGGTTGGCCTGATGCTGCCCTACTCGGGCACCTTTGCCAAACTCGGCGAAAACATCACCTATGCCATTGAAATCTTGATCGCCGAAAAGGGCGGCAAGCTCGCCGGCCGCGAGATCCAAATCATCAGGCTCGATGATGAATCAAAACCCGAGAACGCCCCGCAAAACGCCGAACGCCTCGTCAAACGCGATGCGGTCGATGTCTTGATCGGCACGGTACACTCGGGCGTGCAGATGGGCATCCATAAGGTGGTGCAGGACAGCGGCACGCTGACCATCGTCCCCAACGCCGGCAACGTGGCGGTCACGCGCCAGCTGTGCGCCAAGAACGTATTCCGCTCGTCCTTTACCAACTGGCAGCCCGCCTACGGCATGGGGCTCGCCGCCGCCAAAAAGGGGCACAAAAAGAGCGTCTGGGTCACCTGGGACTACGCGGCCGGCACGGAAAGCGGCGCCGGCTTCAAGGAAGGCTTCGAAAAGGGTGGCGGCGAGCTGCTGCCGACCTTATCGCTTCCCTTCCCGCAGACCAATTTCCAGCCGCTATTGGCGCAAATTCCAGGCCTCGGCGTGGACGTGGTGGGCGCCTTCTTCGCCGGCGGCGGCGCCGTTCAATTCGTCAAAGAGTACGCCGCAGCCGGCCTGAAAGTGCCGCTCTGTGGCTCGGGCTTTCTGACCGAAGGCACGCTCGACGCCCAGGGCGCGGCCGCCGAGGGGGTCGAGACGGGGCTGCACTACGGCGATGGGCTCGACAATCCCAAGAACGCCGCCTTCCGCAAGGCCTTCAAGGACAAGGCCGGGCGTGACGCCGATGTCTATGCCGTGCAGGGCTACGATGCCGCCCAGCTGCTGGCCCTCGGGCTTGAGGCCGTCAAGGGCAACATCGAGGACGAGGCTAATCTCTTCAAGGCCCTGCGGGGCGCCAAACTCGACAGCCCGCGTGGGCCCATCAGCATGTCGCCGGCGCAAAACATCACCCAGAACATTTATTTGCGCCGGGCCGAGGGCGGCCAGAACAAGGTGATCGGCATCGCCGCCGAAAACCTGGCCGACCCGGGAACGGGCTGTAAACTGGCCTGAGCTTGAGGAAAGGCCGCCGTTCCGCGACAATGCGGACCGGCTTGTCACCTGACGTCGCGAGCGGCGCAAACGCATGGACTTTCCAGGACTGCTCGCGCAGCTCCTCAATGGACTGCAGTACGGCCTGCTCTTGTTTTTGATCGCCAGCGGGCTCACTCTGATTTTCGGCGTCATGGGCGTGATCAATCTCGCCCACGGGTCGATGTTCATGATCGGCGCCTATCTTGCTTTTCTAGTCACGGCACACTGGGGCTCGCTTTGGCTGGCCTTGCCCGCCGCCGCCCTGTGCGGCCTTCTCCTCGGCGGGGCCCTCGAGGTCGGTCTGTTTCGCCACTTTTACGCCCGCGAGCATCTCGATCAGGTGCTGCTCACCTTTGCCCTGATTTTGCTGTTCGAGGAGGTCCGCTCCTTTCTGGTCGGCAACGATTTTCATTCCGTGCCAGTGCCTGCACTGCTCGATTTTTCCGTGCCGATCACGCCCCACTTCGCCTACTCGGCGTATCGCTTTGCCGTCATCGGCATCTGCCTGCTGTTGGCGGCGCTTTTATTCCTGTGGATCGAGCGCACGCGCATGGGCGCCATCATCAGAGCGGCGGCCGAAAAACCCGAAATGGTCGACGTGCTCGGGATCGATGCGCGGCGCGTGCACCTGACGGTCTTTGCCGTCGGCAGCGCGCTGGCACTGATCGCCGGCGCGCTGGCCGCACCGCTTTATTCCGTCTATCCCAATATGGGCGACGGCGTCCTCATCATCTCCTTCGTCGTGGTCGTGATCGGCGGGCTCGGCTCCGTCTCCGGCGCCTTCTGGTCGGCCCTCATCCTCGGTCTCGTCGACACGCTGGGGGCGGCCTACGCGCCGAGGGTGGCGGGGCTCGCCGTTTACCTGCTGATGGCTGCCGTCTTGCTGTGGCGGCCGACGGGCCTTTTTGGGCGACGCGCATGATGGGGCGGCGAGGCGAGGCCGAACGGGCACCCCGATCGCAACGGCTGTTGCTGGGGCTGGGTGCGGTCGTGCTGGCGGCGCTCCCATTCGGCATCCCCGAGTTTTACACGGGGCTGGTGACTTCCGGCCTGATCGCGGCCATGCTGGCGCTAAGCCTGCAGCTGCTGGTCGGCTGCACCGGGCTTGTCAGCCTCGGCCATGCCGCCTTCTACGGCCTTGGAGCCTACACGGTCTACGCCATGACGCCGGCGGACCAGGCCCTCTCCGTGATGTTGACGCTGCCGGCGGCGGCCGCCGTCGCCGGGCTGGCGGCGCTCTTGGTCGGTGCCTTATCGCTGAGAACCCGGGGCTTCTTTTTCCTGATGGTCACGCTTGCCTTCGGGCAGATGGTGTTCTTCATCTTCCACAATACCAAGCTTGGCGGCGGCGCCGATGGGGCCTACCTGATGCGGCCCACCTTGTCCCTGTTCGACTGGCAATTGCCCTTGACGCGGCGGCAGCGCCCGCTGGCCTACTATTATCTCTCGCTCGTCCTCCTGCTGGCGATGTATTTGGGCCTCGTGCTGCTCTTGCGCTCGCTGTTCGGGCGCGTGCTGCAAGGTATCCGCGTCAACGAACAGCGCATGCTGGCGCTGGGCTTTAATACCTATCGCTACAAGCTCGCCGCCTTTGCCATCGCGGGATTGCTCGCCGGCATCGCCGGCCACATGTACGCGATGAAGGAAGGCTTCGTGAACCCGGAGCTGGTGGGCTGGCACCGCTCGGCCGAGGCCCTACTGATGATCCTGCTGGGCGGCCTCACGACGCTCAGTGGTCCCATCATCGGCGCGCTAGCCTATACGGCGATCGGCGAAGTAGCCCAGCTCATCACCGAGCGCAAGCTTTTGGTTGAGGGCCTTGTTATTCTCCTGGTTGTGCTGTGCCTGCCGAAGGGCCTGAGCGGCGCCTTAAGCGGTTGGTCGCGCTGGCCGCCTTGGTTGTCGCGTCGCTCTCCCCCGTCCCGGCCCCCATCCGAGGCGCCCCGCCATGGCTGAGTTAGGCACTGAAGCGCGTGGCAGCGGCGCCGCCGTCTTGTGGACGCAAGGGCTCAGCCGCAATTTTGGTGGGCTTGCGGCCGTGCGCGACGTCTCCATTGCCTTGCATGCTGGCGAGTTGCACGCCGTCATTGGCCCAAACGGCGCCGGCAAGACCACGCTCGTCAACATGCTCTCGGGCACGCTGGCGCCAAGCGCCGGGCGCATTTTGTTCGCCGACCGCGATGTGGCGGGCGAACCGGCGTGGCGCATGAGCCGGCTCGGCGTCGGCCGCTCTTTCCAACGCACCAACATCTTTGCACCCCTGAGCGTGCTCGAGAACGTTAGGCTCGCCGTGCAGGCGGTACGCGACGGGCTCAATCCACTCACCCGCGCAGATCGTCAGTCCGACCTCGTGGAAAACGCCGAGGCGAGCCTGGCCCGGGTCGGGCTGGCGCACCTCGCCGACCGCGACGCCGGTACCCTGGCGCACGGCGAGCAGCGCCAGCTCGAGATCGCCCTGGCGCTGGCCGGCCGCGCCAGGGTGCTGTTGCTGGACGAGCCGCTGGCCGGCATGGGTATCGAGGAATCGCAGCGCATGGCGGAGTTGTTGCGGGCCTTGGCACGCGAGCACGCCGTGCTATTGATCGAGCACGATATGGACGTCGTGTTCGCGGTCTCCGATTGGATGACCGTGATGGCCGAGGGCGCCGTGCTCGCCCAAGGCAAGCCGGCGGCCATTCGGGCTAACGTGCAGGTGCAGGAAGCCTACCTCGGAGAGGAGGGCTGATGCCGCCCGCATCGCCGGCGTCCACACCATTGCTGGAGGCGCGGGCCCTTGACACCTACTATGGCCAGCGCCAAGCGCTTTACGGCATTTCGCTCAGCATCGCCAAGGGCGAAACCATCGGGCTGATGGGTCGCAACGGCATGGGCAAGACCACGCTGGTGCGCACCTTCGTGGGCTTGGTGCGGCCGCGGGCGGGCCAGGTGCTGCTGGACGGTGAGGACATCACCAAGGCGCCGACGCACTTTATCGCACGCCGGGGCGTGGCCTACGTGCCGGAAGGGCGCGGCATCTTCGCGACCCTGAGCGTCGCCGAGAACCTCGGCATCGCCGGCACCGCGGCCGCGCCCGGGCCGTGGACCTTGCCGCGCGTGCTCGAGCTGTTTCCTCGCCTGGCCCAGCGCCTCCAGCACCGCGGCGATCAGCTCTCAGGCGGCGAGCAGCAGATGCTGGCCATCGGCCGAGCGCTGATGACCAACCCCCGCCTGCTGCTCCTCGACGAGGCCACCGAGGGCCTGGCACCCCTGCTGCGCGAGGAGATCTGGCGCACCATTCGGCTCATCCGCACGACCGGAATGACCACGCTCATCATCGACAAGACCGTGGCCGCGGTCACGGCCATCGCCGACCGCATCATCATCCTGGTCAAGGGCGAGATCGTCTTCCAGGGACGACCCGACCAGCTCAAAGCTCAGCCCGACCTCATGCACCGGCACCTCGGCGTCTAGTGTCGGCCGTGCTCCGGCGGGAAGCGCCGAGCGCGCGCAAGGTATGGCTCGGCGCCACCTTAGCGACGCGTCGAAGGCGGTTCACCTTGACGACGTGCCGGCCGAGCTTGGCGACGCGGGCCTGCATCTCGGCAAACTTCCGACAACTTGCCAATTTCGGATTGCAGGCGTGCCGGGCACTCAGGGCGCGTGCGACGGGGCGCGATTGCACCACCGGGGCGGGCTGCGCGGCAGCGACGCGCACGTGCGGGGCGATGTCAACTTCGTGCACGCTCTCCCCGACCTCGCGCGACGTCCTGGCGATCAGGTTGCTCGTGCTCATGCGCGCCATGAAAGGATTGGCGCGGATCACCGCCGACCCCAGCACCTCCGCCACCGGCGTAGCCGGCGCCGCCTGCAGCACGCGCGCTGCGGCGAAAGGCCCGACCAGGAAGGCGAGCCGCAAATGGCCGAAGGTCGGCTGCAGGCCTTGCTCGGCCAAAAAGGTGAGATTCTCGCGCGAATAGGTCTCCGCACAGCGGCGCGCAAAACTGCGGTCCGTGCGCAGGCGCAAAATCTCCTCCTCGCTCAGCTCCTGCACCTCGACGCCAAAATGCCGGCGCGCCAGGTCGAGGAAGGTCGCCTTGATGAATTGATAAGGCCCGAGCGCCGTGGAGCGCGGATTGGCCGCCGTGTCCCGCCCACCAGATTCGGCGTGCATCAAGCGATCAAGAAAGGCATCGAAGGCGGAGCGATCGGCGGCCGCCGCCGCCGAAACCCTTGGCTCGGCCGTCGCCAGCGACGGCGGCGATGTTTTATCGACGGGTGCAGACCGGTCGATGGCTGATGTTTCGATGGTGGAGGTATCGCCAGCGAGCTTTGGTGGATCGGCGATGACGTCCTCGACAAGGAGAGAGGCCAACAGCATGGCCGCGGCCGCGCCTCGGCGGCCCACGCAAGAAAATGACACCTGATTGCTTCCCTAGCTTTGAGGATTGCTTCCCAAACCTTCTTGAGGCGCACCCCAGCTTTTTTTTGCGCCTCACCTCTGGGGATCGCACCTGCACGAGCATGTCCGTTCCGTCAACCACGCAGCCCTGCCCTGAGACAACAGGAAGCTCGGGCTGAACCGGCTAGTCTGAATGGCTGTTCAGATAGGTCTCTGAATGGGGCGAGGAAGTGGCAATTTGGGGGAGACTTCGCCACAAACCGGTACAGGCGCGCGGGCCAAAAAACCGGCCACCGGCGGGCACGGCGCGGGCGCGTCAACCGTCGAGCGGCATGCGCCTGCCGCGAGATGCGACGCCGACGGACGATTGCCGCAGTTGGCGACAACGGCGCCTCTGTTAGAGTAAGGGCCTCGATCGCGAGCACGACGACGCCACGCCGGGGAGCTCATGCCTGTTGCGATGATCGCCACCCGGCGCCTCCACTATCGCGCGATCCCCGGCGATGCCGCGCGCCCGCCGCTGGTATTCCTACACGAGGGTCTGGGCTCGGCCGAACTGTGGCGCGACTTCCCCGATCACTTGGCGGCGCGGCTTGGCGCGCGCGCGCTCCTCTACTCGCGCTTCGGCTACGGTTACTCCGACGGCCTCACGGGCAAGCGCACGCCCCAGTTCATGGACGAGGAAGCCTTGAGCGTGCTACCCGCACTGCTGCAGGCGACCGGCATCGAAGCCCCGCTGCTGGTGGGCCACTCCGACGGCGCCTCCATTGCTCTCATCCATGCCGCCCGCGGCGGGCGGCCGGTGGCCGGGCTGGCGCTGATGGCGCCGCACGTGTTCGTCGAACCGGTGTGCCTAGCGAGCATCGCCAAGATCCGCGACGTCTATCTCAAAAGCGCCTCGGATGCCGGTGGCCTCAGGAGCCGGCTCGCCAAGTACCACAGCCGGGTCGACGACGCCTTCCTGGGTTGGGCCGACACCTGGTTGGCGCCGGAGTTTCGCGGCTGGAACATCGAGGACCTGATCGGCGCGGTCGCGGCGCCGATGCTGCTCATCCAGGGGCGCAACGACGAATACGGCACGCTGGCCCAGCTCGACCGCATCGAGGCACGGACGGCGGGGCCCGTGTCCCGCCTGGTCCTCGATGCCTGCGGCCATGCCCCGCACCGCGACCGCGAAAGCGCGGTGCTCGACGCCATTGCCGAGTTCGCGGCGGCGGTTCAGTAAAGCGTCTCGCGATAGGCCTTCTCGAGCCGTGCCTCAGACGCCACCTTGTCGAGTCCCTTGATCTGGTCGGCCAGCGCTTGCGCGAAGGTGGCAAGACCATCCAGCGACGGCCACTTCTCCTTCTGCCACAGCGCCGAGCGTATCAGCGCCTTGCCGCACTGGAAGTAGACGCTGGCGGCGGTGACCTCGACGACGGTGCGCGCCAGCTTGCCGCCAACGGCATGCCGCGCCAACAGCTCGGGATCTCTCAGCAGGCGGGCGGTGCCGTTGACGCGCAGCGTTTCCAGTCGACCCGGCACCACAAACAACAGAGCGATTTTCGCATTGGCGAGCAGATTCTGAAAACTATCGAGCCGGTTGTTGCCCGGGCGGTCGGGCAAGTGCAGACGTTTGTCATCGACGACGAAGACAAAGCCCGGTGCGTCGCCGCGGGGCGATACATCGGGCCAGCCCTGGGCGTCCGCCGTCGCAATCACCACAAACGGGGCGTGGGCGATGAAGGCGCGAGAGTGCCGATCGATATGATCGAGTTCCTTGCGTAGCGCCAGGTCGCTCGGCTGCGCATAAACTTGATGCAGATCGGCGAGGTTTGAAATCTCCGTCATTCTTCTCCTCTTCAGGTCTTTGCCGCCGCGAGCGCGGCCGCCACCGCCCGCTGCCATCCGGCATATTTACGCTCCCGTTCGGCCGCCGCCAGTCTTGGCGTGAAAGCGCGCTCTCGTTTCCACAGCCGCGCAAAGCCCGCCGCGTCGGGCCAAACCCCGGACCTGTGACCGGCGAGCCAGGCGGCCCCGAGCGCGGTCGTCTCGGGGATAGTGGGCCGTTCCACCACGGCGTCGAGACTATCGGCCAGGAACTGCATGGTCCAATCGCTCGCCACCATGCCTCCGTCGACGCGCAGCACCGCCTTGGCGGCTCCGGGCCAATCCTGGTGCATGGCCCGGAGCAAGTCGGCGGTTTGGTAGCAGACGGCCTCCAGCGCCGCGCGGGCGATCTCGTTGGGTCCGGTGGCTCGCGTCAACCCGAACAAGGCCCCGCGCGCCTCGGGCTGCCAGTAGGGCGCCCCGAGTCCGACGAACGCCGGCACGAGGTAGACGTCCTGGCGGGGGTCCGCCGCGGCAGCGAGCGTGCCGCTCTCGGCCGCCGAAGCAATCAGGCGCAGGCCATCGCGCAGCCACTGCACGGCAGCCCCGGCGATAAAAATGGAACCCTCCAGGGCGTAGGTGCGCGCGCCATCGAGCTGGTAGGCAAGCGTGGTAAGCAGCCGATGCTTGGAGGCAACCTGCTCCCGTCCCGTGTTGAGCACGGCGAAGCAGCCGGTGCCATAGGTAGCCTTCACCATACCGGGCGCAAAACAGGCTTGCCCGATCAGCGCCGCCTGCTGATCGCCGGCAACGCCGCAAATCGGCACGGCGGCCCCGAGGATCGATGGTTCGGTCAAGCCAAAATCGGCATTGCAGTCGCGCACCTCCGGCAGAATCGAGCGCGGCACACCGAACAGCCGTAATAGATCGTCGTCGAACGCGCCCTTGCCGATGTCATAGAGTAGCGTGCGCGAGGCGTTGGTCGCATCGGTGGCGTGCACCCTGCCGCCGGTCAAACGCCACAGCAGAAAACTGTCGACCGTGCCAAAGGCGAGATGACCGGCCTCGGCCAGGGCACGCGCGCCCTCCACGTGGTCGAGCAGCCAGGCGATCTTGGTGGCGGAAAAGTAGGGATCGAGGAGGAGGCCTGTGCGCGCGGTGATCGTCGGCTCGTGGCCCTGCTGGCGCAGGGCGGCACAGAGCTCGGCCGTGCGCCGGTCCTGCCAGACGATGGCGCGATGGATGGGCTCACTTGTGCGCCGGTCCCACAACAGGCAGGTCTCGCGCTGATTGGTGATGCCGAGCCCCGCAATCTTGCCTGCACTGAGATCGGCGCCACTCAGCGCTTGCCGCGCCGTCTCGACCGTGGTGCGCCAGATGTCCTCCGGCTCGTGCTCGACCCAGCCCGAGGCCGGATAGTGCTGCGCGAACTCACGTTGCGCGGCGCCCAGCACGCTCAAATCGGACCCGAATAGGATTGCCCGGCTCGATGTGGTCCCTTGGTCGAGAGCTAGGATCGCGCTCGCATCTGCCATTGCGCCGCCTGCCAGTGATCTGATCTATTGTGCCCGGGTGTCAACCTAGGTGAAGTCCGGGCCAGGTCGCAAGATCGAGGCGCATGCTGACCCTCAGTTTTGCACCGCACCGGCAGGTTAAGGTCTTGATGCGCAGCAGACTCGATCGTGCCTGGCTCAGCCTGGCCCCGTTGGTCGCCCTCGTTCTTTTCTCGCCCGAGCCCGCCCTGGCCCAGAGCATCGACGTCGTCGAAATCGCCAGCCGCGATCAACGCGTGCGCGCTCTGCTGCTCAAGCCGGCGCGGCCGGCCGGCAGCGTCATCCTGCTCGCCGGCGGCCACGGCAATCTGGCGCTCGGCAAGGATGGCCGCATCGGCTGGGGCGCCGGCAACCAGCTGGTGCGCACGCGGGCCGCCTACAGCAGGGCCGGCTTTGCCACCCTAGTACCGGACATCGCCCCCGACCTCAAACAAGGCAGCGGCGGGGTCGCCCGCTATCGCTGGTCGAAACGCTACGCCCAGGACATCGGCGCCCTTATCGCCTATATGCGCCCAATCGCTGCGCCGGTTTACCTGATCGGCACCAGCCGGGCCGCCCTCTCGGTCGCCAAGGGTGCCGTGGAGCTATCCGCCGGGGCCGTGCGTCCCGACGCCGTCGTCATTACCTCGGGCATGCTGGTCCACATCAGCGCGGCACAGCCCTCCGCCGAGCGCAATGTGGGCGGGCTTGAGCGCGTTCGTCAGCCCATCCTGCTCGTCTATCACGAGAAGGACGCCTGCCCCTACACACCGGCGGCCTCAGCCAGCAAGGCCAAGAGGCTCTTCCGTGGCGCTAAATCCGTCGACATCGTCCTGCTGCGGGGCGGCTCGGCGGGAAGCGGTGAACCCTGTGAGGCGCGCTCGCACCACGGCTTTGAGGGCCAAGATGCCGAGGTGGTCAAGACGGTGACCGCTTGGCTGCGGAAATTGTGAACGGCGCCCAGCCGACGGTCGCCTCGCCCGCGCACGCCGCAGCTACTCAGCGGCCGCCTTGGGACCGTAGCCCAGCTGGGTGTTGAGCTTGTCCAAAAGGTCGCCGGCGGCGTTCGGGATGTTCGTTCCCGGCCCGAACACGGCCTGTGCCCCCGCCTTAAACAGGGCCTCGTGGTCGGCCGGGGGAATGACGCCCCCGACCACGATCATGATGTCGCCGCGCCCCTCGGCCTTGAGTGCCGCTGCCAACTCGGGCACCAAGGTGAGGTGTCCGGCGGCAAGTGAAGAAACGCCGATGATGTGGACGTCGTTTTCGACTGCCTGGCGCGCCGCCTCGTCGGGAGTTGCAAACAGCGGCCCGATATCGACGTCGAAGCCCAGATCGGCAAAGGCCGAGGCAATCACCTTCTGGCCGCGATCGTGCCCATCCTGGCCCATCTTGGCCACCAGGATGCGCGGTCTGCGTCCATCATTTTTTTCAAATGCCGCGCAGGCGTTACGCACGCGCTCGACAGCCTTGCTCATGGCACCTGCCTCTGCCGTATAAACGCCTGAGACGGCCCGCGCCTCGGCGCGATGACGGCCCCAGACCTTTTCCATCGCCTCCGAAATCTCGCCCACGGTTGCCTTGGCGCGGGCGGCGGCAATGGCGCGATCGAGCAGATTGCCCTCCCCGCTCTCCGCCGTGGCGCTGAGCGCAGCCAGTGTGGCGGCGACGCCGGCGGGATCGCGCTCGGCCTTGAGGCGCTCGAGCTTGGCGATTTGACGGTCGCGCACGCCCTTGTTGTCGACCTTCAGGACCTCGATGTCGGCCGCATCGCCGACCCGGAACTTGTTGACGCCGACAATGGTCTGGGCACCTGAGTCGATGCGCGCTTGCGTGCGGGCGGCCGCTTCCTCGATGCGCATCTTAGGGATGCCCGCGGCAATCGCCTTGGCCATGCCGCCGAGGGCTTCGACCTCGGCGATGTGGCCTTGCGCCCGGCGCGCCAGCTCATAGGTCAGCCGTTCGAGGTAGTGGCTGCCGCCCCACGGGTCGATGACGCGACAAGTGCCGGTCTCCTGCTGGATCAGGAGCTGGGTGTTGCGCGCGATGCGCGCGGAAAAGTCCGTCGGCAGGGCGATGGCTTCATCGAGTGCGTTGGTGTGCAGCGATTGGGTGCCCCCGTGCGTGGCCGCCAGCGCCTCGATCGCCGTGCGCGTGACGTTATTGAAGACGTCCTGGGCCGTCAGGCTCCAACCACTCGTCTGACAGTGGGTGCGCAGCGCCAGCGACCTGGGGTCGGCGGGATCGGCCAACGCCTTGATGAGCTTCGCCCAGAGGAGACGCGCGGCCCGCATCTTGGCGATCTCCATGAAATAGTTCATGCCAATCGCCCAGAAGAAGGACAGCCGCGGCGCGAAGGCATCGATGTTGAGCCCGGCGGCCAGGCCGGCGCGCACGTATTCGACGCCGTCGGCCAGCGTATAGGCGAGCTCCAGGTCGGCCGTGGCGCCCGCCTCCTGCATGTGATAGCCGGAGATGGAAATCGAATTGAACTTCGGCATGTTCGCGCTGGTGTAGGCGAAGATGTCCGAAATGATGCGCATCGACGGCTCGGGCGGGTAGATATAGGTGTTGCGCACCATGAATTCTTTTAAGATGTCGTTTTGAATGGTGCCCGCCAGCCGCTGCGGCGCCACGCCCTGCTCCTCGCCCGCCACCACGAACAGCGCCAGCACCGGCAGCACCGCGCCGTTCATGGTCATCGACACGGTCATATCGGCAAGCGAAATGCCCTCAAACAGCGTGCGCATGTCATAAATGGAATCGATGGCAACCCCCGCCATACCAACATCGCCTTTGACGCGGGGATGGTCGCTGTCGTAGCCGCGGTGGGTCGGCAGATCGAAGGCAACGGACAGGCCCTTTTGGCCGGCGGCGATGTTGCGTCGATAAAAGGCATTGGAATCCTCGGCCGTGGAAAATCCCGCATACTGCCGGATGGTCCACGGTTGGGTCACATACATGCTGGGATATGGTCCGCGCAGATAGGGCGCAATCCCCGGGTAGCCGTCGAGAAAGTCGAGGCCGGCGCGATCGGCGGCGGTGTAGGCCTGCTTGACGGCGATGCCTTCGGGGGTGAGCCAGGGTTGCGCGCTCCCGCCGGGGGCATCGAGGCGGGCGGACGCCGCCTCCCCGGCCAACGGGACTTGCCTGAAATCGGGTATCGAGCCCATGTCTTGCGCCCTATCTTGGCCCCACCTGCTTGGCCCCACCTGCTTGGCCCCACGTGTCTTGGCCCCACGTGTCACGTGTCTTGGCCCCACACGTGTCTTGGTCTCTCCTGCCGGCCGGACCACGTGCCCATTGCGGCCGGCCCGCATTTGGCCCGATCTGGCCGCGATTTGACCGCGCCCCGGCCGCACTCTTCCCCATGAATCTAGTGAAAACGACGGGGCAAGACCAGGGGCCGCTTGCCGCTGGGGGGCGCCTACCGCCTTGCCAAGGCTCAAGTTCGACGGTGCGCCCAGATTTGGTGGGCGAGATTAAAGCTGTGCAAGGTCTAAGGATGTCCGCGCCGAACGTGTCGAAACGCAAAACCTCCCCGCGGCAGCTGTCCCCGATCGCGGCACGCCGCGGCGACCCTTCCCGCCAAGTCGAGCCCCTCGCGCCCAAGCCTGAGCTGCCCGCTCCCACGGCGGCTGGCGACAGCGCGCCAGGGAGCACCGGCGCGGATCCCGCGCCGGCCCAAGAGCCCGTGCGCGCCAGTGCGGCACGCCATTGGGCCCCGCTTGCGCGCTTTGTTGCGCAAGAGGCACGCATCGGCGCCTGGGCCGAGCGCCGGCCCCTGAGCCTCATCCTTTA